>DAIDIH010000374.1 GCA_027459465.1 Bryobacterales bacterium | reverse complement strand
GCCAAGTACCGGCGCGTGGAGATCTGGCTGGTGCCGAACGGCGCTCCGATGCCGTCGGCGGCTGCCGGGGCCAAGCCGGCGCCTGAGAAGGCCGTCAAGGCGAAGGGCTGCCCGAAGTAAGGGCGGCTCTCTCGCAGACGCCAGAGTCGTGAACAACGAAGGCCGGGGAAGCGATTCCCCGGCTTTTTGTCACTTGCGGAAGTGATTCATGCGCGAGTCATCAGGCGTTGGCGTAGATCCGCATCACTTGCTAGGTCGATGCAGGTCCAGGCCATTGCGAGTGCCCCGTCCGTGAGGGCTTTGTCCGCATCCGGCGTCACGCAGTGAGCGGTGAATTCGGGCTGGTGATTCACCGCGGGTAACGAGTTGATGCCGATCATGGGATGAATAGAGGGGACAGCGAGCGAAACATTACCCATGTCCGTGGAGGCGAGGGGGCGTGTCTCCCACTCTCCGAGATTGGGGAAGGGCCGGCCCAGAGCTTCGGAGTTCCTCCGGTACAGCGCGGCGATCGCGTCGTCGTGCCGCATCTCGGCATACGGCTTGTCCCCGCCGAGAATGGCGAGTTTTGCTCCCGTGGCAAGGGCTCCGGCTTCAAAGCAGCGGTGCACCTTGGGCCGCAGGTCGTTCAACTGAGCGAGGGTTTCCGAACGGATGATGTATTTCGCCGCCGTGTGCGCGGGGATGACGTTCGGAGCGACGCCGCCGTTGGTGACGATACCGTGGATGCGGTCCGCGGCGCGGATGTGCTGGCGCAGAAGACCGAGGGCGGTCTGAGCGATCGTCAGCGCGTCGGCTGCATTGATGCCGAGCTCGGGGAACGCGGAGGCGTGGGATTCTTTGCCGGTATAGGTAACCTCGAACATGGACGCGGCAATGATCTTGGCGCGGAGCATGTCGAACGGAGCCGGATGGACCATCATCGCCGCGTGTACGTCGCCGAATGCACCGCGTTCGAGCAGCAGGATCTTGCCACTTGCGTTGCCAACTTCTTCCGCCGGAGTGCCGAGCACGGTGACCGTCAGACCAACATCATCGGCAACCTGGGCGGCGGCGAGTGCCGCGCCAACGGCGGAGGCGGCAATGATGTTGTGTCCGCATGCATGGCCGATACCCGGCAAAGAATCGTACTCCGCGCAGATGGCGACGCTCAAGGGTCCGTTGCCGAAGCGGGCGCGGAATGCGGTGGGAAGATCACAAATTCCCGGCTCGACGGCAAACCCGAGGTCCGCGAGCGTTTCGCAGAGCCACGTCGAGGAACGTTCTTCCTCAAAGCCTAATTCCGGCTGCGCGTGGATGCGATGGCTGAGTTCGACGAGTAAGTCGCGCTGGGATTCGAGACGTTGGCGGGCAGCGGTTTTGGCGTCCACGTACGGTGAGTGTACGCCTTTACCACCTGCCTCGCTAGACCGAGTGCCGCGGCCAAATTAGTTCGCCGATCCGCCTGCGGCCTTCGCCGCACCCAATACGCGGATCGTGTGGAACCACGTTTCCACCCGGACTGGCCACGTCGTGATGGGAAGTGCGGTGCGCCGGAGGCCGTAGCCGTGGCCGCCTTGCGCATAAATGTGCAATTCGGCCGGAACCTTTGCATTCTTCAGGGCCATAAAATACACAACCGCGTTTTCGACATGGACAGGATCGTCTTCGGCTTGCAGGAGGAACGACGGAGGAGTCTGGCTGGTAACGGGAATGTCGGGGTTCGCGGCAAAGTGCTTGTCGGCGAGTGCGAGGTAACCCGGATAGAGGATCACGGCGAAGTCGGGACGGCAACTCAGTTGATCGGCGGCGTCGACGGGTTCATAGAGACGGTGGTCGAAGTGAGTGCTAAGTGCGGCCGCCAGGTGAGCCCCGGCCGAGAAACCCAGGACACCGACGCGGTGAGAATCAATGTGCCAGGCCGAAGCCTTTGAGCGCACAATCCCCAGAGCTCGCTGGGCATCTTCGAGAGCCGCGGCGGATTTGGGATACGGGCCCGTGCCGGGAACGCGGTACTTCACCAGAATGCACGTGATCCCCTTCGTGTTGAGCCAGGAGCAGACCTCGGTCCCCTCCAGGTCGATGGCGAGGATGCGGTAGGCGCCGCCGGGAAAAACCACAACGGCCGCGCCGGTCGTGTTCTTGCGGGGCGAGTAGACGGTGAGGGTCGGGTTGGAGACATTGCCCAGGCGAATCACCGGCCGGCCGGCGACAAGATTATCCTTCGGCGTCGTCATGTCGACCTCCGGAGGCAGGTTCGTAGGTGCGCCTGGCGCTCCATTCGGCCACAGCGGGATAGTCAGGTGGTTTGGCGACGGCGGCCAGGACGGTTTCTGGGCAAAGGCGGTGGCACAGGCAAGCGCGACGGCGAAGAGTTGGATTCGCATGGCGGTAGGATTCGTTCCGACAGCAATCATGTCAGTGCCGGAGGCGAGATTGCAAGTACACTACCCGGCTCTCAACGCGTGCCCTGTTTGGGCGGTTTGGGCACTGTCCAGAGGTACTGCGTCGGTTCCAGCGACGCCGGATTGATCTTCCAGGGCTCGAAGATCCGGATTGCGCCCCCTGATGCCACTGGAGGCTTTTTCGCGGCATCAACTTTAATAGAGTGCACAATTATCGCGATTGACCGGCTCGGATGGCTGTTTCGGTGTTTAACTTCATTCTTCGTCACGATAACGGCCTCCCCCTTGCCCTGGGTGCCCTTGACCTCGACGTAATACGAAAGTCCGCCGCGTTCGCACTCGAAATCATAGGGCATTGAGCTGGACCGGTCGTTAACTCTACCGAACCCCCGCCGGACCAGTTCTTGCTTTGCCAGTCGCATCGCATGCTGCTCCACTGCGTTGCGGACCTCGATATCAGGCTGGAACCCCGCCAGCTGCTCCTGAGAGGCCAGAGCGTGGTCTTGATCAAGGCTTTCCTGGTGACGCCTTGCCTTGGAAAGACGCGGCTCCGAGGCCTCAACGAGAATATTCGAGCCGGGGACGAGGAAGGGGGCAATGTCTTTGCCGTAGATCTCCGAGCCGGACTTTAGCGTCTTCCGGCCTTGGAAAAGCTCCTTGCCGTCCTGGTCCCGGACGACGAGGTGTACGCTGTCTTCTGACCAAATGCCTAACGCGTCGCACGTTTTCTTGGGGATTGAGAATTCTCTCTTCGAAAGGTACACCCGTCTGCGAAACCTCTCAACATGGGACGAAGCCATCGAACCAAGATAGCGCGGGATGCTCCGTCGCCGGTTCTGGCCTACTCACTCACACTCAGCACCGCGCGGAAGCGAGCCTCGCCTTTCATCATGCGTTCATAGGCTTCAGAGGCCCGGCTCAGCGGATAGACCTCGTTCATGGACCGCACGCCGGTCAGCACACAGAATTCGAGTGTGTCCTGGGAGTCAATCGACGTGCCGGAGTACCAGCCTTTGACGGCGCGGCGTCCGCTGAGCAGAGTGAGCGGCGAGACTTCCAGCGTCGGGACAGCACCGATGATCATGAGCGTTCCGTTTGCGGCGAGGCCGCTGATGGTGGAGGCCATGGCATGCGCGTTTGTGACCGTGGCGAGCACCGCCTTTGCCCCGCCCAGCGCTCGGAGCGACTGCGCGGCGTCCTGCGCCGTCGAGTCGATGTATTCCGCCGCGCCAAGCTTCTTGGCGAACGGACCCTTGTCCGCGCCTCGCGCAATCGCAATGGTGCGGAAACCCATTTTTGCGGCGAACTGAACCCCGAGATGGCCCAGGCCGCCGAGACCGAGAATGGCCACGGTATCTCCAGGCTGAGCCCCGCAGTGTCGAAGGCAATTAAAAGTCGTAACGCCGGCGCAGAGCAGAGGAGCGGCGTCGGTGGGCGAGAGTGCGCCGGGGACGCGCGCGAGCGCCGACGCGGAGGCGAGCATGTACTCGGCGTACCCACCATCGCAGGTGACCCCCGTGATGCGGGTAGCGTTTCGGCAGGCGAAGCAGTCCCCGCGACGGCAGAAGTCGCAGTAGCCGCAGTAGCCTCCATTCCAACCCACGCCGACGCGATCGCCCGCGGCCCAACCGTTCACACCGGGGCCCACGATGTCGATGACCCCCATCACTTCGTGCCCGGGGATGCGTGGATGCTCGACGCCGGGGAAGGCTCCTTCCTGCACCAGCGAGTCGCTGTGACAAATGCCACAGGCCTGGACTTTGATCCGCACGAGTCCCGGCCCGGGCTCCGGAATCTCCCGCTCCACAAGGTCGAGCGGTCCACCAGCACAGGACACTTGCACGGCACGCATTTTGGGCACGTTACCCTCCAAACCGTTCCTGAGCCTGAACGAGAAAGGCTCCAAAAGGCGAGGGTAGCTGACTGGGGCCGGAATGAGCAAGCGGATCGGCGAATGGCGGGAACCTCAGCACAAATCGAGCGTATTAGCGGATATGAGGCTCAAGCATGTGCTGCGGCGGCTGACGAAGGCGCCCGGGTTTGCGCTGGTTGCGGTGATCACTCTGGCGCTCGGGATCGGGGCGAACTCGGCGATCTTCAGCGTGATCGAAGGCGTGCTCTTGAAGCCGCTCCCCTATCCGCAATCCGAGCGGTTGATTTCCGTCAACCATGCGGCGCCGGGCGTGAACATCAAGGATGCCGGGATCGCGCCGTTTCTCTATTTCACCTACCGCGAGGATTCCCGGACGCTGCGTGACATAGGGATGTGGAACGGAGATTCGGTGAGCATTACCGGTGTGGCTGAGCCCGAGCAGGTCGATTCCGAAGACGTTACGGACCGTGTCCTGCCAGTGCTGGGGGCGCAACCGGCGCTAGGTCGCGTGTTCACCAAGTATGACGATTCACCGGGGAGTCCGGAGACGGTAGTGCTGACGTACGGTTACTGGCAGCGGCGGTTCGGGGGCGACCGTGGCGTGCTAGGACGCCGGATTCAGATCGACGGACGGCCTCGGGAAGTGATCGGAGTTCTGCCGGAAAGCTTCCGATTCCTCGATCAACATCCGTCGCTGTTTCTGCCGATGCGTCTGGACCGGAGTAAGATCTACCTGGGCAACTTCAGTTATCGGGCGGTGGCGCGTCTAGACCCGGATGTAACTATTACTGCGGCAAGCGCCGATGCCACGCGCCTGATTCCAGTTTCATTAACTAAGTTTCCGCCGTTTCCTGGGTTCACGCCGAAGATGTTTGAAACGGCTCGGCTGCAGCCGACGTTCCAGCCCCTGAAACAGGAGATGGTGGGGGACATCGGGAATACCTTGTGGGTCTTGATGGGGACCGTGGGGATCGTTCTGCTGATTGCGTGCGCCAACGTGGCCAACCTCTTACTGGTGCGAGCCGATGGGCGCCAGCAGGAATTAGCGATCCGCGCTGCGCTAGGTGCTGGTTGGGGAGATATTGCACGGGAGTTATGGACGGAAAGCGCGGTGCTCGCGGCGGTCGGCGGCGCCGTTGGCCTTGGTTTGGCGTTCGGCGGTCTCCAGTTGCTTCGGACGCTTGCTCCGGCGCACCTGCCGCGCCTCGAAGACATTTCGATCGATGGGGCCGTGCTTGGGTTTACGGTGTTGGTTTCGATCGTGGCCGGCGTGCTGTTTGGGCTAATGCCCGCATTTCGCTACGCAGCGCCGCATTTATCGCCTGTGTTGCGGGCCGGCGGACGCACGATGAGCATGAGCCGCGAGCGTCGGCGCGTGCGTAGCGCGTTGGTAATTGGGCAAGTAGCTCTTGCGCTTGTCCTCTTAATCTCAAGCGGGCTGCTCATCCGGACATTTTATGCATTACGAAGCGTGCAACCGGGGTTCACGTCTCCTGCGAAGATTTTGACCGTACATCTCTCGATTCCCGAGGCCCAGGCGAAGGACCCGGACAAAGTGATTCACACGGAGCAGCAGATCCTATCGCAGATTCAGGCGATCCCCGGTGTGGATTCAGCAGCGATAACGACGATGATCCCAATGGACGGACAAGGATGGCACGACCCAATCTACCCCGAGGGCAGGGAGTACTCGGCAACGCAGATCCCACCGCTTAGAACTTTCAAGTTTGTATCGCCCGAGTTTGCGCGGGCAATCGGAAGTACGCTCGTGGCAGGTCGGGATTTCACGTGGGAGGATACGTTCGACAAGCGCTCCGTCGCGATGGTGACCGAAAACACGGCTCGCGAAGTATGGGGCAGCCCACAGGCAGCGGTGGGGAAACGGATCCGGGATGCGATGAACAAAGACTGGCGTGAGGTCGTGGGCGTAATGGCGGATATACGCGACGACGGGGTGGATCAAAAAGCTCCGACGGAGGTGCTATGGCCGCTTCGGATGAGCAACTTCGCCGCGGATAAGGACTTCGTACGGCGCGACCTGGCATACGTCATTCGCAGTAGCAGGACAGGCTCACAAGGATTTCTCGACGATGTCCGGCGAGCAGTGTGGACTGTGGATCCGAACCTCCCGCTGGCCGATGTGAGAACACTCGATCAGATCTACGCCCGCTCGATGGCGCGGACGTCGTTCACGCTGGTCATGCTCGCGATTGCCGGAGCGATGGCGTTATTGCTGGGAATCGTGGGATTGTACGGCGTGGTTTCCTATTCCGTCTCGCAGCGGCAGCGGGAGATCGGCATTCGCGTGGCGCTGGGCGCGCGGCCGGTCGAGGTAGGGGCGCTGTTTGTACGGCAGGGCCTGATGCTGGCCGGGTTTGGGACCGCGTTCGGCGTCTTAGCGGCGCTGCTTCTGACGCATTGGCTTGCCTCATTGCTGTTTGGTGTCAGTGCGCTCGACCCGGCGACGTTCATACTCGCGCCTTTGGGCCTCCTCGTTGCTGCTGCGGCCGGGAGTTATGTGCCGGCTCTGCGTGCGTTGAAGCTGGACCCGGTAGAAGCCTTGAGATCCGAGTAAGTGCCGAATTAGCGGAACTGAGCTTCCAGAGCGTCGAATCGGCGTCTGAGTTCGGCGAGTTCGTCACGTAGGGCGCGCACTTCATCATCCAGCCGTTCGATTGTGCCGGGTGACGGCGAAGAAACATCCGAATCCGCTACGGATTCGAGATGCGGCTCGCCGGAAAGTAAGTGGGCAAAGCGTGCTTCCTTCTGGCCCGGTTGGCGCGGAAGCTTCATCGTAAGCGGCATTGCTGGCCAGGCGGCGAGCCGGTCTAACGTGGACGAGGTTTCGTCAAGGTCGGCGAAATGGTAGAGCCGCTCCGAGCGGTCCTTGATTTCGCCGAGCGTCTGCGGACCTCGCAGGAGAAGGACGGCCAGGGCGGCGAGTTCACGTCGGCCCAGGTTCAGCGTTTCCGAGATCCGCTGGCCGTATTTCGCGACGCGGGCGCCTCCCGTGATCGTGACGGCGAGGCCTTTCGCACGCAGGCGGAGGATGGCGTCGGAGACGTCTTCGTCCGTGTAGTTCACAACCGGATGGCGGTTCGACTTCTGATTGCAGGCGTTGACCAGCGCGTTCAGCGAGAGCGGATAGTATTCGGGTGTGGCGGCTTCCTTTTCAATGAGCGCGCCAAGGACACGCACTTCGACCGGATCGAGCAGTTCCATAGAGTTCCTTCCTTAGTTTAGGCGGGGTGACTGGGGTCGATCCACGGCGTCGGGCTCGGTTCTTCCGGACTGGGGATGTCCAAGTTGATGACGATGGGTTCCTGGCCGCTGCGCACCACAACCGCTTCGACAGGGAAGCGCGGGTCGGCGTTCAGTTCCTGATGGGGGACAAAGGGTGGCACGAAGACGAAATCGCCGGGGCCGGCCTCATCCACGAACTCAAGATGATTGCCCCAGCGCAGACGTGCCCGGCCTTTCACGATGTAGAGAACCGTTTCAAGTTCACCGTGGTGATGGGCGCCGGTCTTTGCGTTTGGAGCGACCACAACCGTTCCGGCCCATAGTTTCTGCGCCCCGATTGTAGCTGTGGTGATGGCGGCGGCGCGGGACATACCCGGTGTTTGGGGCGTGTCTGGATCGAGTTGGCCGGCGCGGACGATGCGAATGCCGTGGTGCTGCCAATCCGGAGAATCGTTGGTGAGCATGTGTAACTAAGATATCGCGACAGGCAGCCTGGATCCCCTTCCATACGACACAGGAATCGAGTAGCATGAGGGCTATGCCAACTCCAAAGGTTCCGCTGGAAGCGAGCAGGCGTCAGCTCCCCCCGGGGGCCACGATCATCGGAGTACCACAGGTGGCAGAGCAGATCGAAGTGACCGTGGTCGTGAGGCGGAAGACGCCGCTGCCTCCGCCGGGCACTGCGCCGCAACGCCTGAGTAGGGAGCAGTTTGCGCAGGCATACGGCGCGACTCCGGCGGACATCGCCAACGTGGAGCAGTTTGCCGTCTCGGAGGGGCTGCGGGTTGTGGATTCAAGCCTCGCGCGACGAACCGTGGTTCTCTCCGGAACGGTAGCGGCCATGCAGCAGGCTTTCGGCGTGGAGTTGGTCACCGTGGAACACGAGGGGAAACAGTTTCGCGCGCGCGTCGGGAACGTTCAGATTCCAGCGAATCTCCACGGCGTGATCGAAGCAGTCCTGGGGCTTGATAACCGTCCGCAAGCTAAGCCGAAGCTGCGGCTCCATCCACTGGGTATCGCGCCGCGGGCTGCGGGCGATATGTCTTATACGCCGCTGCAAGTGGCGCAGCTCTATAACTATCCGGCGTCGGGGAACGGATCTGGACAAACGATCGCCCTCATTGAGTTAGGTGGAGGATACAGCGATTCCGATCTAAGTTCGTATTTTTCCGGGCTAGGAATAAATCCGGCGCCAAAGGTGACGGCGGTTGGCGTGGATGGAGGCAAGAACCAGCCGACGGGCGACCCGAACAGCGCCGACGGAGAAGTCTTGCTGGACATCGAGGTTGTTGGGGCTATAGCGCCGGGCGCGTCGATTGTCGTGTACTTCTCGCCAAACACCGATCAGGGGTTTCTCGATGCCATCACGACGGCTGTTCATGACACGGCAAATGAACCCTCCGTCATCTCAATCAGTTGGGGCGGGCCGGAATCGAGTTGGACGCTGCAGTCGATGCAGTCCTACGACCAGGCGTTCCAGGACGCGGCGACCCTGGGCGTGACAGTGTGCGTAGCCGCCGGCGACAATGGGTCGACTGACGGCGTGAGCGACGGCCAGCAACACGTTGACTTCCCGGCATCGAGCCCTCATGTGCTGGCTTGCGGCGGCACGAGACTGCTTTCCAACTCCGGCGAAATCACCAGCGAGACGGTTTGGAACGACGGGCCGGGGCAAGGCGCGACGGGCGGCGGAGTGAGTGAGATTTTCGCCTTGCCCGCGTTTCAGGGCAGTGCCGGCGTGCCGGTGTCCGTGAATCCTTCGCACTTCGCCGGGCGTGGCGTGCCCGATGTGTCCGGCGACGCCGACCCGGTGACGGGGTACCAGACGTTCGTGGACGGCCACAGTGGCGTGGTTGGCGGAACGAGTGCCGTGGCGCCGCTGTGGGCCGCCCTCGTGGCGCTGATGAACCAACAGACTGGGCGTGCATTGGGATACTTGAATCCGGCTGTCTACCCGCTTTCGGCTTCGAGTGGGGCATTCAATGACATCACGTCTGGCAACAACGGCGCATACTCTGCCGGGCCGGGATGGGACGCCTGCACTGGGCTGGGAAGTCCCAATGGCGCGAACCTGCTGCGAGCATTGACAGCTCCGTCAACGGGCTCCTAACTCCCTGCTTCAGTGCTGGCAGCCAGGGCAGTGGTAAGTCGAACGTGCGCCTTGCGTAATGCGGCGGATCCGCCTATTGCAGCGCAGGCAACGTTCACCCACGCGGCCGTATACATGCAACTGAAAGCCGGCCGCCTCATCGAAGTGTCCGGGCGCTGCATACGTGACTTCGGCAATCCGGGTAGCTGCCTGCAAGATCTCCTGGATGGCGCCATGTAAGCGTTCGAGACAAGCGAAGCTCAGGCTGTTCATCCTGCGCGCCGGGTCAATCCGGGCGGCAAAGAGAATTTCTGCCGCATAGATGTTGCCGATACCTGCAATGGCGGCCTGATTCATCAGGAAGAGCTTGGCCGGAAGGCGGCTCCGGCGGGCTGCAGATGTCAGTAAAGCGGGGGTGAACTGCGGCGAGAGTGGTTCCGTTCCAAGCGAACGGTCGAGCGCTTCAAGTCCTGTGGCATCGAGTAACTCAACCCGGCCCAACGCCCGTGGGTCGGTGAACAGGATGCCCTCGTGCTTGTCGAATTCAAGTATTAAGCGAGTGGCAATCGGGAAGAAACGAACGTTGGGACAGGGTAGAAGGTCACCCGTCATCCGCAGATGGATGCGGAGTGCGGCGTTGTCGAAGTGCAGGAGTAAGTTCTTTGCCCGGCGGGAGACACAGGTTATGGAGCGGCCGGTAACGAATTGTTCAATCTGCCCCACGGACCCGTTACGAGCAATGCGCTGGCGGAGGACATGAGCTGCGACGATGGTCCGGCCGAGGGCGAAAGGCTCAATACGGCGCCGGACCGCCTCAACCTCCGGTAACTCAGGCACGCCTATCTCCGGATGACAAGGTAGGAAAGACTCTCCCACTTCGGACCGCCATATTCGTTCGCTGTGATCTCGAGGACGCGGCCGCCGGCGCGTTCGGAATTTGTCAATCACTTTGAGACACCCGCCCGCATAAATTAGTGTTGCTCCTGTTCGCTCGCCGCCCGCTCAGGCGGCGGATTGATCCATACAGCGGTAGGTCGCGCCGGTGGTCGGGGGTGCGCCCGGACGAAGCGT
>DAIDIH010000373.1 GCA_027459465.1 Bryobacterales bacterium | reverse complement strand
CCATGCTCGACGAAGCCGAACAGGCCGCCCGCGCGCTGAACCGCGGCATGCCCGGCTCGAACGTCATGTACTTTGAAACCGGCCAGGGCAGCGCGCTCTCGGCCAACGCCCATCACGGCCTCGACCAGCAAACCTGCGAAGGTCCGGGGCTATGCCAACGCGAGTGCTTTCCTCAGAACGGCGATTGACCATGAATTGAGCGGAAGGGAAGACGTGGTAATTGGGGCTGAGGAACGACTTGCTGCCAACATGGAGCAAATCCGGCGCGAAGTATTCCGCCTGCGGCGAGCCCAGCAGGCGCTATTCGCATTCGTAGACAGCCTGGCTAAAGTTCTGCTCACCTGCCGTTCCCGAACCAGGTGGCGAGGCGATGGACGCCGCCGTAGCACGGGCGCGCGGCCGTCACGCTCAGCTACTAAAGAGCGCTGGGCAAGCGATGGTTGGAGACTGGCAACTCGCGATGCAGGATTTGGTGGTTCGTGGCGATGGATGACGAACGCGCTGCTTGGCTAACTTTCACAACAAACGCTTGACGTGTACGGTATAACCGTACATACTGTAATCATGAAGGGATGGCATGCAGCTTGTCCGCTTTCGCCATAAGGGGCTAAGGCAGCTTCACGAAGACGGGAACGCCAAGGGGGTGCCGTCGGCGATGGCCGACAAGCTGCGCAAGCTTCTGTTCGCCCTCGAAACCGCCGAGACGCTCGAGCAGCTCGGCCGGTTTCCAGGCTGGAAGCTGCATCCGCTTAAAGGCGACCTGAAAGGGTTCTGGAGCCTGACTGTTACCGGAAACTGGCGGTTGATTTTCCGGTACGACGAAGAGACGAACGCTGCCAGCGATATTGACTTGATCGACTACCATTAGGAGGCACGCAATGCCCATGAAGAACCCTCCCCATCCGGGCGACCTGATCAGAACAGAGATCGTCGAGGCCCTCGGCCTCAACGTGTCGAAGGCGGCGAAGATTTTGAAAGTGCGCCGCGCTACGCTTTCCGATCTTCTGCACGGCAAGGCGGCGCTAACACCGGAAATGGCCCTGCGCATCGAAAAGGCGTTCGGACCGGACATGGACCACCTTCTGCGTATGCAGCTCGCCTACGACGTGGCGAAAACGCGAGAACACGCGCGGGACATCTCGATCAAGCGGTATGTCCCGGCCTGAAGGCGGGCTGGAAGCGGCATGGTCACAGGAGCCGGTAAACTTTGTAACCAGGTTCGATGGCAAGGAACAGGTACACACGGTTAAATGGACCACGATCCGCCACGAGCCTGACTGCCGCTTCCTTGGCGATCTCTCCGACTTTGGTGATCGGCGAGCAATGAAGAAGCGCCTGGTCGTAAGCGATCAACAGGTACAATTCGTCGCAAGGCGTCTTGAGGCTGCTGCAGCTCTTCTTCTTCTTCGAAATCAGCTCGTCCAATGCGTTGGGAGCTATACGGTCATCGAACCAGCCGGCCGGGACTACCGGCACGATCCAGTCGGCACCGGAGGTAAAGGCCTCGCCAGGCACGAATTTGATCTGCTGAAGATGCTTGTCCAGCGGTGGAAAACGGTTCAGGTCCGGAAAGCGATAGCTGCCGCCCGCATGCTTCACCGGCCGCGCGCCATCAACATGCTGTATCAACCGAAACAGGGCTTCCCGAAATGCCCGATACTCGTGGGGGGTGATGTGTACCTCGGTTTTTGGAAAGAAAACAACCAGCTCAAAGTTCTTCGAAGTGTTCATCGGCTGGGGAACACCGATGGCTTCCAGGAGCTTTCCGTCGATCTCCTGGCGTAACTTTCCCGCCTTCATCTCTCCTTGATGTGCCCACTGGCAGATCTCGACGCCGACAAGTTTTCCGGACGTAGTTGTGCATATGACATCGGGCGGGTCGCTGCCACATCCTGCGAGTCGCGAGTGCAAGACGTCCTCGCCCGCAAAATCCGGACAGCATTGCGCAAACGCCTCGAATAGCGCCTGCTCCTCGCGTTTCTGTTCGGCCCTGGGTGTTGACCGATCGAATGCGCTCATAACTTTATTGCCTGAGTCTATCGAGCCATTGAAGTCTGGCAGGCGGCGCACTTTCCATCGCCTGTCGGCAAGACCCTGGTTCCACCTGAAGGGCAGGCCCGGATGCCGTTGTCAGCGGACGGTTCGAGGAAACGCCGGTGCTGGTCGGGATTTAACAACAGTTGTTGAACCACGCTCAACTGCATTTCAAGCTCTTCAAGTTTGTCGATCACGGCGCTGGACGCGGGGTCCGGGGATATGTTGAGCGCATCTGGGCCCACTTCCGCCAAGGTTGTCTTTAGCGCTGCCAGTCGAACGCTCAGCGGCGGGTGTGAGTCCGTGGGATGCGGAATTGTCTTGGCATCCAGCCCTTCCAGAGCCTTGGGTTCCGCATTGTTCGCAACCATATAGACGAATACGTTGCTCACGTTCGAAAAAAACCGTTGAGCATCGTATTCCTTTTCATCGAAGGTGATGGTGCCTTTCTGAAGCGAGTCCTGCATCACCGCAGTCAGGCTATCCCACATGTCGGTGAAGGCGACAATCTTTGCCAGCGCTGTGGCAATGTTCGCCGCGCCCACGGTTTCGGCGGCAACCGCATCGGCGGCAATTTCACGTTCCCGGCTGATCTTGTTCTCGGCTCCGGAAAAACACTCCAGAAAAAACGCGAGCATATAGATGGCTGGAATGAGGGCGATGGCTCCCCGCTCGCTGTGCGCCGCCGTCTGGGCCACGGCGTGAAGCGAGTCAAATGCGCCCCGATAGATCGGATAGAACTTGAGGCTGAACTTCCTCGGCGGTCACCGCAAAACCGGCCATAGGTGGTTAGTTCAAAAGCGGCCAACGGAGACACTCAGAACAGATCCTTTTTACCCGACTTCCGTGTAAGTTGGCAAGAGATTTTTTGGCGGGGTGGCTGGAGTTGAGGTA
>DAIDIH010000372.1 GCA_027459465.1 Bryobacterales bacterium | reverse complement strand
GCGGGAGCGCTGGTCGGCATTGCGGTGGAGCGCTCGCCGGAAATGGTGGTGGCGCTGCTGGCGACACTCAAGGCCGGCGCCGCCTATCTCCCCCTCGACCCTTCCTATCCGCCCGAACGGCTCCGCTTCATGCTGGCCGATAGCGGCGTACGGCATGTCATCGCTCGCGCCGGCGTTGGGCAGCAGATTGCCGGCCTGTCGGATAACGTAACGATATTTGACGAGCGGCACGAGTACACTTCGAATCTCAGCACGGCTAAACCAACCGTAAGGATCTGTACCTCCGGCGTGGCGTACGTGAACCATACCTCAGGTTCGACGGGCGAACCGAAAGGAGTGGTCGTTCCACACCGCGGGGTGGTTCGCCTGCTTGCCTCGCCCAATTTCGCGGTATTTGACGCGAACACGAGATTCCTCCAGATGGCCACGTTGAGCTTCGATGCCGCAACTCTCGAAATTTGGGCCCCACTTCTGCACGGCGGCTGTGTGGTCCTCGCACCTCCCGGGCCGCTGACGCCTCGCGACATTGCGGCAGAAATCTCGACGAACAACGTCAACGCTCTATGGCTCACGTCTTCACTGCTGCACGAAACCGTTCGAACTGCAGCGGCCAGCTTGGCGCCTGTGCAGCAACTCTTTGCGGGAGGTGACGTGCTTGCCGTTGACGACGTCGCCCGCGTCCAGTGTGCACAGCCCGACTGCCAAGTAGTGAATGGCTATGGCCCGACAGAGAACACCACCTTCACCGCCTGTTATTGCGTCCCACCAAGCGCGACGTTGAAAACCGGCGTTCCAATTGGAAGGCCGGTAACTGGCACGCAGGTTTACGTGCTGGACAAGAATCTTAATCCGGTTCCTCGCGGTGTGGTCGGCGAATTGTATGCGGCCGGTTCAGGCCTGGCGCAGGGGTATCTCAACCGGCCCGCACTCACGGCGGAGCGGTTTGTTGCCAATCCGTTCGAGGCTGCGGGCCGCCGAATGTATCGAACGGGGGACTTGGCCCGGTGGACAGCGAACGCATACCTAGAATTTGTCGGTCGCGTTGATGACCAGTTCAAGATCCGCGGCTTCCGGGTAGAGGTCGGCGAAGTGGTGTCCGCGCTTATGAAGCAGCCAGGCGTTGCCAATGCTGCTGTCGTGGTGCACGGCGTCTACTCCGAAAAACGACTCGTCGTCTACATCGTTCCCCGCGACGGGTTCCGCCCCGATGTCCAGGGACTCAGGCAGCAGCTTGCGCGTGTCCTGCCCGAGTACATGGTGCCGTCCGCGTTGGTCATCGTGGACTCGATTCCCCTTACACGCCACGGCAAACTGGACCGCAAAGCTTTGCCGGATCCGGATTTCTGCAGCCCGTCCGGGCAATCGCGGGCCCCCCGATCTCCGAACGAGGAGATTCTCTGTTCGCTATTCGCTGACGTTCTTGGCATTCCCACGGCCGGTCTCGACGACAACTTCTTCGAATGCGGCGGCCACTCACTCCTGGCAACCAGGCTGGTAAGCCGTATTCGCTCCACATTGGGCATCGAGTTGCCGATCCGCACGTTGTTTGAGGTGCCTACAGTCGCAGCGCTGAGCTCGAGGCTGCAGCGCGGCGCGGAGACACGCCCGCGTGTCGCCGTCGGAAACCGGCCGGCTCCGCTGCCCCTTTCCTATGCGCAGCAGCGGTTGTGGTTCATCGATAAACAGAAAGGCAGCAGCGCCGAGTACAACATCGTCGAAGTGCTGCGCCTTAGCGGCGAGCTCGATTTCGAGGCTTTGCTGCTTACTGCGAACACGATTGTCGCCCGGCATGAAAGTCTGAGAACCCATTTCGAAGAGGTCGACGGCCAGCCGGCGCAGGTGGTGACTCCTTCGTTGCAGCTCGAAATCCCAGTCCGCGATCTAAGCGCGTTTACTGACGAGCAGCGGGATGAACACGTCCGGCAAGCCATTCGCGCTGAGACGAACGAGCCATTTGACTTACAGCACGGTCCCGTCATACGGCTGAAACTGCTGAAACTCGAAAGTCACAAGCATATCCTGCTACGGTCGATGCATCACGTCGTGTCGGACGCATGGTCTCAGGGGGTGTTCAACCGGGAGTTCGCGACTCTCTATGAGACGTACAGCGCGAAGCGGGAGAGTCCGCTGAAGCCGCTCAGTATCCAATATGCGGATTTCACGCTGTGGCAGAGAAACTGGCTCGAGTCCGGCGCATTGCAGCGGGGCCTCGAGTACTGGAAGAAACAGCTAGCCGGACTGCCGGAGCGGCTCGACTTGCCTACTGACCGGCCGCGTCCCACGGTTCAGAATTTCCAGGGTGGCGTCTGCCGGATGTGCCTGACGCCTTCTGAGCTGAGCAGCCTGAAGCGGCTTAGCCGTGACTCCGACGCGAGTTTGTACATGGTGCTCGTTGCTGCTTTTGCCGTGTTGATGAACCGGTACAGCAGGCAGGAAGATATCGTCATCGGATCGCCGATAGCGAACCGCCAGGCGGAGCAGTTGGAAGATCTGATTGGGCTTTTCGTAAACCTGCTGGTGATGCGAATCGGCGTGCGAAGAGATGCGCAATTCAGCGATCTTGTTCGCCAGGTGCGCGCAACCGCCCTCGAAGCCTACGAGTACCAGGATGTGCCGTTCGAGCGCATTGTGGAGGAGATTTCGCCGCAACGCAGGGCTGACCGGAATCCGTTGTTCCAGGTTACCTTTGCGGTTCAGAACGCGCCGTGGGACTCGCAGGTTCTCAGAGACCTGGTCGTGGAACTGGTCGATCGGGAGGACGTGCTTGTCCGCTTTGATATGGAGTTGCACGCATTCGAGCGAGCTGATGGGCTATCCATCTTCTGGGTGTACCGGAAGGATCTGTTCGACGAATGGCGCATTGAGCAGATGATGCTACATTACGGGAGGATTCTGCGGGCGGTGGCTGAAAATCCACACTTGGCCGTTCGCCGGATCGATCTGTTCGGAA
Organism: Bryobacterales bacterium; assembly: GCA_027459465.1. GTDB lineage: Bacteria > Acidobacteriota > Terriglobia > Bryobacterales > Bryobacteraceae > JAJYKC01. The sequence continues at coordinate 16,546 of DAIDIH010000372.1, read as the reverse complement.
CCGGGGAGCGGGATCGGATTTTGGGGCGTTCTGCCGCGCAACCCGGTGGCTAGGTATCGCGACCGGACTCCTCCATGGCTCCAGGAAAGCGAGTTACTGGATCACGAGGTTTGCGAGGCTATGCTTATATGAATTGCGGTGTACAGACGAGTGTTGCTACCCAGGGGACCATCTCATGGTTCTTTGGGAGTCCGTTTCTCGTAAAACAACTTGCAGGGCCGGCGTCGTCGACGCTCAATGGAGAGCTGGGAGCCCTGATACTGGGACTCGAAAAAGCGCACCCGACCGTCGCACAATCGAATCGGGGCGGCTGGCAATCCGAGAAGACACTCCAAACGATTGAATGTGATGCCGTACGAACCCTGCTCGCAAACATCGATGAGGCGCTCGCAACCATGGTGGAGTCACTTGCGCCGGGGATGTCACGGGACGAGTTACGGTCTGATTACGATGTCGCTGCATGGGGAAACATCAATCGCCAGTCCGACTACAACAAAATGCATTTCCACGTTGGGGGTTTCTGGTCCGGCGTGTACTACGTAACTGTCCCACCGCATGCCTCTCGCGACGAAGGTGCAATCAGCTTTCGAAATCCAACACCGGCGGCTGTGTTAGCCAACGTAATCCGATCTCCGACCGCCGTCCGGAACGCCTTCAAACATGAGATCATGATACGACCCGCGGCAGGCATGCTCCTGCTGTTTCCAAGCTGGCTGGAACATGCAGTCGCACCACACCTAGCCGAATGCGAGAGGATCTCAGTGGGATTTGACATCGTCTACAGGACTTGGAAATGATCTTCGCAGGAAATAGCCAGCCGGCGACGCGGATAACGGCTGGCAAAGCTCTATTCTAAGCTGTACTTAAGGAGGCAGCACATGGCGGACGGGCCGCATCTCGAGACTATCTGGCGGGACATCCGGTTCTCTCTTCGACGGCTTTGGAAGAATCCGGTGTTCAGCATGACGGCAGTCGCGATTCTCGCGCTCAGTGTCGGTGCTAACACCGCCATGTTCACGCTGATCCGCACAATTCTTCTGAAGCCTCTCGAGTTTCGGGCGCCTGACGAATTGGTTTCGGTTTCACTTGACAATGCCCGGCTGCATACGACCGATCAACCGCTCACCGTACTGCGATACGAGACAATCAAGGCCTCTGCCCATTCGTTCTCGAGCGTCGGAGCATTTCTTCGATCGCCGGAAGACATGGTGATTTCAGACAAGGAGCAGCCCGTCGCAGTGAAAGGCGCACGGGTCTCGGCGAATTTTCTCGATATTCTCGGCGTAAAACCAGCGCTGGGCCGGAGCTTCATTCCCGAGGAGGATATCCCGGATGGGCGATCCGTAGCGATGATCAGCGCCGGCTTATGGAAGAGCCGCTTTGGGGCGGATCCCCAGGTGCCGGGAAAGTCGGTTGTGATCGATGGAAAGCCGTATACGATTGTCGGCGTTCTGCCTCCGGGCTTCAGCTTTCCGTTCTCTGGAATCGATATTTGGGTGACGCGGCCCCAGGAGATTTCTGCCCTGCCGTCCAAGTTCTGGCGTTTCGTCACCACGCTCATTGGATTCGGCCGCCTGAAGCCAGGCGTCACCATCGACCAGGCACGAAGCGAGATGCAGGTGCTCAACCAGCGCTACGTCTCGGACAACCCCAAACGCCTGGACAGCAAGCCTGGTGTAGCCGTTCGTGTCATGCCGCTAAGAGAGCGCATTGTCTCAGGCGTCCGCCGCATGCTTTGGGTGCTGTTCGCCGCTGTTGGACTCGTCTTGCTGATCGCTTGTGCAAACCTCGCGAGCCTTGTTCTTGCGCGAGCTTCTTCGCGGACGCGTGAGTTTGCGATCCGCGCCGCAATGGGAGCCGTGCGCGGTCGAATGATTCAGCAGCTTCTGGTGGAGAATTCGGTTCTGGCTGTCATCGGCGGATCGCTTGGCGTTGTTCTGGCGCTTTGGTGCGTGCGGATTATGACTAGCCTGGATGTACTCGCGCTGCCGCGTGCCCGCGAAATCCAAGTCGACGGCATGGTACTGATATTCAATGCCGTGGTTTCGATCGTGACGGTTCTTCTGTTCGGACTTGTCCCTTCCCTCCAGGCCTCACGATTGAATCTCTCCGACGTTCTCAAGGAGCGTGGCTCCGTCAGTGAGGGCGGTTCCTCGCGATGGGGTTCGCGCATCGCGGGCATGAGCGGCCGCGAGTTGCTGGTGGTTGGACAGGTTGCGCTGTCGATCGTCCTGCTGGCAGGCGCCGTGTTATTAGTACAGAGTGTTGCACGCCTTCGGAACGTGGAGCTCGGATTCCGGTCTGCCGGCCTGATTACGTTCAAGTTGTATCTGCCGAATGCCCGCTACTATACGCCTGAGAAGCGGGCCAATTTCTACCTGGAACTTGAGCGGCGTTTGAAGACACTTCCGGCCGCATCTCGTTCCGGACTGATGCAATCGATTCCCACGACAGCAGCCATCTTCACCAATGTAAGTGTTGCCGGCACTCGCGCAATGCCTGAAACCGAGCAGCCTAACGCACAGCTGCAGAGTGTCACGCCTGACTACTTCTCAGCGATGGGCATTCCGCTTGTTCGTGGAAGGTTATTCACTGATCGGGACAACAGCCCCGGTGCACCGCCAGTCATCGTCATCAACGAAGCCTTTGCCCGCCGTTTCTGGCCCGCGTATACAGCAGGTCCCGACCCGGTCGGGCAATCGATGGGCGAGGGCGTCGACCGCATCACGTCCGCTCAGATTATCGGGATCGTGGGCGATGTGCGTGAAGCCGGACCAGATGCCGCGCCGGAGCCAGAATTCTACGTACCGATGGTGGTCCATGCACCGGCGGTATCGTACGCGGTGGTTCAGGCATTCGGAAATCCGGCGTCCGTCATTCAGGCCGTCCAGGACGAGGTGCGTTCCGTCGACCCTGACGAGGCAGTAGCGGAAATACGAACCATGGACCAGATTTTGGAGGCGAAACTCGGCCAACGCCGCCTTACTATGGCCGTACTTCTGGTGTTCGCCGCGATCGCGGCGCTACTCGCCGCCGTAGGACTGTACGGCGTTATGGCGTACAGTGTGCAGATGAGGATGCAGGAATTCGGTATCCGGCGTGCAATCGGCGGCGACGAGATGCACATCATGAAGCTGGTCGTCGGAAGGGCGCTCATCCTAACACTGATCGGGACCGTCATCGGCATTGTGGGCGGAATTGCCTTGAACAGGGGCATTCAACCTCTTATCTTCCAGGTGAGCCCGAGCGATCCTGCGACTTTTGCGGCGGTCTCCGTCGGATTCGCCATCGTCGCGATCGCCTCAAGCTTTATCCCGGCGTTGCGTGCAGTCAGGGTCGACCCTATGACAGCCCTGCGCGCCTAGCGCGTTGTTTCCGGCAACTGAGTAACTCGAAAAGGAGAACGGATTTGGCTCGCGGCGCCATTGTATTGGGAATGCATAGAAGCGGCACGTCGCTGACCGCCAGCCTCATCGGGGCTTGGGGCGCTTACGGCGGCGATCATCACCTGATCCCGGGCGATGCTTGGAATCCTGCCGGGTATTGGGAATATTTCCCGTTAGTCAGGCTCAACATGGATCTCCTGAACGCGACCGGCGCGCGAACAATGATTCCACCCGATGACGCCGGCTGCGAGCTATTGACGGCGCTTGCGAGGTCAGGGCCATTCCGGGAACGCGGCCTGTCGCTCCTGGCGGACATGCAACGTCAGCAGCGACCATGGTTCTGGAAGGATCCCAGAATGTCGATCCTCCTTCCGTTCTGGCAAGAGATTCTCGAAGATGTGCTCTATGTGATCGTGGCGCGCCATCCCGCCGAGGTGGCCGAATCGCTGCTGAAAAGGACCCCGGACCTCGCACGAGCTGCGGCGCTGCTTGTCTGGCAGCGTTATATGTCCCAGGCGCTCCGCTCGACGGCAACGACGCCATGGAAACTGGTCGTCAGCTACAACGGCCTGCTGTCCCGTTCGGCGGAGACGTGCAGCACGCTGTGCTCGTTCCTCGATGACACATTGCTGGCCCAACCGGATGGCGGCACGTACGAGCGGACCCGGCGCATGGTCGCGGTGATCAATCCCGCTCTGTACCGGAACTGCGATCCCGAGCAGGTAGACGGCATCACGCCGCAACAGCACTCTTTGTACGTGTTGCTTGAAGAACTTGCCCGGCGTCCTGGTACAACGCCGGATCCGTCCTGGCTCCACACCGAGAGTGGATGGCGCGAGTATCTTTGCCGGGCCGCAAGACATTGCATCGACTTCACGGAGCAGGCCGTCGCGGACTGACCACCTTGAGCGAACCTGACGACATAGGGCGGCATCGTGCGGTTAGTGTCATAGGAGGGAAGATTTGTCCAATATACTGGGAATCAGTGGACTGGACGGATCGATCCAGTTCAAAAAGGCACATTGGCCAGGACTCGATGAGCGTGAATATCGGATGTCTCAGGGGCATGATTCTGCCGCTGCCCTGCTGGTGGATGGCCGGCTGGTCGCCGCCGCCGCTGAGGAGCGCTTCTCGGGTGTCAAGCACACGGGCAGATTTCCGGAAAATGCCATCGCCTACTGTCTCCGGGAAGCCGGGCTGACCTCGAACGATGTCGATCTGGTCGTCCATGCGTTCGATTACGCTCCGCTCAAAGCCCTTTACTCGCTGGACCGGACGACAAAAAGCTACTACGACGAGGTTCTCTCTCCGGATGCTGTATCGCGGCAAGTCCGGCGGGTCATGTCAACGGCCGAAATTCGCCATGTCGATCATCACATGGCACACGCGGCCAGTGCTTACTTTACGTCCGCGTGGGATGAGTGTCTGGTTATCGTGTTGGATGGAATGGGCGAGAGTGAGAGCGGATCCGTGTTTCAAGCGCGTAACGCTCGCATCGAACGCCTGTCTGTGATCTCGGCTGCTGATTCGATCGGTATTCTATATTCGCTTGTCACATTTCACCTTGGCTTCGATTTCAATGCGGATGAGTACAAGGTCATGGGGTTGGCCCCGTATGGGGACCCCGGGCGATACCGACGGGTTTTCGAGGAAGCGGTGGTCCTGAACGGAGATGGCACGATTTCCATCCCCTGTCTACGCCTGAACCGCACGCGTGAGGAGCGGGAGCGATACCTCGCCACGCGGCGGTACCTCGAAGAGCGTCTTTTTCCGCCTCGACCGCCCGACGCCGAAATACTCGAGAAACATCGTGATGCGGCGGCGGCCCTCCAAGAGTGTCTTAACAAGACCTTCTTGCATGTCTGTGGCCGGTTCGGCGCCAAGACCGGGATGCGCCGGCTCGCCTTGGCTGGCGGTGTGGCGCTGAATTGCGCCGCCAACGGGAAACTCCTCCGGTCGGGTTTCTTTGACGAGATCTATTTCCAGCCAGTCGCTGGTGACGACGGCGCTGCCATGGGTGCAGCCCTGCACGGCGCGTCGGCGGCCGGAGAGGTCAAAAATAGGCGCCTTCCTGTACCTCTGCTCGGGCCTTCCTATGGCCCGCAGTCAATTGACGATTCCCTCCGAGAGTTCGGACGAAAGATTGACGTCCGCCGGTTTCGCGATCGAGATGAGGCATGCAGAACTGCCGCGGACTTGATTACTCGCGGCCAGGTGCTGGCGTGGTTCAGAGGACGCATGGAGTTTGGCGCGCGAGCCCTTGGCAACCGGAGCATTCTTGCCGATCCCGGCCGTCCCGAGATGCGTGATCGCATCAATGGGATGGTTAAGAAACGGGAGGCCTACCGCCCATTCGCCCCAGCCGTTTCTCTGGATGAAGTACATCGCTGGTTCGATGTGTTGCCCGGTACGCGGTTCCCTTACATGATTTGCACGGTTGACGTGCGGCCGGAACATAGAAGCGCGCTGCCCGCCATCACTCATCATGACGGGTCGGCCCGGGTCCAAACCGTATCGGCAGATGAGAATCCCGATTTCTACGCCCTGTTGAAGGCAGTCGGCCGCCGGAGCGGACGAGAGATGGTCTTGAACACGAGCTTCAATGTTAAGGGGCAACCGATCGTCAACTCGCCGTGTGAAGCAATAGAGACGTTCCTCAGTACCGCCATCGATGCGCTGTTCTTGGAAGACGTCCTCGTCACACGGACCCCTGTCAGTGGCAATCAACTGGTCGCCTCCTGAATCAAGGATTGCGTGTTTCAATCCCTGTCCGACGACGTTTGATTGGTAGCCGTCAAGCCAACGGCTGCGCGACAAAAATGCAGGTCATCATGCGGCTAACCCCAATACTGTTCACTTAACAATCCGGATCTTCTTTGAGAAGTCGAGTCGGCGCGTTTTCTGGCGCTTCCGCGGCCGCAATGGATAGTTACTCATCTTCCGCTTTACTCCGCGAGCGTTAATCCGGTTCCGGCTGGAGGCGACGCGTTCTTGCAGAATCTCGTCGAGGATCGTCTCATTCAGGAGTCGGAGCTGCCGAGGCGGGGAATAGCAACGGCCCGGGCCATCCGCCGTTGGACCACCCGCACGGAATGCAGGAAGGAGAGCCGGTCGGGATCTTCATCCGCCTTCAGGGCCGCTTCGTGCATTAAGCGGCGGATGGCGCAGTGAGCCATTAGCAAGCCCCAGAACTCCTGTTCAACCAGTTCGGGTGTCTTACTGCGCAGCACGATCTGAGCGCCACCCAGATGTGTCTTCAGTTCATCGAGAGCGGTTTCTATTTCCCAGCGTTCGTGGTAAAGCGCCGCCAGTTCTTTGGCGGGAGCCTGGGCGGGGTCCAAGATGGTCGTGATGAATCGATAGACCGGCCCGGCGCCTTCGACGTTGTTCAGGCAATAGTCGATCACGCGTACCACAATGGCTTTCCGTTGGTTCCGGCGGTCGGAAGTCGAGGCGTAAATGCGGCTCAAGTAAGAACCATCGGACAAGCGCCGATCCGGGTCCAGACGCGCATTCCGCCGGGTCCGCCACAGCAGATGGGCGCCGGTTTTCGCCGCCTTCTGCCAGAGTTCATAACTGGGGAAAAACCGGTCCGCCGAGCACAGCATTCCCGGGCCGAGCGCCGCCACGACGTCCCGGGCCAGCGTGATCTCGTCCGTGGCGTATCGGTCCATCCGCGCGGCCCACAGCACGTGGGTTCCATTCTCCAACAGGGCCACAAAGCGAATCTTGGGGAAAGCGCTGGAGCCGCGGCTGGCGCCGGGACGACCGAAGGCTTTTTCGTTCTCCACCGTATTGGCGGTATCCAAGGTGCTGCCGTCCAAGCTGATCAATCGCCACTGCCGATACCAAGCCCCCTTCGTCCGCCGCTCTGCGATCGGAGTTGCGGTGGCCGCATAGAGTTTCTTCAACGGTTCGGCGCCCAGGCGGCGGCGGGCTTGCGAAATGCCCGGCTTACCAGCCACCTTCACGCTGGCCGAGGGATCCAGTAGCCACTGCACGCCTTCCAGCAAACAGCGCAGGACCTCGCGATAAGACGAACGCATGTACAGCGCCAGGGCGATGACGGAGTACACGACTACGTGCGCCGGCAGATCCCGTTCTCGGATGCTGGCGCGCTGGGTTTCCTTCAGGATTTCCCGGACCTTCTCCGCGGGAAAGAACTTCGCAATCACGCCGAGACTGATGTAGTCAGTAATCCGGCTCCCGGCAGGTAACGACGCAACGGTGCGAGCCATTCTGGGGCCTCCGCCCAGAGCAGAATAGCACAGAAATGTAGTTAAGTGAACAGTATTGTGGCTAAGGCGCGATCCGCCCGATAGTATTCAAACCGGTCGCTGAGGCGGCAGCATTGCGACGCGAGGATGGCGTTGGCGCCGCGGACGGTCCAGAACATGCCGGAACATTTCAGACGCGCGCCGACCACGGTCTTGCAGCCGGCTTCGACGACGCAGGAGCCGACGAACAGGCCCTGGGCGGGGAAGGCTGGATAACTCATCCTCTCGGCGTTGCGTTCATAGTACTCGGCTTCGCCTCGAATGGATCGGGCGAGTTCCTCTGAGCGGCGGGGATGCGCTTGGAGGATTTTCACCAACGCGTCGATTTTGCTCTGATCCAGGCGGTCCAGACAGCGGGCTAACCACCGTTTGCGGCCGTTATGTCGACTGCCGTATTATGCCGCGTGCGCTTGATTCAGAGGCCCCCTGGTTGCCTTTTAGCGGGGGCCGGCGCGGCATAATTAGATCGCCTCTCCCGAACGGCATTCGTGCCGATCCAGGAGAGCGAAATGACGACAGCCCCACCAGACGACAAAGCATTGCAGCGTCTGCTTAATGAAGAGATCGAACCCTTCCTTGAACACCACCGCGCCCTTGGTTACGCCGACGAAACGGTACAGCGGAGGCGGACTATCGCGAGGGAATTTGCCCAATGGGCGCGGCGGCACCTGGTTGTCGCCGACAACCTCAACAGCACTCGCGCGGCTGATTTCGTAGCCCGCCCACCACAAAGGGCCAAATCCCGCCTGGCCGTGGAGCGCGCCACCGTGCGACTGTTACTGAAACACTTGCGCGCGCGAGGCCGTCTCCACGGTCCGGACTTGAAGGAGACCGGCTCGGACCGCGACAGCTACCTACGCCGATATGAGGATTACCTGCGCAAAGATCGCGGACTTGCAGAGAACTCGGTGCACGTCTATATCCCGTTCATTCGTGATTTCCTCAGCACTCAACCCGTTCATGGCGGCGGCCTGGGGCAAGACGCCATTGAGGCGCCAAACGTGCGGAATTTTCTCCTGACGCGGACCAAGGACCGATCGGGTGAATACACCCGCCTTCTAGCCACGTCGCTCCGGTCCTTCTTCCGTTTTCTCTTTTTCATTGGCGAGACAGGGCGGGACATCTCCAGTTCCATCCCGATGGTCCGGAAGTACCGAATGTCGGCGCCACCTTCATTCCTTTCACCGGAACAAATCGAACGTGTTCTGGCGGCAACAGACAGGACCATGCCGACGGGACGGCGAGATCATGCGGTGTTGCTCCTGTTGGCTCGGCTGGGCCTGAGGGCGGGAGAAGTAGTCTCGCTGGAGCTCGACGACATCCGTTGGCGCTCCGGCGAGATCGTCATCCGCGGTAAAGGCCGGATGCTGGACCAGTTGCCCTTGGTCGGCGATGCTGGTGAAGCTCTTGCCGCCTACGTTCGTGACGACCGCGGTGTCAGTTCCTCTCGGCGCGTTTTTCTGCGGAGCTGGGCGCCGCGTGTCGGGCTAACCGGCCCGGCGGCGGTTGGGCACATCGTGCGGAAAGCGCTCATCCGCGCCGGAGTTCAGCGCCCAGGCCGCGGCGCAGCCCATTTGTTCAGACACGGTTTAGCGACCAAGATGATTCGGTATGGCGCGTCCATCGCGGAGATTGCCGAAGTCCTCCGGCATCGTTCGCAGAACACCACCGCGATTTATAGCCAGGTGTCTCTGGAGGCCCTGCGTACGGTTGCGCAGCCATGGCCGACCAGGGGAGGCGTGCGATGACCGCGATCCGCGATGCTCTCGCCCAATATGTCGCCCTTCGCCGCGCCCTCGGTACGAAGCTTCAAGAGCCCGCCAGGGCTTTGGAGCAGTTCCTGGATTTCGTCGAACGTGAAGGATCGGAGTTCATCACCTCGGCACTGGCTCTGCGCTGGGCTCTGGAGCCGAAGGATGTGCAACGGGCTACATGGGCGCGACGGCTAAGCATGGTACGACAGTTTGCCGCCTGGTTGAGCACCGTAGATCCTCGTACTGAGGCGCCGCCACGCCGGCTGCTAACCGCTCGCCGAAGGTGGAACAAGCCGCACATCTTCACCGAACAGGAAATCGGCCGGTTGATGGCACAAGCAAGTCGGCTCGCCTCGCCGACCGGCCTGCGGGCTCTGACTTATACAACTCTGATCGGGCTGCTTACCGCTACAGGCCTCCGCCCCGGAGAAGCGCTGGCGCTCGACAGATCCGACGTAGATCTCGATAGCGGCATCCTCGCGATTCGCCAGACAAAGTTCGGCAAGTCGCGCTTGGTGCCAGTTTCGGAGTCCACGCGCGCGGCTCTTCAGGACTATGCAAAGCAGCGTGACATTCGACGCGCCCACCACCGGACGGACGCGTTCCTTGTCTCGGAACGCGGCAGGCGGCTGACGGGCTCGGCCGCCCGCCGAACATTCGCCCGGATCTCCTGCGTCGCCGGATTGCGCGCCGCTACCGGAACCGGCCGTATTGGTCGCGGCCCGCGGCTGCAGGACTTCCGGCATTGCTTTGCGACGCGCAAACTCATCGAGTGGTATCGAGCCGGCGTTGATGCCGGGCGAGAGTTGCCGAAGCTCACGACCTATCTCGGACACGTCGAAGTCGCCCACACCTACTGGTATCTGGAAGCTGTTCCTGAACTCCTTCAACTGGCCACCGGCCGCGCCGGCGGGCGGGGGGACGGAGGTGAGCAGTGAAACGCTCCTCCCTGCAATCGCTCATTCAGCTCTTCTTCACCGATCGCTTGCTGAAGCAACTCGGCGTCAGCCCGCATACCGTAGCGGCTTACCGCCTCAGCCGCCCGCCTTCCGCGTTGCGGATCGAAGATCTCGACGCATCCTTCCTGGGGAAGTTCCTCGATTATCTGGAAGAAGTCCGGGGCAACTGTACGCGGACACGAAATAATCGTCTGGCAGCCTTACACGCCTTCTTTCAATACGTATCCATCAGTGAACCAGTACTGGCGCTGCGCCGCCAGCGGATCCTGGCGATCCCTTCGAAGCGGCATGAACACGCTCCGGTCGCGTACCTGACCGAAGAAGAAAGCGCCGCTCTGGTGGCAGCGCCCAACTTTGACACATGGATCGGAAGGCGTGATCGAGCGCTGCTGCTCCTGGCGGTTCAAACCGGCCTCCGCAACAGTGAACTCACGTCGCTTCGGCGCCAGGACGTAGAGTTTGGCGCAGGCGCCCATGTCCGCTGTTTCGGAAAGGGCCGAAAGATGAGGTGCACTCCGCTGCGCCCCGATGTCGCCGTGGTGCTCAAGGAATGGTTGCTTCGCCAGGAAGGCAAGCCAGAGAATCCCGTCTTTCCGAACTCCAACGGCGGGAAAATGAGCGCCGATGCTTTGCAACGGCTGGTCGCCAAGCATGTGGCAACTGCTCGGCAAACCTGCCCTTCGCTCAAGGGCAAAACAGTCGCACCGCACACTCTGCGCCACGGCGCAGCCATGGCTCTCCTTCAGCGCGGTGTGGACCTCAGCGTCATTGCGCTTTGGCTTGGCCACGAATCCAGCGAAACGACCCAGATCTATCTTCACGCCGGCCTGCGGCTCAAAGAGAAAGCCCTGGCGCACGCCACGCCGTCGAGCGCGGTGCCTGACCGCTTTCGGCCAACGGACTCGCTACTCGCCTTCCTGGAGGGTCTGTGATTATGCCGCGTCACAAAGACACCTGAACCGGAGATCCTTCGGAAACGAAGCCTGCGTACATTCCCGGCGCGGCATAATCCGGCAGTCGGCATAACATCAGCGAGCGCGAGATGAAACGTGTCGTGCTGAACCGGAAATACAGTCTCTTCGTTGGCAATGCGCGTGGCGGCCGCACGGCGGCCATCCTGGCCAGCCTCACCTCGACGTGCCGACGGCATGAGATTGACCCGCAGATCTACTTCACCCAACTGCTCACCAACCTGCCCCTCGTTGCGGAACGTGATCTGGTCGACTCTCTGCCCGACCGCTGCACACGAGATCATCTGGCCAGGCTCACCAACCAGCAAGCAAGCACCGAAGCGGCTTCATAGCACCTGTGGTTCACGTAGCGGACACGATCATCCTCGACGAGATCCAGCAACAACCTGTTGTATCCAGCCGTAACCGGCTCAATCCTTGCGGAGTAAAGCGCAAGATGAGTAACTATCCGCTACGCCCGCGCAATCGCCAGAAAACGCGTCGATTCGATTTCGCCAAGGGAAACAGAGTCGTTAAGTGAACAGTATTGCGCCTAACCCGGGCCAAGTTGCCTGTCGAGCGTCGGGTTGGCTTGACGGATACGACGTTCATGCACCACGACAACAGATGAGCACGCGTTGACGGAGTCAATTTCGTCGAACCAGCAGACTCCGTCTTGAACGAGAGAAAGGATGAGACGGAACTCGCCGGCGATCGGGGGTGGCATGACTTGCATGCGGAGGTTCACCTTACCGCCAGGAGGGAGGACACAGGGAAGGAATCTCCGCAACCCCTCCTGGTGCTCCATCATCGGGGACCGCTCCGTTCGCTGCCACTTGTACGACAGGCTGACCGGACTAGAAATCGTAGACGAGTAGAAACACTCGCTGAGGTTCTCGACGACGCAGTCGAGGAGGGCGAGCTTCCCAATTTCGAACGATTCGGGAATTGCGGCCTCGATGTGGGTGCGGCATTGCTCGGGCGTCAAGGGGTTAGAGACGGCCCAGACGCGTTTCGGTTCGAGGCCAAACTGGTAGAACAGGTGGAGTGGATCCTGCTCGTGAGCGTCATGGGGATTGGTGCGGAAGCTGGTGCGCACACCCTCTGCCAGTTGCGGGGATGCTAACATAAGGTCCATCACTTCGGCAATTGGTAGAGGGATTCTAGCGACGAGATCCAGCGTGGATCGGGACAACACCGCCACTGAGCCTGACTGAGTGGGACCCGCGGCCCAGCGTCCCGCACTCTCTCCGATGAAGACGTAATCGTCACAGGTCGCCACGCCCCGCGTAAATCCCGCCAATGGCACTCTGCGGCGAACCGTCCGTCCATCTGCGTCGAACTGGAGCCACTCATTTGACATTGAATTGCACACCGACCAGTGCCCATCCAAGAAGCGGGGGCTGTGCGGAGCGCATAGGCCATCGAGTACTTGTGATCCCGATTCCAGGTCGAAGACGAAGCCGTGGCCCGAGCGCATGTGTTGTTTGTAGCTGCCATGATCGGGGTGTTGCCCAAATGCGCAAGCGTAAAGGCGGCCGTCGTGGAGGAGGACCTCGTTAATATGCCAGGAGTCATCTTCGCCGGGCAGACGCAAGACTCGTTCGACATCGCCGGAGAGTGAGATCCAGAGTACCGAATTGGTCCCGGTCGAGGCGGCAACGATATTCCGTCCGTCAAATGTAAACGCATGAGCGTCGCTTAGCTCGTCGACACGGAAGTACTGACGCACCCCATTCTGGTCGTAAATGACCAATTCTCCGCCACCGGTAAAGAAAGAGGAGCGCAGCATACGAGCCAAACGGTCGCTGCAATCGTGCAGCCCCACGCTGCTCACCCTGTCGATGACTCGCAACTCACTGCCGTCGAACTCGAACAGACCACCGCCGGTGCTGTCGTAACCGCCGGAAGCGATCAAGAGACGGTAGCCGGCAACACCGTCGCAAGTAAGCGAAACACTTGGGCTCAACCTGAATGAATTCAATTTCAAGCTCCTCGAAACACACGCACTGAGCGGGCACGTTCAAGCCTTGACGGCCGAGGATTCGACGCGTGTTGCTGACAGGTAGGCAGCTTCACCTTCGTAGAATCACGACGTTGTCATTTTGACACACATGGCTGCGGCCCAAGAATTGTCCAACTCAAGACGATCCTGAAATTGCGAGACGCCGAGGCGGTCTGGGGCCGAAGCAGCTACGCAGGGAGAATGCCGAACGGCGCACCCCGGAGCAGATCCAGGAGTTCCTACACACGAGTAGGGGCATCGAATTTGCTCGTGAGAACCAAGTCGAGCCGTACCAGTTTGTGCAGCGTATGCTGGTGGCCCACGGCTGTGCCAGATAGGGCAAGACGCAGCGCGGGCGATTCGAGCCCATCGGAGCAAGGTCACAAACCTGCTCCAGCGGCGCGTTTCAGCCATGAGAATCATTCCGAGACCCCAAAAATCCAGAGAACTTTTCGCACCCTTAACTACTTCTCAAGCAAAAGGGACTTTGGATCTCCGCCCGAGGTCTCAAGCGTTACTGTCGATGCACGCTCCCCGAAGGTCTACTTTGTCCAGGTCAGAATGTCAAAGTTCAACCGCGAGGCACGCCAGAAGGCGGTCTAGAAGGAAGTCGCGCTCTACGCGAACTTTCCGTCGGTTTGCTTCGATTTCGACGGGGTCGATGCCTCCGACGGAACCGGTTCGTAGGCACCCGCAAACGAGCAAGCGGAACCAACAGGTAACAGAGCGACCTCCGGAAGCCCATCTCGTCCCCCGCTCCCCAAAGATTTCCACTCTGCGAGGTGATCCAATCTTCAAGCCAACCTGTGACGGAGCGATTGTGGAGGTGTCGTCAGGTTTATAATCACGGTAGTGCTTACTTGCATAAGTCAGCGTAAAGTCGCCTCGGTGCCGTCGGATGGACCACGGCTTTGGTCCATTCAAGCGGCACGGCGTCGGCGTTGTAGGCAGCCACGAACTTGTCGATGGCCTCGCGCAGTTGGTGCGCTGAGGTGAAACTGGCGCCGCGCAATGCGGAGCGACTGAGGATGCTGAACCAGCATTCCACTTGGTTTGGCCAACTGCTGTAGGTCGGCGTGAAGTGCAAATGCACTTGCGGATGCCGCTGTAGCCAACGGTCCCGCTTTGGTTTGTGCGTGTTCAGATTGTCCAGGATGACGTGCAGCTCGCGGCCTGGGTTCGCGGCCACAACTTCGTTCATGAAGTCCAGGAATTCGCGGCGCCGGCGGCGGGCCTCGTGCCCGGTCTGCACCTGGCCGGTGACCACGTCCAGTGCGGCGAAAAGCGTGGTGGTTCCATGGCTTTATAGCAGTGACTGAAGCCGTTCACGGCGCGGCGATCCGGCAGTCGCAAGCATCCTTGTGCGCGCTGCAGCGCTTGAATGTGCGGCTTCTCGTCGACGCAGACAACCACGGCGTTTTCCGGCGGGTTCAGATACAGCGCCACCACGTCGGCGGCCTTCGGGCCGAAGTCCGGATCTGTAGTGATGCACCAACTGCGGCGCCGCTGAAGCTGAATCCCTCGGCTGCGAAGGATGCGCCAAACCTGGTCGGCGCTCACGTCGCCCAACGCCTCGGCCAGCAGCGTGCGGTTCCACCGTGCGTAACCCGCCGGCGCGGGCTGATCGAGAAGCGCCAGCACGCGAGCTTCGGTCCTTCTGTCGTAGGTCCGCGGCTTGCCGGGACGCGGGGCGTCGGAAAGCGCACTGAGCCGGTCCTGCGCGAACCGCTGCCGCCACTCGGAAACGCGCGCCGGGCGCGTGCCCAACTGTCGGGCGATATTCTCAACCGTGACGCCTTCCTGCGAAAGCAGAATGATCTTGGCTCGCTCGACGAGGCGTTGCTCGGAGGTTCCCTTGCGGGTCCAACCGCGAAGGGTGGCTCCTTCTTCGGCCGTAAAGCGCACCTGGACAGGAGTGCTTCTCATATTGGTGCGAGGAAAGCATTTGTTCAGTAGGGACTGAACACGAGATTGTCTGGATGTACACTAAACCGTGTCGGGGCGCCCAAAGTCGAAATCCCGGCTGAATCGAGAGTCGAACACATGGACTATGTCGGCCAAAAGACCCAAGACAAATGGATTATCGAGGACGTTTTCCATTTCCGACGAAACGGCACTTTCCTGGATCTTGCCGCAACAGATGGCGTCAGTCTTAATAATACCGTCCTACTTGAAAGGCAACTGGGATGGAACGGCATCGCCATCGAAGCAAATCCACAGTATTTTGAAAACCTGAAGAACAATAGGCAATGCAAATGCATACAAGCCTGTATTGATGAAGTATCCAGAGCCGTGAGGTTTTTGCCGAATGGTGATCTGGGAGGAGTTATCGATAACGACACAGACAATAATCCGGCCCTCCGCTCGACCGTGATTGGACAGTGGGAAGCAGAACATAAAATACTCTTCATGCAATCGAAACCGCTGGCCAATATTCTTCGCGAATGCGATGCGCCGCGCGTTATCGATTACTTCAGTTTTGATGTCGAAGGATGTGAGACTCGGATTTTACGTCACTTCCCGTTTGACTGCTATACTTTCCTTGCCTTGACGATCGAACGGCCGACGCCAGAATTAAACAAGAAGCTCTTCGAAAACGGCTACATGTTCGTAAAAAACGTGTCCTACGATAGTTTTTATATTCATTCCACCTTGCCCAACAAGAATGAATTGACGTTCGAGCCGTTCGAGCAGATTCCCCCCAAGGATTGGTAAGATGCTTCGCAAGCGTCTCAACTCCAATCTCACTTGGTTCAGCAGATAGTTTAGAGCCACTACTGTCCAGGACCTTCCGAGAGCGCGTCGGTGCTGGCTGAAAACACGGGACATAGATCGAGCGTGACGGCGAATCGGCCGGAGTAGTTGGGGTGAGCACTTGCGTCAGGTGTTCAGGCTGCTGTCCAGGACGTTCAGGTTCTGCTCGTGTAGTTTGGCCCTCTGTTTCACAGTTGTCTTGCTCCCGTCCGCTCCTGCTGTCCAGGAAACCCGCTGTTCAGCCCTGCCAGGCGAGACTCAATTGAGTCTCTTCCAGTTCCGTCGGCGGCTGGTCTGGCTGATCGAGCAGCTTCCATAGATCGCGGTAGACGAAGATCTGCTGCCTCAGCAGCGCCACCATGTTGGAAAAGCTCCAGCGCCAACTCGACCGCACATGCAGGTAGCGCAGCAACAGCATGGAGATTAGCGCCGTCCAGATCTGGATGCGCACGGCGTTCTCG
>DAIDIH010000371.1 GCA_027459465.1 Bryobacterales bacterium | reverse complement strand
GATGTGAATCCGCCGGTGCATGCGTGGGCGTGCTGGCGGGTGTTCAAGATCGACTGGAAGCTGCAGGGGCGGCCGGATTATGCGTTTCTCGAGTCGGCGTTTCACAAGCTGCTGATGAATTTCACGTGGTGGGTGAACCGGAAGGACGCCGAGGGGGCGAACATTTTCGAGGGCGGGTTCCTGGGGCTGGACAACGTGGGGGTGTTCGACCGGAGCAAGCCGCTGCCGACGGGAGGGATGCTGGAGCAGGCGGACGGGACAAGCTGGATGGCAATGTATTCGCTGCAGATGCTGAAGATCTCGATGCAGTTGATTCCGCACGACCGGTCGTATGAGGACTGCGCGAGCAAGTTCTTCGAGCATTTTTTGTACATTGCGAGCGCGATGAACGGGTTTGGCGGGGAGGGGTTGTGGGACGAGGGGGACGGGTTTTTCTACGACTGGCTGAAGCTGGGCGATGGCGGGCGCGCGCCGATGAAGGTGCGGTCGATGGTGGGGCTGATTCCGCTGGTGGCGGCGGTGACGCTGGAGCAGGCGGAGATCGAGGGGGCGCCTGGGTTCAAGCGGCGGATGGAGTGGTTTCTGGCGAACCGGCCGGATTTGTGCAACAACATTGCGTCGATGTCGCGCCAGGGGATGGCGGAGCGGCGGTTGCTGTCTTTGGTGCAGAAGGACCGGTTGGTGCGGGTTCTGCGGCGGATGCTCGATGAGGAGGAGTTTTTATCGCCGCACGGGGTGAGGTCGCTGTCGCGGTATCACAAGGACCATCCGTATGTGCTGCATTTCGACGATCACGAATACAAGGTGGACTATGAGCCGTGCGAGTCGCGGACGGGGGTATTCGGGGGGAACTCGAACTGGCGGGGGCCGGTGTGGTTTCCGGTGAATTTTCTGCTGATCGAAAGCCTGCAGCGGCTGCACCATTATTTTGGGGAGGAGTTGCAGGTGGAGTTTCCGACGAATTCGGGACATTATTCGCATTTGTCGGATGTGGCGGCGGGACTCTCGCGGAGGCTGGCGTCGTTGTTTTTGCGGAACGCGGAGGGCCGGCGGCCGGTGTTCGGGGGCGCGGAGAAGTTTCAGACGGACCCGCACTTCCGGGATTACATTTTGTTCTACGAGTATTTTCACGGCGAAAATGGGGCCGGACTGGGGGCGAGCCATCAGACGGGGTGGACGGCGCTGGTGGCGAAGTTGCTGCAGCAGAGCGGGGAGTAGCGGGGAGCGAGTTTTTGCCGGGTGGGAAGGCATAATTAAAAGTTGAACGAGCCAAACCGAAGACGCCGGGTGGTGACCCTGGTTGTGCTGGCGCTGTGCACGCTGATCGTGGGCGCCGCCTCGATTGCGTATTACGCGAAGCGGGACATCGATTATGCGCAGAAGTGCGGGGCGGGGCAGTGCTGGGGGTACGTGTTGTCGCAGCAGATTGTGACGGGGAAGGTGACGCTGCGGTTTTGGGGGAGCTGGGGATTGGACTGGGAGTATGTGTTTCCGGCGGGGGTGGTGCGGCGGGCGACGGACAACCGGTGGCTGGGGACGGACCGGGCGATTGTGGTGAATCTTCGGTGGAGTCCGGCGAGGGAGGGGGCGGAGGAGGCTCCGGTGGAGGTGCTGTACGATTATCAGCGCGGGACGACGGCGGTGTGGTCGCCGCTGGCGTTATGGCGGATGGCGGATTACCGGGGTGCGAGGGGTGACCAGAATTGGCTGGATGAGAAGGCGTTTCGCGCGGCGGTGGAGGCGATTGCGCAGTAGAGGCGTTAGCCGCCGATGGAGTACATGGGGCGGGGCGGGGCGATGAAGCGGGTGGTGTTGTTGATTTCGTGGCCGCGCCACTTGGCGTGGACGATTTCCTTTTGGGTGCCGAGGCCGGCGTTGGGTCGGGCGGTTCGGTCCATTGGGTACGAGGTCGAATGTGGCGCCATCGAGTCTCAATCAGGGTGGGTGCGGTGGCAGTAGGTTGCGTCTGTTGCATAGGTGTCTTGCACTGACTCGAAGTAGATTTAGTATTGACAGGATCGTGCGGCAGACTTAGACTGTCATTGTGTTCCCCCCCCCCGACCTTCAAGACAGCCTAAGACGCAGCTGAGGCGCCTTGCTGGCGGCGCCCTTCCGTGGCTGCTGATGCTTGTCTTTTCCGGTGCGGTTCCGTTCCGGTCGTATGCGCAAGGCAATCCAACTAACTCGACCACCTATGTGTTGACCAATGCGTACAGCGAGACGGTGTGGAAGATTGCGGTCACGCTACCGAGTGGTTTGTACGTTGTTCTGGATAACGGCGCCGACGTAAACAATGAGGAGGATCCGGTGACCGTACCAAGTTACACGGATTGTAACTGCGTGAGCCAGAATGAGAACACATACACTGAGCAAAAGACGCCGACCATAGATTCGTCAAGTGTGGATACGGCGGGGACCTGGACGATTACGTTTCAGCTCTACATGCGGGGCTATGCCCTTAGCGGCTGTACCAACGGCGCGTGCTGCTCGGGCGCACAGAGCTTATCCTTATTTGACGATGCCGCGGACAACCCGGTGTGGACTGTGAGCAGTTCCGGGCAGGTCGGCCCCTAGGAGCGAAGCCATCATGATGAGGGCGATACCTTTGGTCCTCGTGGCGGGGGTGGTGGTGGCGGCGGCTGGCACTGGACGACTGACGGTGGAGAGCGTTCCGCTCGGAAACGGCGTGGTCAGGTTCACTGTTGTAAACACCTACAGTGCTGCGCTGACGGCGTACGCGGGTACGACCGTGGCGCTCGTGACACAGCCGGACGGAAGGGTTCTTCGGGTTACTCGCGATTGGTACCGGGACTCCGTGAGATGGCCGAATGAGCGACCGATACTTCCCGGGCAGGAGTTCTCGAAGCCGTTTGGAGGACGGGGCGACTCGGTGACGGTCACGTTCCGCGCTGGCGTCTTCGCGGATGGGGCGACATACGGTGACCAGGAGTACGTTCGCAGGATCGTTCACCGACGGCGTGTGGCTCTCGATGCGAACGCGGCGGTGATGGCTGCCGTGGATGCGGGCGTGGCGGCGCGTTTGTCGGTTGCGGAGATGGGGTTGCGGCTTCGGCAGGTTGAGGACGCGATGCTGCGGGCGAGCGAGAGCGAGGACTGGCCCGAGGTCCGAGGAATTTTCAGCGGCGCCCGCTCCCGCATGTACGCGGTGGCAGAGCATGGCGCGAAGCCTGAGGAGACGTTCCGAGTTTTGGCGGGGTTTGCGACAGAGGCACGCAAGCGGCTGATGGATGCCTTGACGCCGACAGTGGAGGGTGAGCGATGATAGGCTGGCGACGCGGTCCAGGCGGGTGTTTTCAATTGTCTGCCGCTGTTGGCCTGGCGCTCCTCGCGGGTCCGACGGCACTTCCGGGGAACGATCGGGAGTTGGCGCGGGTGTGGAGGGCCGCGGTCGCGATGCCCGACGCCGGGGTCGTTCGATACGCTGCGGCGGTGTGTCAAGACGGTACGGTCTTCGTTTCGGACGGTCAGGGCGCGCTGGCGTTGTTGGACGAGCGTGGGAACGTGGCCGTCGCAGCCCGGCGGGTCCGAGGCGCCATTGGCGCCCAGGCGATCGCCTGTGACAGCGCGGGGGCTTTGCTGGCGGTTTGCGCGCGGACGAGTGAGGTTGTGAGGATCGAGGCATTCGGTGCCGGGTTTCGGGAACGTACGGTGTCGTCGTTGTCGCCACCGATCCTTGCGCTGCGGGCGGTTGGCGGGGCCGGTGGCTCGATGTTTGTGCTCGGTCCTGGCGGCGGCGACGGGCGCGGTCTGCACGTGGTGGATGCCTCTGGACGGGTCCGTCCGGTTGGGGCGGCGACGCCGGCGGGATCGGCTGCGCCCGAGTTGGCCGGCGACGAACTTGCCTCAGTGCTTTGGGACGCGGGAACGGGTCAGTTCCTGCTGGTCACGCAGGTCCCGATTCAGGTCTACCGTTATGGCGAGGATGGCGGGTTGGCGGCTGTGGTGTCCGCCCCGAGCAACCTTTTCGCGGGTTACGGCAACCTCGTGGAGATGGCCGCGGTCCTTCCAGGTGGGTTGTTGGCTTTCGATCTGGAAGACACGACGAGGGCTGCCCCTAGGTGGATGGTCGTGACTGACCGGAAGCTTGCACTCCGCGGGGTGTACGGAATGCAGGGAGGTGAGCGGTTGGTTGGGGCCGACGGGCTGGGGGATCTGTTCTTCCTCGCTCACCCGGATCCGTCGACGGTGGCACTGACGATGTCGCGCTTGCCGTGATGCTTGAAGATTGGGGGTGACATGCACCTAAGCCTTCTTTGGCGCGCTTGCGCCGCGGTGATATGTTTGGCGCCTCTCGCCTTGGCGCCACCGGCGGTGGCGCAGTCCGGTTGCTGTTCCGGGTCGGCGGAGTGCTATGACGCGGTTCCTGAGTGCATGAACGGTGTGTGGATGTGTTCGGACGGGAGCCAGCCCTGCGTTGGGAGTGCCCCGGCACCCTGCTGTCAGGAGTGTTACGTGACTTGTACGACGGGCGGTTGGTCCTGTGTGGGGAGCCCCATCATCGTTGATCCGCAGGATGAGGGGTTCCACCTGACGAGTCTGGCCGGGGGTGTGGTCTTCCCGATGGCTCCCGGACACCCGATGCGTGTGGCCTGGACCGACGGGGAGTATGGCAACGGATTTCTTGCGCTGGACCGCAACGGAAATGGCAAAATCGACGATGGCTCCGAGCTGTTCGGTGAGTTCACGCCGCAGCCGCCGTCCCCGGATCCAAATGGGTACCGCGCGCTCGCTGTTTTCGATGATCCTCGCAATGGCGGAAACGGCAACGGCCGGATCGATCCCGGCGACGCGATATACCCGCGGCTTCGCATCTGGATCGACCGGAACCATAACGGAGTGAGCGAGCCGAACGAGCTCGTGTCTCTTCCCGATGCGGGTGTTGCCGAGATCAGTCTTAGCTACTTTAAGGACTCGTATTCCGACCAGTATGGCAACCAGTTTCGCTACCGGTCGCTCGTGTGGGACAAGCACGGCCACGCTGATCCGAGGTGCTACGACGTCTACTTGCGCATGCAACCCGCCGGCGACGCCGGGAACTGACCCACTGCGTTAGCGTTGGTTCGCCTGAGGAGAGCTCGATGGATGAGGGGCCGGGGGCTGGTAGGCCGGAGGGCCGTATGTGTGTGGGGCGGGGCAGTGCTGGGGGTACGTGCTGTCGCAGCAGATGGCGACGGGGAGGGTGACGCGGCGGTTTTGGGGGGAGCTGGGGGCTGGATTGGGAGTATGTGTTTCCGGCGGGGGTGGTGCGGCGCGCGGCGGTGGAGGCGATTGCGCAGTAGAGGCGTTAGCCGCCGATGGAGTACATGGGGCGGGGCGGGGCGATGAAGCGGGCGGTGTTGTTGATTTCGTGGCCGCGCCACTTGGCGTGGACGTTGGCGCGGATGACTTCCTGGATTTGTTCGGCGGAGGCGCCGGAGCGGAGGAGGTCTTTGACGTCGGTTTCCTCGATGGCGAAGAGGCAGTAGCGGAGCTTGCCGTCGCTGGTGAGGCGGATGCGGTTGCAGTTGAGGCAGAAGGGGCGGCTGACGCTGGCGATGAAGCCGACGCGGCCGGCGCCGTGTAGGAAGCGATATTCGCTGGCTGGGGCGCGGGGGTCGGCGTCGGGGATTTCTTCGAGGGGGCCGAATTCGCGTTCGAGGATGGCGAGGATGTCGGAGGCGAAGAGGACGCGGTTGCGCTGCCAGAGGCCCTGGGCGTCGAGGGGCATGAACTCGATGAAGCGGATTTCGATGCCGCGTTCGAGACCGTAGCGGACGAGGGGGACGATGTCGGGCTCGATCAAGTCCTTGACGGCGACGGCGTTGATTTTGATGGAGTGGAAGCCGGCTTGTTGGGCGGCGTCGATGCCTGCAAGGACACGGGGGAGATCGTCGCGGCGGGTGATGGAGTGGAAGCGTTCGCGGTCGAGGGTGTCGAGGTGGACGTTGAGGCGGCGGAGGCCCGCGGTGTAGAGGGAGGCGGCCTGATCGGCGAGGAGGACGCCGTTGGTGGTGAGGGCGAGGTCTTCGACGCCGGGGAGGGGGGAGAGTTTGGCGATCAGGCGGTCGAGGTCGCGGCGGACGAGGGGTTCGCCGCCGGTGATGCGGAGTTTGCGGATGCCGAGGGGGATGGCGGCTTCGACGAAGCGGGTGATTTCTTCGAAGGTGAGGATTTCCGGTTTGGGGAGGAAGTGGACGCCGTCTTCGGGCATGCAGTAGAAGCAGCGGATGTTGCAGCGGTCCGTGACGGAGATCCGGAGGTTGTCGTGGGTGCGGCCGTAAGTGTCTACCAGCGGGCGCGCCATGGGAGGGGCGGAGGTTACTTTACCTCGAGCATGCGGCGGATGGGCCGCTCGGCGCGAAGCATGAGGCCGGGGTCGAGTTCGACGCGGGGCGAGAGGGTAGCGAGGGCGTCGCGGAGTTTTTCGAGGGTGTTGCGGCGCATGTAGGGGCACTCGCTGCAGTTGCACTGTTCGTTGGCTACGAAGTGGAACTGTTTATCGGGGGCGAGGCGGCGGAGGGAGTGGGAGACGCCGCTTTCGGTCATGACGATGAACTCGCGCGCGGGATTGGAGACGCACCAGTCGATGATGGCGGAGGTGGAGCCGATGAAGTCGGCCATGCGGAGGACTTCGGGCGGGCACTCGGGGTGGGCAGCGACGAGGGCGGCGGGATATTGGGCGCGGGCGGCGACGAGGCGGCGGGCGGGGAAGGTTGCGTGGACGAAACAGGCGCCCTGCCAGATGCGCATGTTTTCGCGGCCGGTTTCGCGTTTGACGTAGTTGCCGAGGTTGATGTCGGGGAGGAAGAGGATGGGGCGGTGGGCGGGGATGGAGTTGACGATGGCGACGGCGTTGCGCGAGGTGCAGAGGATGTCGCTTTCGGCTTTTACTTCGACGGAGGTGTTGATGTAGGAGACGATGACGTCGTCGGGGTGGGCGGCGCGCCAGGCGCGGACCTGTTCGGCGGAGCAACTGTCGACGAGGCTGCAGCCGGCTTCGCGGTCCGGGACGACGACGGTGCGGGTGGGGTTGAGGACCTTGGCGGTTTCGGCCATGAACCAGACGCCGCAGAAGGCGATGACGTCGCCGGAAAATTCGCGGGCCTTGCGGGCGAGTTCGAGGCTGTCGCCGATGGCGTCCGCCAGGTCCTGGATTTCGGTGGACTGGTAGTGGTGGGCCAGGATGACGGCGTGGCGCCGGCGTTTCAGTTCGAAGATTTCGTCGGCGATGGATGCGATGGCGGCGGGCATGGGAATCTCGCCCTACGGGCTGGTTTTTCTTTTAGTCTAGCGCGAAGGGGAAGGGATGGGGCCTGGGCGGGGCAAAGTAGACTGGGGGTATGGCGCGAGGAGTTTTCGTGGCGGCGCTGGCGTGCGTGGTGCTGGCCGGCGTGGCGGGTTGGGCGCAGCAGGACAGTCCGGACAAGTTTCCGGTGCGGCACGAGATCGGGCTTGGGGTTCGGGCGTTCCGGATGGGGCAGTACCAGGAGGCGGCGCAGCATTTTGAGAAGGCGATCCAGATGGATCCGCAGTCGATTAACCCGCGGCTGTACCTGGCGACGTCGTATGCGTCGATGTACCGGCCGGGAGCGACGGATGCGGCGAATCTGGAGTGGATTCATAAGGCGGAGACGGAGTATCTGAAGGTGCTGGAGTTGAATCCGGACGACGATACCGCACTGCGGTCACTGGCCGGGTTGGCCTATGAGCGGGCGGAGGGGATTCGGGATGCGGCGGAGAAGCGGGAGCAGTTGAAGCGGGCGGCGGGGTGGTACGAGCAGGCCGGGGAGTCGCTGCCGAAGGATAAGGGCGCGTTTTACATGGTGGGGGTGATTGCGTGGGAGCAGTGCGAGCCTGCGATCCGGAAGGCGCGGACGGCGGCGGGGATGGGCCCGGCGACGCAAGGGTTGATTCCGGATGCGGGGGCGCGGGCTACATTGCGGGCCGAGTGCGCGGAGACGCTGGAGGATGGGGTTCGGAAGCTGGAGCATGCGGTGGAGCTCGATGCGGGTTACGCGGAAGCGATGAATTATCTGAGCCTGATCGAGAGGCAGGAGGCGAGTTTCGCGGCGACGGAGGCGGAGGCGGCGGGGCACATGAAGGCGGCGGAAGAGTGGGATCAGAAGGCGGCGCAGGCGCGGAAGCATCCGGCGACGCCTTCGGCGGAGCCGTAGGCGAAGCTAGTTTGCCGGCAGGGGGCGTGGGGTGACGTCGGCGTTGACGGCTCCCATGGACCAGAGAATGGCTTGCATGTACATTTGCTGGATGTCGTGGCGGTCCCAGGTTTCGTAGCGGTGGCCGAACGTGCTGTAGAAGACGCGGCCTTTGCCGTACATTTTGGCCCAGGCGAGGGGGAAGTCGCCGTCGGTGCGGTGGACGCGGGGGTTTTTGAGGTCGAGTTTTTTGGAGTCGAGGCGGGCGAGGACGCGGACTTTGTCGCGGGAGTAATTTTTGACCTGGTACATTTCGTCGTTCAGGACGAATTCGCGGGGGAAGAGCTGCATGCCGGGGAAGTTGGGGTCTTCGATGATGACGGGGGCGTCGAAGGTCATCCAGGGGTGCTGGTCGAAGTAGGCGCCGATCATCTCGCCGTATTCGGGCCACTGGTAGAAGGTGTCGTCGGCGCTGTGGACGCCGATGAAGCCTTTGCCGTCGTCGTGGATGAAGGAGAGGAGGTCCTTTTTCTGCTGGGCGTCCATGTCGAGTTCGCCGGTGGTGTAGAAGAGGACGGCGTCGAAGTAGTTGAGGTTTTTGGCGTTGCGGTCGAGGTTTTTCTTGGTGACGAGTTCGCAGTCGGTGCGGATGTAGGTGTCCCACTGGCCGGAGACGTAGCCGAGGTGTTCGATGGTCGAGAGGGCGTGGGAGACGGAGTCGTGCTCGAAGCCTTTGACTTCGCCGATGGCGAGGAGGCGGCGTGGTTTCGGCTGTTGGGCGGGGGTGAGGCAGGCGAGTGTCAGCAGAGCACTCGCGGCGAGGAAGATCCGCAGGAAGCGCATAACAGCCAAGAATATAGCAGAGCGGGGCGGGAGGGACCGGGCGCGGGGGGGAGTTCAGGCGCCGCGGGCGGCCAGGTACTGGCGGACGGCTTCTTCGAGCGGGGGCATGGGTTCGATGCCGGCGGATTCCATTTTGGCGTTGGAGAGGGCGGAGTATTTGGGGCGGCGGGCGGCGGTGCGGAATTCGCGCTCGTTGGTGGGTTTGAGTTCGGGGTTGAAGCCGGCGACGCGAAAGATGATGCGGGCGTAGTCGAACCAGGAGATGGCGGCGCCGCCGCCGATGTGGAAGAGGCCGCGTTCGTCGCGTTCGTAGAGGTCGATGGTGCGGGCGGCGAGGGCTGGGGCGTAGGTGGGGGAGGCGACGTGGTCTTCGACGACGCGGACGGTTTGGCCATGGCGGGCGAGGCGGAGCATGAGTTCGACGAAGTTGCCGCGGGCGGTTTTCAGGCCGCCGGGGCCGAAGACGCCGGAGGTGCGGATGATGAGGGGATTGTCGAGGTAGGCCTGGGCGAAGAGTTCGCCGGCGAGTTTGGAGACGGCGTAGGCGCCGAGGGGGTGGGGTGTGTCCGTTTCGACATAGGGGCGGGTAGAGGCGCCGTCGAAGACGTAGTCGGTGGAGAAGTGGATGAGGGCGGCGTCGATCTGACGGCAGGCCATGGCGAGGTTGCGAACGGCGAGGGCGTTGGCCTGAAAGGCGGCGAGGGGTTCGTTTTCGGCGACGTCGACCTGGTTGTAGGCGGCGGCGTTGAAGACGGCGGCGGGATCTTCGCGGGCGAGGGTGCGTTCGACGTCTGGGGCGGTGGTGATATCGACGGCGGAGCGGTCGAAACCCTGGACGGAATATCCGCGGGCGGCGAGTTCGCGGACAAGCTCTACGCCGAGTTGGCCCCGGCAGCCGAAGACGACGGCCTTCTTCTCACGTTGCGGCATCTAAGGGCAGAATAACATCGC
>DAIDIH010000370.1 GCA_027459465.1 Bryobacterales bacterium | reverse complement strand
GCGAAGGTGCTGCATCCGGCGACGGTGCTTCCGGCGATTGAAAGAAACATCCCGGTACGGATTCTGAACTCGATGCGGCCGGAAGTGGAAGGGACGTGGATCACTTCCGAGGCGGTGCCGAGTGAGAACGTGATCAAGTCGATCGCGTGCAAGAAGAGGGTTATTGTTCTGAACGTCCACTCGACGCGGATGTTCATGGCGCACGGCTTCCTGCGGCGGATTTTCGAGATCTTCGACCGCGAGGAGACGAGCGTGGATATGATTTCGACGTCGGAGGTCAGCGTGTCGCTGACGATGGACGACGATTCGCATCTGGATGAGATCATCGCAGCGCTGTCGCAGTTTGCCGAGGTCACGGTGGACCGGGATCAGGCGATCGTGTGCCTGGTGGGGCAAAACATTAAGGACACGCCCGGGATTGGCGCGCGCATTTTCCGTGCGCTTGAGAAGATCAATGTGAGGATGGTGAGCCAGGGCGCTTCGTCGTTGAACCTGGGATTCGTGGTGCGCGGCGAGGATCTTCGCCCGGCGGTGGAAGCGCTGCACAAGGAGTTTTTCAGCACACTGGATCCGGAGGTGTTCGATGCCTGAAACCGCCCTGAAGCGGCTGGCTGTTGTAGGCTACGGCAAGATGGGCCATCTGATCGACCAGATGGCGGAACAGTACGGTTTTCACGTGGTGCTGCGGGTGGACGCGCCGACGGCGGGCGCGGCGCCGCTGGAGGGGGTCGACGTGGCGATTGAGTTCTCGACGCCCGCCTGCGCCGTGGCCAACATCGAATGGCTGGCGCGCCGTAGGATCCCCGTGGTCGTGGGCACGACGGGCTGGTATGACCAACTCGATCATGTGCGCGACATCGTGACGAGGAACGGTTCGGCACTGGTATGGAGTCCGAATTTCTCGATCGGCGTGAACGTCTTCGAGCGGCTGGTGAGCGAAGCTTCGCGGCTGCTTGCCGCAGAGCCGGGCTATGGCGCCTGGGCGTGGGAGATTCATCACTCGACGAAGAAAGATGCGCCGTCGGGAACGCTGCTCAAGCTCGTGAATGCGATGAAGCACGCCGGCTACACGAGGCCGATCGATACGGCGTCGAACCGGGCAGGCGCGCATCCGGGCACGCACGAGATCGGGTTTGACTCTCTCGCCGATACGATCACGCTGCGGCACGCGGCGCGCGGGCGGGAGGGATTCGCGAGCGGCGCGCTCAAAGCGGCACAATGGATTATCGGGCGCACCGGGTGCCACGAATTTTCGGAAGTCCTCTTTGGGAGGTAGCGAATGGGCGATCACCAATTTCACGGGTGCGGGACCGCGCTGGTCACGCCGTTTTCCTCCGATGGGTCACTGGATGAAGCCACACTGCGTCTGCTGGTCCGGCGGCAGTTACTGGAAGGAATCGACTTTCTGGTTCCCTGCGGAACCACGGGCGAGAACCCGACGTTGACGCGCGACGAGCATATGCGCGTAGTGGCGATCACGATCGAAGAAGCCAAGGGCAAGGTGCCGATTCTTGCCGGGGCCGGGGGCTACAACACGAAGGAAGTGGTGGAGTTGGCGCGGGAGATGGAGATCCTCGGCGCCGATGGAATTCTGAGCGTTACGCCGTACTACAACAAGCCGACGCAGGAAGGACTATACCAGCACTATCGCGCGATCGCCGATGCCGTGCAACTGCCGATCATCGTGTACAGCGTACAGGGGCGGACTGGCGTGAACGTCGAGCCGCTGACTCTGAAGCGGCTGGCTCAGATCAGTAACATTGTCGGGGTGAAAGAGGCTTCTGGGAGCATCGGCCAGATCGCCAATGTGATTTACCACACCGGCGAGAAGTTCGCGGTGTTGAGCGGGGACGATGCCATTGCGCTGCCGGTGGTTGCGCTCGGCGGCGACGGGTTGATCTCAGTGGTTTCGAATGAAATTCCCGCGGAAATGACGGCGCTGGTGCGGGCGGCGCGGGCCGGAAACTTCGAGGAGGCGCGGCGGCTTCAGCGCAAGTTTACGCCGCTGATGGAGATGAATTTCATCGAGTCCAATCCGATTCCAGTGAAGGCGGCGATGGCGGCGATGGGGCTGATCGAGCCGGTATGGCGGCTGCCGCTGGTTCCGCCGTCGGAGGCTTCGCAGAAGAAGATCGAGGCGGTGCTGGATAGTTTGGGTATGCTGGTCCGCCGGGGCGCGCATGCCGGTTGAGATCGTTGCTTTAGAGCGGGACGTAAACGCGCTGTTTGAGAACAAGCCCGCCAGTTACGACGAATGGCATTTCCGGCTGTTCGCTTGCTTTAAGGAAGCGCTGAACGAGGGGCAGGCTCGCGCGGCGGAACCCGATGCGGCGTCGCCCTTGGGTTGGCGGGTGAACGCGTGGGTGAAGCGGGGCATCCTGGTTGGCTTTCGCATGGGCGCGATTGTCGATATGTCGGTGGACGCGGCGAAGCAGCCCTATTTCGACAAGGCCACTTATCCGGTGAAGCAGTTGCGCGTGGACGCGGGCGTGCGGATTGTGCCGGGCGGTTCGAGCATCCGCGACGGATGCCGCATCGGCAAAGGCGTGACGTGCATGCCGCCGATGTACATCAACGTGGGCGCGTGGGTGGGCGACGGGACGATGGTGGATTCGCACGCACTGATCGGAAGCTGCGCGCAGATCGGGAACAACTGCCACATTTCGGCGGGGGCGCAGATCGGCGGGGTGCTGGAGCCGGTAGGCGCGCTGCCGGTGATCATCGAAGACGACGTGCTGGTGGGCGGCAACTGCGGAGTGTACGAAGGCGCAGTGGTGAAGCGCCGGGCGGTGCTGGGCGCCGGCGTGATTCTGACGGCGTCCACGCCGGTATACGACATCGTGCGCAAGGCGGTGTACGAGGCGACGCCTGAAGCGCCGCTGGTGATTCCATCGGGGGCGGTGGTGGTGCCGGGATCGCGGGCGATCCAGCACGGGCCGGGGCGCGAGTGGGGGCTGTCGCTGGCGACGCCGGTGATTGTGAAATACCGGGACGCGAAGACGGACGAGCGGCTGCGGCTGGAAGACGTGCTGCGGTAAGTAAGTCTCAGTTAGCCGGGTAATTCCAGAGACCAATTACGACAAGGGCAGAGTAGATACAAGCGAGAGTAAGTGCCTGGAGGCCGATGCGGCGGAGGGGTATGTTCAGCGACTCCGGTTTGCGTTGGCGCATGAGTTCAAGCGAGTAAGCCACGGCGGCCAGAGTAAGTGCGGCCGCGATCCAGAGTAAGTGCAGCGAGGCCGCGGCTACTGCGGCGATCGCAAGAGATGCCTGGGCGATCCAGGAGGCGCGGCGCGAGGAGACGGGCGGGGGTTGTTTCTTGCGCGAAGCGATCATGGCGTCGAGGCGCGCGTGAACGAGGAAGATGCCGGCAGAGGCCTGCAGCGCTGAGAGAAGCCAGAGCGGCCCGCACCAGTGCGGTATGGCGCCGGTTGCGGCGAGGGCGGCGGCGAGGCTGCCCGAAGTGAGCGCGACGGCGCTTACGACCTGAAACCACGGGGCGCGCTGCCGGTTGCGCATTTGGACCCAGATGGCATAGACGGCGAAAGCGCCGGCGGCAGCAAATAAAATTAGCCAAGGAACGCGGGGACCGGCGTAGAGCAGGGCGGCTGCGCAGAGGGCGAGCAAGGCGAGTTTGGCGGTGGCGGTGCGGAGGGGGGCGGCGGCTTCGGCGAGCGGCTTTTTCCAGAGGATGCGGTGGCGCGCGAGGGCGGCGAGAGGGTCTTTACTGGTGAAGGCGGCCCAGGCTGCGAGGAGGGCGGCGATTTCCGGCCAGCGAAACTGGCGAGCGAGGATGGCAGAGGCGAGGAAAGGAAGCGCGAGCATGGCGGTCGCGCCGTGTTCGCGAGGGAGAACGGGTTCGGTGGTTTGCCGGGGCGAAGACACGCGGTAAACCGGAGGGTATCACGGGCGGGAACGTGTAGAGACACTACGGGTGTTTGTGCACGAAAAAGTTGTTAACGTTCGGCCGCCCGGCTCTGGTTGGAGCCGGGCGGGAATGCCTCTTCTGCAAGGCCTGTTGGGAACTACGTTTGGACGAGGATAACACCCTGGGATCGAGACGGTCGGGCGACTTACTCTCGGCCCCGAAGGGCCG
>DAIDIH010000369.1 GCA_027459465.1 Bryobacterales bacterium | reverse complement strand
GAGATGCTGTTTGAGACGGGTCCACGGTCAGCCAGCAGAGCGGCATGGGCATGAGCACAGCCGCTCGTTCCGGAGTCCTGGCTTGAACGTTGGTGATGGCAGCAGCCGTGGGGGGATGGGCTGGAGAATCCGGCGGCCAGGCAGTCGTTGAGGCACGCGGCATTGCCCGCCATGGCTGCGACTGCCAGAAGGACGACGATTCTGATGAGCCCGTGCGGCATCCCCTGGCTGGTACCGTAACAGAGCCGGGCCGTGCTTGCAACGGGTGCGCGGATCAGTTGAGTTTTTCCGTGATGTGGACGGGTTGGGCGACTCGGAAGGTGATGCGCGTCTCGACCGGCACGGTGGCGTCGGGGCCGCGCTGGGAGAGAACGACCGCGCCGCCGGCCATGCCGCCGGTGGCCGCGCCGATCGCCGCGCCCGGGCCGCCGCCGGCTGCCGCGCCGATGAGGGCGCCGAGGCCGGAGCCGCCGATGACTTCGGCAAGGTCACGCTTCTTGGCGGTTTTCCCTTCCTGAACATACTCTTCGGTGCGGATCTTGACCCACTGGTTATCGGTCGTGTGAATGCTGGCCAATTCGAGGCCGAGGCGCGAGACGCCCTTGACCTTGCCGGCGGGTTGGGCCTCGACGATGCGGCCCTGGACGTGCGCGCCGCGGTCGGCGATGATGAAGCCGTCAATCACGAGGGGCTCTTCAAGGGTGGCGAGGAACTCGTCGCCGGGCTGGCGGGCGGAGGCGGCGATGGTTTCCCCGATGCGCACGCGCAGCATAGTGCCTTGCTTGAGCGTGACGACATGCGGCGGGGCGGGTGCGACTGCGGCGGGTACGACTTCGCCGTCATCGGCCATGGCGGCCTCGTCGGGTTGCGCGGGTTCGCTCGGGATGGCGGGCGCCGGGGGCAGGGCCGGTGCTTTTTCTTTGGTTACGGCGGAGGGAGCGGCCTTACGGGTGGCAACGACGTGCCGCTTAACATGCAGCGGGGAGCGCGCGGGTTCGGGTTTGGAGGGAGCGGGTGCGGGCGGTTGCGCGGCGACGGGCGCGATGGGGGCAGGCGACGGCTTCGTCGCGGCCGGAGGAAGAACCGCGGGCGCCGTCGCCTGCGCCACCGCGCTCGTTGCCGCGGGAGGCGGAGGAGATCGCTTCAGGAGGAAAAACATCACAGCCGACGCCGCCACGGCGCCGCCGAGGAATGCCGCCACAACCTTTCCGTTTGCCGCCATCGGGATTTCCCCTCTCCAAGTATTCTGTACGTAATCGGAAGCCCTTGCGTTTCGCCGGGCAGAGCGAACGCGGGGCACGGGCCGGTAAGATGAAAAGAATGGCGTCTCTTTCCGAGCCGTTCTCGATTGGCGGGGTTCGCATCGCGCCGGCCATGGTGCTGGCTCCGATGGCGGGGGTCACCGATACTGTGTTCCGGCGGTTGATCCGTGCGCAGGGGGGCTGCGGGCTATTGATGACGGAGTTCACCAGCTCGCACGGCGTGGTGGCGATCGGGAAGGCGAAGAAGCCGACTAAGACGTTCCGATACTTGTACTTCCAGCCGGAAGAGCGGCCGATTTCGGCGCAGTTGTTCGGCTCGGATCCGGCGGTGATGGCGGAGGCCGCGCGCGTGTGCGAGGACCTGGGCTTCGACATCGTGGACATTAATTTCGGCTGCCCGGTGAACAAGGTGGTGAAGTGCAACGGGGGCTCGGGGCTGCTGCGGGATTTGCCGTTGGTGGAGAAGATCCTGAGCCAGGTGCGGGCGGCGATTTCGATTCCTTTGACGATGAAATTCCGCGCCGGCTGGAACGACCGCGAACTGGTGTACGTGAAGATGGCGCGGGTGGCCGAGGACTGCGGCTTGCAGGCGCTCGCGCTGCATCCGCGGACGCGGGAGCAAGGCTACAGCGGCCGCTCGGACTGGGCGCGGATCGGGGAAGTGAAGGCGGCGGTGAAGATTCCGGTGATCGGCAACGGGGACGTGAACAGTCCGGAAGACGCGGTGCGGATGATGCGGGAAACGGGCTGCGACGCGGTGATGATCGGCCGGGCGGCGTCGTCGAATCCTTGGATATTCCGGCAGATTCAGGAGTTCCTGGCGACGGGCACTTACTACCACCCGCCGGAGCGCGAGCGCTACACTCTGATGCGTACTTACTACGACATGCTGATTGAGCGGCGCGAGGCGGACGCGGCGGGGAAGATGAAGCAGTTCGCGACTTACTTCACGCACGGGGTGCGGAACGGCAGTACGCTGCGCGCGGCGATCTACTCCGAGAAGGACCCGGCGGCGATCCTGGGCGTGGTGGAGCAGTTCTTCGCGCGCGAGTTGGAAGCGGTGGCCTGAGCGTTCCGGACACTGCCGGCGGCGCGCATTCCCGAACGATGAAACGGGTTCTCTTGATTACGGATGGGTCGTGCCTGGGCAATCCCGGTCCGGGTGGGTGGGCCTGCATCCTCCGTTACAACGGCAAAAAGAAAGAGATTTTCGGTTCGGAGCCGCGGACGACGAACAACCGGATGGAACTGAAGGCGGCGGTGGAGGGTCTGCGGGCGCTGAAGGAGCCGTGCGAGGTGGAGGTGGTAACCGATTCACAGTATCTGAAGAACGGGATCACGCAGTGGATTGCGCGGTGGAAACGGAATGGCTGGAAGACGTCGACGAAAGCGGCGGTGGTGAACCAGGACCTGTGGCGGGAACTCGATGAGCAGGTGGCGCGGCACAAAGCGGAGTGGGCCTGGACGAAAGGCCACGCTTCGCACGAAGACAACAACCGCTGCGACGAACTGGCCAATACGGCCGCGAGGCTGCAGACGGCGAGCGGGTAGAAGGCGCTCAGAGTTTTTCGTTGAGCAGCGAGTGAACGTCTTCGTTGAGCGCGTCGGGGTCCACTTCCCCCACGTAGACCTTTGCGATACGCCCCTTCTTGTCCACGAGGAAACTGGTGGGCAGCGAATCGATGCCGTCGCCGAGCGAGAAAGAAGAGTCGGGCAGCAGGACCGGGTAGTTCATGTGCTCGTTGCGCACGAACGGGGCGACATCGGTAGCGCCGCCGTCGTCCATGGCGATGCCCGCGATGGCGAACGGCTGTCCGGCGAGCTGCCGGGAAAGCTTCATGAAGCTGGGGATCTCGGCGCGGCAGGGCGGGCACCATGTGGCCCAGAAATTCACGAGCACGACATCGCCGCGGTGATCGCTGAGTTTCCATTTATGCCCGTCGAGCGTGGACAGGGAAAAATCGGGCATGTTGTGGGTGCGGGCGCTGACGCCGCGCACGCTCGAGCCCGGATGGGCCCGGGCGGGCAGGAGCGCCCAGATGGTGCCGCCGACGGCCAGGGCCACGCAGGCGATTTTGATGGCGGTTTCGATTCGGCTCGCCCTGGAGGGCTGTGTGGGTGTTGCGACGTTCTCGTTCACGGCTGGTTTGGCGTGGCGCTCGCGCCGCGCCTATACTTATTATCCAATGAAACCTGGTTCGCTATTCCCCAACGATTCCTTTTCTCCGATTTTCAGCCGCAGGGCCCTTCTGGCCGCCGCCGGTCTGGCTACGTTGCCGAGGCTCGATGCCGACGACGAAGCCGGCTTCGTGCCTATGTTCGACGGCCGGACGCTCGACGGCTGGGACGGTGATCCCAGGCTGTGGAGCATACAGGATGGCGTGGTGGTGGGTTCTACGGATAAAACCGCGATCCCTCACAATTCGTTTCTCATCACGAAACGGGATTATTCGAACTTCGTCTTACGTACCGAGGTGCGGTTGCGCAATCACAACAGCGGGATTCAGTTCCGGAGCCGGCGTCTGGCGGACTGGGCGGTACAGGGTTTGCAAGCCGACATGGCGGCGGACAACTGGTGGGGTTCGATCTACGACGAGCGGGGCACGCGCGGGACGATTGTCAACGGCTGGAAGGGGAAGGCGGAGCGCGTGGTCGATCCGGGCGGGTGGAACCGCTACGAGGTGCGCTGCGACGGGGATTTCATCCAGTTGAAGGTGAACGATCTCGTAACCGCCGAGTTGCACGATGACAGCGCGCGGACGGGGGTGATCGCGCTGCAGCTTCATGCGGGGCAGCCGATGAAGGTGGAGTTTCGCAATATGCGGATCCGGCTTCTGAACGGATAAACTGAGAGCAGATGTTGAAACATTTTGTCTTCGTATTGTTCTTGACTGCCATTACCGTATCCGGGCAGTCGTTTGAGTTCGGTTTGAAGGGCGGCGTTCCGTTGACTAATCCGGTGCAGACCTTCACCGGCGCGCCGGGGAGCATTTTCAGCAATTCCAAAGGGTACGTTTTTGGGCCGATGGCCGGGCTTTGGCTGCCGCTGGGCTTCGGCGTGGAAGTGGACGCTTTGTACCGGCCGTTGAATTACACGACGCAACCGATTGGAGGCGCACCGGTCAACCACACGGACGGTTCGTGGGAGTTTCCGATCCTGGGAAAGTACCGGTTTGCGTTTCCGCTCATCAAGCCGTATGTGGAGGCGGGGCCGTCGTTCCGTCATGCTTCGCTGCACAACCTGTCGCTGAGCGGGGCGGGGTTCGCGATGGGCGCGGGCGTGGAGGTTGGGCTGTTCAAGGTGCATGTGTCGCCGGAGTTGCGCTACACGCGGTGGGGATCGGGGAGCGGTCTGCCGCCGTTTCCGAATCTGCAGGTGGGGCAGAACCAGGCGGAGTTTCTGATCGGGCTGACGTTTTAGGGGATGACGGCTTAAATGGAGGGGGCGCCGTGGGGCGCGTAAACTAGAAAGACGGCCTAGGGCCGCTGACTGTGCCGATCGCCATTTTCGGGGGGACCTTCGACCCCATTCACAATGCTCATTTGAAAGTCGCCCGCGAGGCCGCCAACGCGTTCGCGCTCGACCGTGTGGTGTTCATTCCGGCGGGGAATCCGCCGCACAAGCCGGGGCAGACGACGGAGAGTTTCGAGCACCGCTACCGGATGGTGGAGTTGGCGTGCGCGGAGGATCCGCGGTTTGAGCCGTCGCGGGTCGAGGAAGGGCCGGGACCGAGTTATTCGATTCTGACGATCGAGAAGCTGCGTGTGCGGGACCCGGAGCCGTATTTCCTGATCGGGGCCGACGCTTTCGCCGAGATCGACAAGTGGAAGCGGTGGCGGGAGGTGGTGGCGCAGGTGCGGTTTATTGTCGTGACGCGGCCGGGGCATGAATACACGGTTCCGGAAGGGGCGCGGGTGGAGCGGCTCGACACGGTGTTGCTGCCGGATTCGTCTTCGGAGATCCGGCGGAAGCTGGCGGCGGGCGAGATGCCGGCGGATCTGCCACCAGCCGTGGCGCGGTATATCGCGGAGCACGGCCTGTATCAATGGCCGGCGATGGCGAACATGAGGTGAGGCGGCGCTAGACTGGGAGGCTGAGCCGCCGCGCGGCTTCCGGGAGGACCTGGGTTTGGGTTACGAGTATCAACGCCATGTGACCGGCGTGAGCCATGAGCAGGCGCTGGAGGGATTGCGCCGCATCGCGCCTGTGCCTGTCGTGGACGGGGAGGCGGATGGCTTCTCTCCCGATGCTGTGTCCACGATCTTGGACGCCGTGGGACGGCTGGGAGTACCCACAGAGGAATGGCACGTTCCCGCCGGGCGTTTCGGGAGATATGTGACGAAAGCGGGCTACCGGGAGCGCTTTCCGACTTACGCGGTGGGAAATCTGGCCGAAAAATCCTTCGAGCATTTTGCAACGTTGGAATTGCTGAGGGTGGGGCCGCGAGACGTGCTGCTTGATGTGGCGAGCGAACGCTCTCCGCTGCCGCTGATCGCCGCGGAACTGCGGGGCTGCAGCGCGTATGGCCAGGATTACATGTACCCGCGGGGTTTCACGGATCGATGCCCGTATGACACGTCGATCGCGGCGCCAGGGCCGGCTCCCTGGTGGCGTTGGCGGTGGCGGGGGAGGCAGGCGCGGTGGTTTGGCGGCGATGCCTGCGCGATGGAGCTGGGCGAGGGCTCGGTGACGAAGGCGACGCTGACGTGCTCGCTCGAGCATTTCGAAGGTGCTTCCGATACGGCGTTGTTCCGGGAGTTGGCGCGTGTGACCCGGCCATCCGGACGCGTTCTCATCATCCCGCTTTACCTTTCGCCGGAGCCCTTCACCCAGACGGACCCTACGTACAGTTGCGATGGCGATGTCCCGTTCGATGCGGCCGGTACAATTCGGGCCGTGCGCGGATGGGGCAACCGGCATGGGCGTTTCTACAGCCCGGAAACCCTGCGCGAAAGGATCCTCGATCCCGTCTCGGGCGGCTTCGATTTCCGCGTGCTGCGTCTTCGGGGTTTGGACCGTATTCCGGGAAATTTCTATGCCCGGTTTGCGCTGCTGGCGAGACGCAACGCCAACGCATGGAGCGCTTCGTCCGGGTAGAATATAATCAGGACTTTCGTGGCCCCGCGCATCTTTCTGAAACTGATTGCCGCCCTACTTGTGGTGCTGGGCGCAACGCTGTTCGGGGTGGATTTCCTGGCGGCGAGGAGCACGCGAGCGGGATATCTCGAAGATACGCGGCGGAGCCTGGAAGAGAAGGGCCACATGCTAGCCTCGCGGTCTCCGGAGACGTTGGTTTCCGAGTGTCATCTGCTGGCGCAGGTGGCCGGGGCGAGGCTGACGGTAGTGGCTCCGGATGGCCGGGTGCTGGCCGATTCCGACGCCGACCCGGCGCGGATGGAGAATCACCGCCATCGGCCGGAACTGATGGAGGCGTTTGCCGGCCGTACGGGCTGGAGCATCCGCCATTCCCACACCATCGACCAGGACCTGCTTTACGTTGCGGTGCCGGCGGGGCCGTATGCGGTGCGGCTGGCGCGGTCGCTGAAGAGGATTCACGAGCAGGTGAACACGATCCGGCGCCGGGTGATTGCTTCGACCGCCGTGGCGTTTCTTCCGTTTTTTGCCCTGGCGGCGTTGTTTTCGCGGTACTTCGCGCGGCGGCTGGGGGCGATCATCGAGTACACGGGGAAGCTGGCGGCGGGCGACTTTCATGCGCGGCTCGAAACGCACGGGAAAGACGAGTTGTCGATTCTCAGCGACCGGCTTAACGAGACGGGCGCGAAGCTGGAGCGGACCGTGACGGAGTTGCAGCGCGAGCAGAACGAGATGGAAAAGCTCGAGCGGGTGCGGAAGGACTTCGTCATCAACGTGTCGCATGAGCTGCGGACGCCGCTGGCTTCGATTCAGGGCTACACGGATACGCTGCTCGACGGCGCGATCCACGATTCCGAGCACAACCTGCGTTTTCTGGGGATCATCAAGCAGAACGCGGAACGGCTGGGGCGGCTGACGGCGGATCTGCTGACGCTGTCGCGGATCGAGCTGAAGACGCAGAAATTCCAGTTCGCGGGCTACTACGTGAACGCTCTGCTGCGGCAGAATGTCGAGTCGATGCAGCCGCTGGCGGATAAGAAAGAAGTGCGCATCGTGATCGAGGCGGCGCCGGAGGACACGGAAGTGTTCTGCGATTCGGAAGCGGTGCACCAGATTCTGATGAACCTGCTCGATAACGCGCTGAAGTACACGCCGGCGGGCGGGTTTATTTATGTCGGGGCGCGGCCGGTGGAGAACTCGATGCCGGAGAAGGTGGAGATTTACGTCCGGGATACGGGCGTGGGGATTCCGGAGCAGGAGCTGCCGCGGCTGTTCGAGCGGTTTTACCGGGTGGATAAGGCGCGGTCGCGCGAGCTGGGCGGAACGGGGCTGGGCCTGGCGATCGTGAAACATCTGGCCCGGGCGCAGGGCGGGGAAGCGCGTGTGGAAAGCGTGGTAAATCAAGGGTCTACGTTCTTTTTTACGTTGCCGGTGCAGGATTTGGGGCTGCTTGAAACCGGAGCGATTCAGCCAGAGTTAACCGCTCCGTAATCAATTTGTAATGGAAATCGTTCTACATTGAGGCAATGTCCGCATGAAAAAGATTGTTCTGATTGAAGACGACGCCGACCTCTATTCGTTGTTGAAGTACAACCTGGAAAAGGAAGGCTTCGCGATGGCCGGGGCGCAGACGGGGAAAGGCGCGATTGAGCTCTGCCGCCGCGAGCGGCCGGATCTGATTCTGCTGGACATCATGCTGCCGGACTCCGACGGCCTGGATATCTGCAAGGGGATCCGGAGCCATCCGGACCTGGCGCACATTCCGGTGATTTTCCTTACGGCGCGGGCATCGGAGGCGGACCGCATTGTGGGACTGGAGCTGGGGGCCAACGATTACATCGTGAAGCCGTTCTTCATTCGCGAGCTGATCGCGCGGATCAAGACGCAGTTCCGAGGGCAGGCGACGCCGCCGAAGTTGATTCGTTCGGGTCCGATTGAGCTTGACCGCTCGAGTTGCCGCGTTCGTTTGCACGGTGAGGAGATTACGCTCACGGCCACCGAATTCCGGCTGCTCGAATATCTGATGAGCCGGCCGGGAGTTGTGTTCAGCCGCGAGCAGCTTTTGGACGCGGTGTGGGGGCAGGACCGCGCGGTGACGGACCGGACGGTGGACGTGTACGTTCTGCGTCTGCGGCAGAAGGTGGAGACCGACCCGGGGAATCCGCAGATGATCCGCTCGGTGCGCGGGTTTGGTTACAGCTTTAACGAGGAACCGGTGACCGCGGCGGTGTAGGTATCGCGCCCTCCCGTCGAACCGGATCTTTCCGTTGCCGTTCCCGGCCTCGCGCGTCTCAAGCGCGAACCGCTCAATCAGGGCTGGCTGCAGGGGGTGGAGACGCCTGACGGATGCGCGATCGCGTCGAGAATACCACGGCTCATTGGGGGGCTCTGGCGGTACGGGACAGACCCTCACCCGGTGGTTCTTATCGTCTCGACGACCTCTTCAGCGGCGACCTGGAGCAACTGAAGCCGCCGGTGATCGACACGCTCTACGAGCGGCTGGCGGCATCGTCCTCCGTCCGGCATGAGAGCTTCTACCTGTCGTTCTGGAAAGCCTGGTGGCTAACGAACCGCGCGAGTTTGGGGTTTTAGGCCGCCCCCGGTGAAGCTACACTGAAAGAACACCGGGCCGAATCGAGGCGCCGGAGTGTCGCCGGAGCCCACGGAATTGGACCAGAACCGACAGCAAGCCCTTCTTGACGCCCTAGCGACACGCATTCTTGTGCTTGACGGGGCGATGGGCACGATGATCCAGCAGAGCCATTTGACGGCGGAGGATTTCGGCGGGGCGGCGCTGGAGGGGTGCAACGAAAACCTGGTTCTGACGCGGCCGGACGTTATTTCGCGGATTCATCGGGCGTATTACGAGGCGGGGGCGGATATTGTCGAGACGGACACGTTCGGCGCGACGCCGCTGGTGCTGGCCGAGTATGGGCTGGAGGCGAAGGCGCGGGAGATCAATGTTGCGGCGGCGCGGCTGGCCCGGTCGGCGGCGGAAGAATTCTCGCGGCCGGGGCGGCCGCGGTTCGTCGCCGGGTCGATGGGGCCGACGACGAAGTCGATTACGGTTACGGGCGGCGTCACGTTTCCGGAACTGATCGAGCACTTCTATGTGCAGGCGGCGGGACTGGCGGAGGGCGGCGCGGACCTGCTGCTGATTGAGACCGCGCAGGACACGCGGAATATCAAGGCGGCGCTGCTGGCGGTGCGGCGGCTGGAAGAAGAGTTGGGCGAAGATGTTCCGGTGATTGTGTCGGGGACGATTGAGGCGACCGGAACGATGCTCGCCGGGCAGACCGCGGATGCGCTGTGGGTGTCGCTGGCTCATGCGGGGCTGCTGGGTATCGGGCTGAACTGCGCGACGGGGCCGGAGTTCATGACCAGCCATCTACGGACGCTGCATGAGATGGCGCCGGTATATGTGAGCTGCTATCCGAACGCGGGGCTGCCGGACGTGGAAGGCCGGTATCTGGAGACGCCGGAGACGCTGGCTGCGCAGTTGGACCGGTTCGCCGCGCACGGTTGGCTGAACCTGGTGGGAGGCTGCTGCGGGACGACGCCGGCGCATATCCGGGCGATCGCGCAGATGGCGGCGAACCACGCGCCGCGGCGGGTGCCGGAGCCTTCACACCGGTCCTACTATTCCGGCATTGAGACGGTGGAGGCGGAGGATTCGAACCGGCCGCTCATCGTGGGCGAGCGGACGAACGTGATCGGGTCGCGGCTGTTTAAGAACCTGGTTGCCGGGGCGCAGTGGGAAGAAGCGAGCGAGATCGCGCGTCGGCAGGTGCGCAACGGCGCGCATATTGTCGATATTTGTCTGCAGTCAAGCGAACGGGAAGAGATCGCCGATATTCCGCCGTTTTACGAGAAGCTGATCCGGAAGACGAAAGCGCCTTTGATGATCGACACCACGGATGCGAAGGCGATCGAGCTGGCGCTGACGTATTGCCAGGGCAAGAGCATCATCAACTCGGTCAATTTGGAGGATGGAGAGGAGAAGTTCGAGCGGGTTTGCCCGCTGGCGCGGGCTTATGGGGCGGCGCTGATCTGCGGCACGATTGACGAAGACAAGCAGCAGGCGCAGGCGTTCACGCGGGAACGGAAACTGGCGGTGGCGCGGCGATCGGTGGAGTTGCTGACGGGCAAGTATGGGATTCCCGCGGAGGACATCCTCATCGATCCGCTGGTGTTCCCTTGTGCGACCGGGGATGAGAATTACATCGGCGGGGCGGTGGAGACGATCGAAGCGATCCGGCTGATCAAGCGCGAAATTCCGTTCGTGAAGACGGTGCTGGGCGTGTCGAACGTGAGTTTCGGGTTGCCGGCGGCGGCGCGCGAGGTGGTTAACAGCGTGTTTTTGTATCACGCGACGAAGGCGGGGCTGGACCTGGCGATCGTGAACGCGGAGAAGCTGGAACGGTTCGCCTCGCTCGATGAGGCGGAGAGGAAGCTGGCCGAACGGTTGTTGTTCAATACTCCGCCGGAGGAGGGCGAGTTAAGCCGGGCGCCGGCGGATTGGCGCGAACAGGGACGGGAGCAGCGGGCGGCGATCAACCAGTTCCACATTGCGGCGATTTCGGAGCATTTCCGGCAAAACGCGCGCAAGGAGAAAGCGAAGGCGGCGGATCTTCCGCTCGACGAGCGGCTGGCGAACTACATCATCGAGGGAACGAAGGACGGGCTGATCGCGGACCTGGAGCGGAAGCGGGCCGAAGGCGCGGCGCCGCTGGACATCATCAACGGACCGCTGATGAAGGGCATGGCCGAGGTCGGGCGGCTGTTCAACAACAACGAACTGATTGTGGCCGAGGTGCTGCAATCGGCCGAGGCGATGAAGGCGGCGGTGAGCCACCTGGAGCAGTTCATGGAGAAGTCCGAGACGGCGGCGCGGGGCAGGATATTGCTGGCGACGGTGAAGGGCGATGTCCATGACATCGGGAAGAACCTGGTGGAGATCATTCTGTCGAACAACGGCTACGACGTGGTGAATCTGGGGATCAAGGTGCCGCCGGAGGATCTGATCCGCGCCTATCACGAGCATGAGCCGGATGCGATCGGGCTGAGCGGGCTGCTGGTGAAGAGCGCGCAGCAGATGGTGGTGACCGGCGGCGACCTGAAAGAGGCGGGGATCCGGGTGCCGCTGCTGGTGGGCGGGGCGGCGTTGAGCCAGAAGTTCACTGAGACGCGGATTGCGCCGGCGTACGAAGCGCCGACGTTTTACGCCAAGGACGCGATGACGGGGTTGCGGCTGCTGAACGAGATCATGGACCCGGAGCGGCGCGAGCAGGTGCTGGCTTCGATTTCGATTTCCGCGAATCGTCCGTCCGCGGCGGCGGAGGCGCCCGAAGCCGTCCCTTCGGGCGAGCACCGGAGCAGGAAAGTGGCGGCCGACATCCTGATTCCGCCGGCGCCGTATCTGGACCGGCGGGTGCGCGCTGTCGGAAACCTGGCGGAGGTGTGGGGTTACATCAACCCGTACATGCTGTACGGCCGGCATCTGGGCTTCAAGGGAAACTTTGAGGCTCTGCTGGCCCAACGCGATCCGAAGGCGCTGAAGTTGTATCACGACGTCGAGGAAGTGAAAGAGTGGGCGAAGGGGTTCCTCCGGGTTCGCGTGGTGTGGCAGTTCTTCGAAGCCGAGCGCGACGGAAATGCGATTCGCCTGTTCGCTCCCGGAGAAGCGTCGCCGAAGCATGTGTTCCATTTTGGACGGCAGGCGCGGGAGGATGGACTGTGTCTGAGCGATTACATTCTTGACCCGCAGGATGGGCGGCGGGACCACCTGGCGCTGTTTGTTGTGACCGCGGGTGAGGGGGTACGGGAGCGGAGCGAAGAGGCCAAGCAGGCGGGCGAGTTCTTCCGGGCGCACGCGTTGCAGGCGCTGGCGATCGAGACGGCGGAGGCTGCGGCGGAGTGGTTGCACCGGCGGATTCGGGAGGATTGGGGTTTTCCGGATCCGCCCGAGATGACGATGCAGCAGAGGTTCACGAGCCGGTACCGGGGCAAGCGGTACAGCTTTGGGTATCCGGCGTGTCCGAACCTCGACGACCAGCAGGGTATGTGGAAGCTTTTGCAGCCGGAAGAGATTGGCGTGCGGCTGACGGAGGGGATGATGATGGAGCCGGAGGCGAGCGTGAGCGCGCTGGTGTTCCATCACCCGGCGTGCGCTTACTTTACGGCGGCCGAGACCGCGGAACCTGCGCTGGCTGAATCGGGCGGCTAAAGTCCCCGGACCTTGCGCTGCTTTTTGAGCCAAGCGACAAAATCGGCCGGGGCCTCCATGGTGGAGAGGCGTCCCTGGCGGATGAGCGCCCAATCGGAGAACAGGCCGGAGGTTTTAATTTCTTTGAGGGTCACGGGTGGATCGATGCGGCCGGCGAAGGCGAGGTCGACGATGACGGATCGGGGCGTGTTGGGGTCGTCGCGGGGAGCGGATTTGACCCGCGCCCAGCCAACGACGGCGGACTCGCCGCCGCTGTGGTAGATGAGGACCTTGTCGTTCGGGCGCATGCGCCGGATCGCCTGGACGGCCTGGGGGTTTGTGACGCCGTCCCAGACGGTAGTCCCTTCGTGCTCGAGGGCGGCGAGGGAGTAGGTTTGGGGGTCGGTCTTTGCGAGGAAGTACGGCATATCTCTCACTTCTGCTTGAAAAAGAGCCACTTCTGGGGGCCGAAGGCAGGGAAGCCCCGATGACGGGCGATCAACGTAAGTGTACAATTATAGGGATGGTGCAGGCCGGGAGGGTATAGTTTTGCCTGATTTCGCCGATAAAAGCATTGGGCCGATGGCGAAAGGTTATGGGAGCGGTTCAAGGTCGGAGTACCGAATCGGAGGAGCGTGGCTAAGGCTTTTGCTGCTGTCGGTCGTGGCGCTTACGGTGTTTGGGCAGACGCAGAGCGTGACGGCGCCGCCCTCCAATCCGAAACCCGCGGATCCAAACAATCCCTCCGTCTCGCTGCCGTCGGCCGACAAACGCGACGCCGGATCCGCCCCTGCCTCCGAAATGGGCGTGGATATTCACAAGTACATCATTGGGGCGCAGGATGTCCTGTACGTGCAGGTATGGCGGGAGCCGGACTTTACGCGTCAGGTGGTGGTGCGGCCTGACGGCAAGATCAGCATTCCGTTGATTGGCGAAGTGGAGGCGGCGGGGTTGACGCCGGAACAATGTGCGGATAAGGTGCGGCAGGGGCTTACGAAGCTGATCAATAATCCCGACGTCTCCATCTCGGTTCTTTCCGTGAATAGCAAACGCTATTACATTGACGGCGAAGTGTACCGGCCCGGGCTTTACCGCCTGGTGACTCCTACGACCGTTCTTGAGGCGCTCAGCGAAGCGGGTGGTTTTCGTGATTTCGCGAACACGAAGAAAATCCGGATTCTTCGAGGAGATCAGACGCTGAAGTTTAATTACAAGGAAGTCAGCCACGGAAAGAACATGAGCCAGAATGTCTATCTTCAGAACGGAGACCACATTATCGTTCCGTGAGCGGGTAGGCCCTCGGTGAACGGCCGGCGCCGGAGAGAGAAAGCATGCAACCGCAAGACGCAGTAACCATCACCCGTCGTCCCCTGGATTTTGAGGACTATGTCGATATAGTGCGGCGGCACCGGAGTTGGATCTTCGGACCGACGCTCGCCGCCGTGGTGATTGCCGTGGTGGTGGCCTATCTGTGGCCGGACACGTACGTCTCGACGGCCACGATCCGGGTGATTCCGCCACAGGTGCCCCAGTCGCTGGTTCAGAGCAATCTGACCATGAGCATGTC
Source organism: Bryobacterales bacterium (assembly GCA_027459465.1). Lineage (GTDB taxonomy): Bacteria > Acidobacteriota > Terriglobia > Bryobacterales > Bryobacteraceae > JAJYKC01. The sequence goes on along the minus strand of DAIDIH010000369.1, from coordinate 31,335 downwards.
GGCGCGGATTGCTTCCATGGAGCAGGTGATTTTGAGCCGCGCGACGCTAACGAACATCATCACGACATTCGGGCTCTACAAGAAGGAGTTGGCGTCGATGCCCATGGATGATGTCGTGGAGCGGATGCGCACGAAGGACATTAAGATTTTCCAGCCCCAGGACCTTCCGCAGCGGGAGGCGGATCCAGGGAGCGCGGCGATCGCGTTTCAGGTCAGCTTTTCCTACGACAACCGATTCCAGGCGCAGAAAGTCACCAACGAACTGGTGTCGCGTTTCATTACGGAGAACCTGCGAAACCGGACCGACGAATCCGCTGGGACAACGCAGTTTCTCGACAGCGAGATGGAGGCCGCGAAGAAGCGCCTGGACGAGGCGGAGCAGCGGATGAGCGACTTCCGCGCTCAGAACATGGGCCGTCTTCCCGATCAGATGCAAGCCAACATGCAGGCCCTGAACGGGCTGCAGGTCGAATTGACGAGCGTGAACGCCGCCATGAGCCGAGTAGCGCAGGACAAGCTGCTGATGGAGAATCAGGTCAAGATTCTTAAGGATCAGTTGAAGTCCATTCAGGACAGCGCGGCGCAGGGCGAGGTGACCACCGCGAAGAACGACAAACTTGCGGATCTGGACCGGCAGATTGCTTCGCTCGAGACGAACCTCACCGCTCTGCGGCAGCGGTACAAGGAGACCTACCCGGACGTGCAGACGGCGGAGAAACTGCTTGCCGACGCACGCCAGAACCGAGCGCAGATTCTGAAAGAGCAGGCGGCCGCGCCAGCCCCGGTACGCAAGATCACGAATCCGCAGACGCTCCGCGAGGCGCAGACGGTAACCGCGTCGATTGAGCGGGTCCAGGCTCAGATGGCGGCGAAGGATCTCGAAATGCAGCAGTACCAGAAGGATCTTGCGAGGATCAACGACTCCATCAAGAGTTATCAGGCACGCATTGAGTCGGTGCCGGTTGGCGAGAAAGAATACGGGCAGTTGTTGGCGGATGTGGAACTGGCGCGGCGCGAATACTCCGACCTGAACATGAAGTACGCCACATCGCGGATTGCCACGAACCTGGAGAACCGGCGTCAGGGGGAGACGCTTGAGTTGCTTGATCCGGCCAGTCTTCCGCAGACGCCGACACAGCCTAAGCGGTACATCATCGTGGGAGCGGGTCTGGGTTTGGGCCTTCTGGTGGGGGTCATCATCGCCGGCGTTCGCGAGATCAAGGATTCGTCCCTAAAGAATTTGAAAGACGTGCGCGCGTACACGCAATTGCCGATTCTTGGAAGCGTGCCTTTGTTGGAGAACGACCTTGTGGTGCGCAGACGGCGGCGTCTTGGCTGGTTAGCCTGGTCGACAGCGTGCCTGGTGTCGATTCTCATCATGTCGGGTTCGATTTTGTATTACTACGCGACCCGAGTTTAGCCGGGTGCCAGAGGAAGACCGGAGCCACTTTATGAGTCGAGTTCATGATGCGCTGCGGAAAGCCGGAATCGATCCGGATGCGGCACAAGTTCCCGCGCGTTCCGGGGTTGTAGCCGCCCCGTCCGCTGCTGTGCCGGCATTTGTGCCTAGGCCGCCGGCCGAGCCGTCAGACACTCCGGAAGGACTGTTGGCGCGGATCTCGGAAGTGCCGTTCAATCCCTCGCCGGAAGCGCTTCTCATCGATCCCGAGCACCCTTACGAAGCGCCGACGGAAGAGTTCCGGAGCCTTCGTACGCGTCTGAACCATCTGCAGAGCCTGCAGCCGATCCACAACGTGGTGATTACGAGCGCGTCGCCGACTGAGGGAAAGTCGTTTTCGGCTGTGAATCTTGCGTTAGCCCAGGCGCAACTGAGTGGGAATCCGACGCTGTTGGCGGACTTTGACCTCCGCCGCCCGGTGCTGCACTCGATATTCCGCATGCCAAGGACGCCTGGCATTACAGACTTCCTGCTTGGGCGGGCCCAACTCCATGAAGTGATCCGCCGCATCGCTGGGACGAACCTTCACATCCTCCCGGCGGGTGAGGCGGTGCTGAATCCGCTCGAGTTGCTCAATTTGCCGGACGTGAAGCGGTTACTCGACGATTTGCCCTCGATCTTCCATTGGGTGATTCTCGACAGCCCCCCGCTGCTTTTTGCGGCTGACGCCAACCTCTTGTCCACGCTCTGCCACGGCACCATACTGGTCGTGCGCGTGGGGGCGACGACGGTCGACTCGGTCACTCGCGCGATGCAGTCTCTTTGCCAGAACAACGTTCTTGGCATTGTGGTTAACGGGGCGCGCCGCGGCGAGCTTTACAGCAAGTACAGCTACTACAACACCTACTATCAGAACGAAGACGCATCCGTCGTTAAGAACGAGGCAGCCGCTGGCACGGGGCAATAGCGAGGAGCGTTGACCGGGGCGTCAGGTTGTTCTGTCCGCGCAGCCTGGAATCGGCTGCGGCGAGTTCCCTACGCGAGATTCCGGTTGCCGGTGCGTCCCTCGGGCTGACCGGTCAAGTGAGTTTTCGGGGCGGCCAGTCGGCCAAAGCCGCAGCCGGCGGCCGCGCGGCTTCGCGGTAATTCTTTACTTTCAAGCATATAAGATGTTACCCTGGAACACTTAATGCGCATCGTTGACCTCATCCAACGTAAGCGGGACGGCGAGGAGCTGACCCCGGAAGAGATCGCACGCTTTGTCGAGGATTATACCGGTGGCGAAATCCCCGACTATCAAGCGTCGGCGTTCTTGATGGCCGTGTATTTTTCGGGCATGTCCGACCACGAGGTCGATGCGCTGACCCGTTCGATGTTGGCGTCGGGCGCGACGATTGACCTCAGCGACATTCCCGGAGTGAAAGTCGATAAGCACTCGACGGGTGGTGTAGGGGACAAGACCAGCCTGATCGCGGCGCCGATTGCCGCGTCGGCCGGCGTTGTGGTGCCGATGATGTCAGGCCGGGCGCTCGGGCACACCGGCGGGACTCTTGACAAGCTGGAATCGATTCCCGGGTTCCGGACCGACTTGAGCATCGAGGAGTTTCGCGGGCAGCTAGCCTCGGCGGGAATGGCGTTCATCGGGCAGTCGGCCGAAGTGGCGCCTGCCGACGGAAAGCTCTATGCGCTGCGGGATGTGACGGCGACGGTGGAATCGATACCGCTGATCGCGTCGTCGATCATGTCGAAGAAGCTGGCCGAGGGAATCGACGCGCTGGTGCTGGACGTGAAGGTCGGCTCGGGCGCGTTCATGAAGCGGCAGGTTGAGGCCCGGCGGCTGGCGCAGATGATGGTGGGCATCGGGCGGCGGGCGGACAAGCGGGTGCAGGCTCTGATCACGAGCATGAACCAGCCGCTGGGCTATGCCGTCGGCAACGCGCTCGAAGTCATGGAAGTTTCGCAGACGCTGCAGAATGCCGGTCCGCAGGATCTGACGCGTGTTTCGCTCGAACTGGCGGCGCGGATGATCTACCTGGGCAAGGTGGCGGCGACGCTCGAAGAGGCGCGGGAGATCGCGCAGCGGAAGCTTCTGGAAGGGGCGGGTTATTTGAAGCTGAAGGAAGTGATCACGGCGCAGGGCGGGAACGCTCAGGTTCTGGACCGGTTCGAACTGCTTCCGAACGCGACGGGCGTGCGCGAGATTCTTTCGCCGCGCGCGGGCTTTGTGAGCGCGATCGATGCGGCCTATGTCGGTCAGGCGGCGGCGATGATCGGCGGCGGACGGGCGACGAAGGACGACACGATCGACCCGGCGGTCGGCGTGATCCTCGAAGTGAAGACCGGCCATCGCGTGGACTCGGGCGGCGTGCTGTGCCGCCTGTATTACACCAACGAGGCCAACGTCGATGAGGCCGCGGATCTGATCGAGGACGCGTTCCGGATTTCGGCCAATGCGCCCGAGGAACGGGACCTGATTCTTGAAGTGGTGAGCTAAGCGCGGCTCGGGCGATGGGCCGCTTTACCGGATTGCTTGGGATTGCGGCGATCCTGGTTGTCTCTGTGGCGTTTTCCAAGCACCGCCGGGCGATCCGGCCCGGCACGGTGCTCTGGGGTCTCGGGCTGCAGTTCCTGTTCGCCGTTCTGGTACTGAAAACGGCCTTTGGGCGCGTGTTCGACGCCGCCAGCGCGGGTGTGAACGCGTTGCTGCATTATTCGGAGGCAGGCAGCCGGTTCGTGTTCGGCGACAAGCTGGGGGCGAGTACGCCGGAGTTCGGCGTGATCTTCGCTTTCCAGGTGCTGCCGATCATCATTTTCATCGCCAGCTTCTTTTCGATTCTCTACTACATCGGGCTGATGCCTCTGCTGGTGCGCGGCATGGCGGTGGTGATGCAGCGCGTGATGGGCGCGAGCGGAGCGGAGGCGACGAACGTCGCCGCGAGCATCTTCATGGGCCAGACGGAGGCGCCTCTGACGATCAAGCCGTTCCTCGATGGGATGACGGAGAGCGAGTTGTTCACGATCATGGTGAGCGGCATGGCGCACGTGTCCGGGGCGGTGATGGGCGCCTATGTGCTGATGGCGCACGTGGATGCCAAGCACCTTCTCACGGCCGTGATCATGACGGCTCCGGCGACGATTTTGCTGGCGAAGGTGCTGATTCCGGAAACAGGAAAACCGGTGACGGCCGGTGGTGTGCACATCGCGGTCGACAAGCCCGGGGTGAACCTCATCGACGCGGCCGCGCGGGGCGCGGGCGATGGGCTGCACCTGGCGCTGAATGTGGGCGGCATGTTGATCGCCTTCATCTCGCTGATTGCGTTGGCGAACGGCATTCTCGGGAATTTTCATCTGTCGCTCGAGAAGATATTTGGCTTCGTTTTTTCGCCCGCGGCGTGGCTGCTGGGCGTGCCGTTCCATGACTGCGCGACGGTGGGCAATCTGCTTGGCACGCGGCTGGTGTTGAACGAATTCGTGGCGTTTCAGGAACTGGGCCCTCTGAAAGCCGCGCTCGATCCGCGTTCGTTTCTGATTGCGACCTATGCGCTCTGCGGCTTTGCCAATTTCAGCTCGATCGCGATTCAGATCGGTGGGATCGGTGCGCTGGCGCCGTCGCGGAAGGCGGATCTGGCGCGGCTTGGGTTACGCGCGGTGGCCGCGGGGACCATGGCGAATTTCATGACCGCCTGCATCGCCGGCATGCTGGTCTAGCGGCCTGTGGCGGGGAAGGAGAGACATTGCAATACGTACGTCTTGGAAGTACCGGCCTGAAGGTTTCGCGGATTTGTCTCGGGGCGATGTCGTACGGGGCGAAGGCGTGGCGGGAGTGGGTGCTCGAAGAAGAGGAGAGCCGGCCGTTTCTGCGGCGCGCGCTCGAGCTGGGCATTAACTTCTTCGACACCGCGGACATGTATTCGAACGGGGTGAGCGAGGAGATCCTGGGCCGCGCGCTGCGGGACTTCGGGCCGGGGCGCGACCGGGTGGTGATCGCGACGAAGGTGTTCAATCCGATGGGCGACGATCCGAACCAGCGTGGCTTGTCGCGCAAGCATATCCGCCATGCGATTGACGCGAGTCTGCGGCGCCTGGGGACGGACTATGTGGACCTGTATCAGATCCACCGGCTCGATCCGGATACGCCGATGGAGGAGACCATCGACGCTCTCGACGATGTGGTGCGGAGCGGGAAGGCGCTGTACGTGGGCGCATCGTCGATGTTCGCGTGGCAGTTCGCGCGGATGCTCGACATGGCGTCGTATAGCGGCAGGGCGCGGTTCGTCACGATGCAGAACCACTACAACCTGATCTATCGCGAGGAAGAGCGGGAGATGATCCCGCTGTGCCTCGATCAGGGGATCGGCGTTCTGCCGTGGAGTCCGCTCGCGCGCGGGTTTCTCGCCGGCACGCGCCGCAAGCACGACTACGGCGACACGGTGCGCGCCAAAACCGACGATTACGCGAAGGGGCTGTACTATCAGAGTTCCGACTTCGCCGCGGTCGAACGGCTGAAAGAAGTGGCCGGCCGCCGGGGCCTGCCGATGGCGCGCGTGGCGCTGGCGTGGCTGCTATCCAAACCGGCCGTGACGGCTCCGATCGTGGGCGCGACGAAGATGGAGCACCTGGAAGAGGCGGTGGCTGCGGTTGACGTTCCGCTTGAAGCTGAGGAAATTCACGCTCTGGAAGAGCCCTACGAGCCCCACCGGGTTTTAGGACACTCGTAGGGCCGAGGCAATGCGGGTCGAGGCGCGGTAGGCGATCGCCTGAATCGTCAGCGACGGATTGAACCCTCCGTTGTTGACGTGAACGCTGCCGTCGACCACCCAGACATTATCGAGGTCGTGGATACGGCAGTTGGCATCCACGACCGAGGTTTTCGGATCGTTGCCCATCCGGCAGGTGCCGGCCTGGTGCTGGCCGCCGCTGACGCCTTCGCCCGGCAGCGAGGTCCAGGTGCGGGTGGCGCCGGCTTCCACGAGCCATTCTTGCATTCGGGCGACAAGGAAGCGCGCGACGTCGCGGTCATCCGGATGGCGGTGGCCGCTGATTTTTACGGTGGGCATGCCCCAGAAGTCGGATAATTCGGGCGCAAGCTGAACGCGGCTTTCAAACACGGGCATCTCCTGGACCGGCGCGCGCAGGCTGACGCTGCGCTTGTAATAACGCTGGACGTAGCGCTTGTGTTCGGCGCCCCATCGCGGCACGCCGGGTGGGATCATCGAGCGCGAAAACAGGTAGGGCTCCCGGATGAATTCGTTGCCCATCAACGCGCCGCCCTTCAGGCCGCCGGGCAGGCCGTGGCTGAACCGGCAGGAGGCGATTCGCGCGGCCGGACCAAGGCCATCGAACACTTCGGTTTCGAACAGGCCGTCGGCGCCGCAGTAGGCGTGGCCCTGGAGGTTGCGTCCCACCCAATCGTTGCGGTTGCCGAGTCCATGCGGGTGAAGGGGCGTTGCGGATTGGAAGAGGAGCCGGGGCGTCTCGGTTGCCGAGCAGGAGACGACGACGGCGCGGCAGGGCTGTTCGACGAGTGTCCGGCCTTGAAAGTATTCCACCGATGCGGCGCGGCTTCCGCTCGCCATGACGATGCGTTTGGCCTGGCAGCCGATTCGCAGGTCGCAGTTGCCGGTGGCGACGGCGCGGGGGATGACGGTGACGGCGGTAGAGTTTTTCGCGTTCACTTCGCAGGCGAAGCCGACGCAATGCGGGCAGGCGATGCAGGCGGGACGCTTCTGATACGGGATGGAATTGATAGCCATCGGGATCGGGAACGCGTGCCATCCGAGGCGCGTGGCGGCTTTGTCGAGCACGCCGGCTTCGGTGTTGTAGGGCAGAGCCGGCATCGGATAATCTTTGGATCGCGGAGCTTCGAAGGGATTCGCGCCCCCCTTGCCGCTGACGCCGATCTCCCATTCCGCTTTTGTGTAGAAAGGTTCGAGGTCGGAGTACGAGATCGGCCAGTCTTCGAGAGTGCTTCCGGGCGGGGCCCCGTAGGTGCTTTTCATGCGGAAGTCGCGTTCCATGAATCGCCATGCCATGGCGCCGTAGCTTGTGGTGCCTCCGCCGACGCAGGCTGCGATGTTGTTGTAGGCGCCCTCGCTGGGCAGCACGCGGCGGGTCTTGCCGTCGAGGCCTTCGACGAGGCGGACATAGTGCGCGTCGTCCGGCCCGAAGGCGTTGCCGAGCACGGTGGTGCGTTGGCTGTACAGTTCATCGTGGCGGGTTTGGGCGAAGCCGAGGCGAGGCCCGCGCTCGAGGAGCGCCACGTGCAGGCCGGCGAGGGAAAGTTGCTCGGCGACGATGCCGCCCGCCGCGCCCGCTCCAACGACGACGACGTCGACCGGAGAGAGTTTCAATGCTTGTGTCCCTCCATGACGTCCGCGATGCCGAGCATCTTCCAGCTCACCTCGTCCCGGTTCCCTCCGTGGGAAGGCGCGCCATAGAAGCCCTGCATCGTGTGATCGACCACGATCGCGAAGAAGCCACGCAGGTCCGCATCACCTCCGGATTCGATGGTTTGAAGAAACGATGTGCGCGATTCAGCGTCGAGAGCGGAAAAGGAACGGCCGTGCCGCGCGCGGCAGGCGGCTTCCAAGCGCGGGATGCCGGTCCGATAGGCCTGCTGGAAGCGCTCAAGCGGGCCGGAGAGCTGGCGGTCGATGTAGTAGATCACGCCGGCTTCTGTGGCTCCGGGTCCGTCGCCGGCCGGGATCACGCAATCGCAGACCGACGCAACGAGCTTTGCCTCCGCCGGAGTGAATGTGACCAAAGGTCCGGCGGCATGGATTGGCGCTGCCGCCAACGCAAGAAAGGTTCGTCTTCCGATCTCGTCCATTCTCGCCCGCAGTCTATCACGCGGGCCCGGAAGGCTCCGACAACGCCAGGGAGATGACAACCGATTTTGACGCCGGGGTGTTGCTTTTCTCCGCCACGGCCGAGATCGGCACCAGGACATTCGCTTCCGGAAAATAGGTGGCGGCGCAGCGGCGCGGAATCTTGTAGGGCACGGCGGTGAACTTCCGGGCGATGCGCTTTTCGCCGCGGAAATGGCTGGTGATGTCGACGTGTTGGCCGGCCTCGATGCCCAACTGCTGCATATCTTCGGTGTTGAGAAAGATGACGCGGCGGCCGTTGTGGATGCCGCGATAGCGGTCGTCGAGGCCGTAGATGGTGGTGTTGAACTGGTCGTGGGACCGGATGGTCATCATCAGAAGCTGGCCGGGGGCAAGGGCAAAGGCCGGCATCGGATGAACGGTGAAGCGAGCCTTGCCGGTGGCGGTGAGGAAGCGGCGCTCGCGAGCGGCGTTGGGGAGGCGGAAGCCGCCGGGGGCGCGGACTCGGGTGTTGTAATTCTCGCAGCCGTCGACGACGCGCGAGATGGCATCCCGGATGCCGCCGTAGTCGGCGATGAGAGCGTCCCAGGCGACGGTGCTGCGCGCGCCGAGTGTGGCGCGGGCGATGCCGGCTACGATGGCGCACTCGCTGCGCAGGTGCTCGGAGGCGGGAGCGAGATTTCCCCGGGAAGCGTGCACCATGCTCATCGAATCCTCGACGGTGACGAACTGCGGGCCGCCGGCCTGCAGGTCGATTTCGGTGCGGCCGAGGCAGGGGAGGATGAGCGCCTGGCGGCCGGTGATGAGATGGGAGCGGTTGAGCTTGGTGGAGACGTGGGCCGTGAGCCGGCAGCGGCGCAGGGCCTCGGCGGTGTACTGCGTGTCGGGAGTGGCGGAAAGAAAATTTCCGCCCATGCCGAGGAAGACGTGGGCGCGGCCTTCGTGCATGGCGCGGATCGAGTCGACTGTGTCGTAGCCGTGGCGGCGGGGTGGGGAAAAGTGGAACTCTTCACCTAAGCGATCGAGAAAGGCGTCGGGCATTTTTTCGAAGATGCCCATGGTCCGGTCGCCCTGGACGTTGCTGTGGCCGCGCACCGGGCAGACGCCCGCGCCGGGCCGGCCGATGTGGCCGCCGAGCAGGAGGAAGTTGGTCACCTGCTGGATGTTGGCTACGGCGTTCTCGTGCTGCGTGAGTCCCATGGCCCAGCAGGCGATGATCCGGCGGCTTGCAACGGCGATCGAAGCCGCGCGCTCCATCGCTTCCTGCGTGAGGCCGCTCGAGGCGGTGATGGCGGGCCAACTGGTGGCGCGGAGATGGGCGAGGAACTCGTCGAAGCCGGAGGTGTGCTGGCGCAGGAATTCGTGGTCGAAGACCTGGTCGGGGCGGCGTTCCTCTTCTTCGAGCATGGCCTTCATGATGCCCTGCATCGCGGCGACGTCTCCGTTGACCCGCACGGGCAGATGGAGGGTTGCGATGGGCGTGCCGGCGCCGAGGACATCGAGCGGGTGCTGGGGATGGCGGAAGCGGACGAGCGCCACTTCTTCGAGCGGATTGATGCTGACGATTCTGGCGCCGCGGCGGGCGGCGGCCTCGAGGGTCGAGAGCATCCGCGGGTGATTGGTGCCGGGGTTCTGGCCAAGAATGAAGATCGCATCGGCGTGGTCGAAATCTTCGAGCGATACCGTTCCCTTGCCGACGCCTAACACTTCGCCCAGCGCCGTGCCGCTCGATTCGTGGCACATATTCGAGCAGTCCGGCAGATTGTTGGTGCCGAACTGGCGCACGAAAAGCTGATAGAGAAACGCGGCTTCGTTGCTGGTGCGCCCGGATGTGTAGAAGATCGCCTCATCGGGCGAGGCCAGGCGGTTCAATTCATCGGCGAGGAGGCTGAAGGCTCCGTCCCAGGAGATCGGCTCGTAGTGATCCGAGCCTTCGAGCAGCACCATCGGATGCGTGAGACGCCCCTGCTGGCCCAGCCAATGGTCGGATTCGCGGCTCAGTTCGGCGAGCGAATATTGCGCGAAGAACTCGGGCAGGATGCGTTTTGTCGTGGCTTCTTCGGCGACCGCTTTCGCGCCGTTTTCGCAGAACTCCGCCGTGGCGCGGTGTTCGGGGTCGGGCCAGGCGCAACCGGGACAATCGAAGCCGTCGGTCTGGTTGACCGCAATCAGCGTGTGTGCGGCGCGCAGCGGGCCCATGTTGCCGAGCGCGTGCTGCATCGCGTGGAGGACAGCCGGAATGCCCGCCGCGACCTTTGGCGGCTGCTTCGTCCGTAGACCATCGCCTTCCAGCGGAGGTTCCGCCGACGGGGAGCCGTTCATGGGTTCATTATGCGCCGTATGAGAGACGGCCGGGCGTGGAAGTTTAACCGAGGCGCTGCGGCGCAGAGTAGATGTTGAAGCCTGCCTGGCGAATGAAGCCGGCGAGGGTGATGTCGAACTCGCGGGCGAGTTCGACGGCGAGGCTGGTAGGTGCGCCCACCGCCGCTACGATCGGAATGCCGGCGACGAGCGCCTTCTGCACGAGTTCGAAGCCGATGCGTCCGCTCAAGACGAGGATCGAATTCGAGAGAGGCAGTTCCCGGTCGAGCAGCTTCGCGCCGATGAGTTTGTCGAGCGCGTTGTGGCGGCCCACGTCCTCGCGCACGGCCAGGAGCGCGCCGGCAGAGGAAAAAATGCCGGCCGCGTGGAGTCCGCCGGTCTGGTGAAAGACGGGTTGGGCGGCGCGAAGACGTTCCGGCAGCGCGGCGAGGACTTCGGGGTGGATGCGAGGAGAGCCCACGGGGAGCGCGGTGCAGCCACGGATGGCGAGCGCTTCGATGGACGCCTTGCCGCAGACGCCGCAGCTTGAAGACACCGTGAAGTTGCGTTGGAGGTGTGCCAGATTGACGGGCACGCCGGGGCAAAGGTCCACGCGAACGATGTTGCGGGTCCGGGCGCGGCCGCGCGAGGGACCGGCGTGTGCGATGCGGGCGATGTCATCGCGGGAGCGGATGATCCCTTCGGTGAATAGGAATCCGGCGGCGAGGTCGAAATCGGCGCCGGGGGTGCGCATGGTGACGGCGAGGCTGCTGGTGGTGACGCCGGAGGGGCCGGAGTGACCGAGGCGGATCTCGAGTGGCTCCTCGACGGCGAGCGAATCGTCGATCGGTTCGGCGGAGGCGCCCTCGTTTGGGCCGACGCGGTGGACGGGGAGGCGGGCGATCGATTCCGAGTCGGGGCGCATGGTGTTTGTCAGACGACGCCCGGTGGCGGATAGAGAGAGAATTCGCGAATGGCGGGGCCGGCCGCGGCGTGCAGGATCCTGAGCCGGAAGCGGGCCGCCTCGACGGGTTTGTCGAGCAGGAACAGGCGGCAAGAGCCGAGGCTTTCCGCGCGGGCGATCTCGTTCCAGGAGCCGTTCGATTCCGCCTCGATGGAAAAGGAGTCGATGCGTTGGCCATAGGCGATCTCTTCGCGAAGCCGGATGAGCCCGACGCGCTCGGGGCGGGGAAGCGTGAGCGTCACCTCGGCGCGGGAAACTCCGTCGTCGGTGGCCCAGTAGCCGGCGGCGAGCGATAACAGATGCTCGGGCGCGAAACGCGCGCTGCGGGCGCGGACGTTTGTCGCTGCAATGCGGCCGGCTTCGGCGAGGTTGTGGGCGAACATCGAGCGGACATCCTTGCCGAACTGGCGCAGCGAGGCGATGTCAGGATCGGCGAGGCGGCCGCGGCGGTCCGGTGGGACATTCAGCAGGAAACTGGCGCCGCGGCCAACCGATTCGAAGTAGAGTTTTTGCAGCGCCTCCGGCGTCTTCACACGGCCGTTCTCGGCTTCATGCCAGAACCAACCGGGGCGGATGGAGACGTCGCATTCGGCCGGCAGCCAGCGGGCGCCGTGGCGTGTGCCGGTGGGGGAATCGGCGGCGCGCACATCGCCGGGAGCGGCCGGCCCGCCGTGTTCGCCGACGGGGTCGTAGGTGGCCCAGCAAGGATCGCCGGCGATGCCTTTTTCATTGCCGACCCAGCGGATGTCGGGGCCGACATCGCTGAAAATCACCGCGTCGGCCTGCAGGCGGCGAATGAGGTTCCAGGTGGTGGGCCAGCCGTAGTAAGTGGTTTTGTCGATGGTGCGGCGTTCGCGGGCGCCGCCGTAGTATCCGTCGCCACCGTTGGCGCCGTCGTGCCAGACCTCGAAGATGGGTCCGTAGTTTGTGAGGAGTTCGGTCAATTGGCGTCGATAGAGGGACACGTAGGCGGGGGCGCCGTATGCGGGGTTGTTGCGGTCCCACGGAGACAGATACACGCCGAAATCGAGGCCGAGGCGCCGGGCGGCTTGCGAGATGTCGCGCACGACGTCACCCTTGCCGCTGCGCCACCGGCTCGAGCGGACGGAGTGATCAGTGGTTGCGGTGGGCCAAAGACAGAAGCCGTCGTGATGCTTGCAGGTGAGGATGACGCCCTTCATGCCGGCGTCGCGGAGGGGTTCGACGATGGCGTCGGCGTCGAAATCGGTGGGGTTGAAGATGGAGGCGTCTTCGTCGCCGTAGCCCCATTCCTTGTTGGTGAACGTGTTTACGGTGAAGTGGAGAAAGGCGTAAAACTCACGCTTGTGCCAGGCAAGCTGGCGTGGAGAGGGACAGGCGCCGAAGGGCGCGGGCGGGGCGGCGGAGGCGGCGTAGGCCCAGGGCGCGGCGGCGGAAATGAGCAAAGATCGTCGGGAGAGGTTCATTGGCGATGTAAATCTTAGTGCAACTTGCAGTATAAGCGCCGCTGCGCGTGATATTCTGCCCTCGATGGCAAGTATCTTCCGCGAAGGTCTGTTAACCGGGAAAGTAGCTTTTGTGACGGGGGGAGGCAGCGGCATCGGGCAGGCGATCGCGGAGCGCTTCGCCGGGCATGGCGCGCGGGTGACGATCGCCGGGCGGAAACAGGAGCGGCTCGACGCCGCCGCTCAGGCGATGCGGGAAAAGGGTGGAATCGCGGCCACGGCCGCGATCGACGTTCGCGATTATGCGGCGCTGGCCGAGGCGCTGCAGCACACCAGCGAAGAGTACGGGCCGATCGACATTGTCGTGTGCGCGGCCGCGGGCAATTTCCCCGCTCCCGCGACAGGCATGTCGGCCAACGGATTTAAGAGCGTCATCGACATCGACTTACTTGGCACCTTTAACACCTGCCGCGCAGCCTACGAGCACCTGCGCAAGCCGGGTGCTTCCCTGTTGAGCATCTCGGCGGCGCACGCCACGCAGCCGATCTCGTTACAGTCGCATGTGTGCGCCGCGAAAGCGGGCATTGAAATGCTCATGAAGACACTCGCGCTTGAGTGGGGACCGTCGGGCGTGCGGCTGAACTGCCTGACGCCCGGCCCGACCGACGACACAGAAGGCATGCGGCGCCTTGCGCCGACCGCGGAGATTCGCGATGCGGTGGAGCGCTCCGTGCCGCTCCGTCGTTTGGGGACCAAGGAGGAACTCGCCGATATGGCGCTGTATCTTAGCTCGGACGCCGCGAGTTATATTACCGGCGGCGTTTTCGCCTGCGACGGAGGCAGTTCGTTAGCGCGTTCCGGGAGCCTTGGCGGCGCGATGTTTCCCACCGCGGTGGCGCGGTAACTTGTGTTGGGTTCTTCCTCGATCCGCCTACTCCGGCAGCTAGGCACGGTAAGCGCTACGGCGCTGGTCATTTCGAATATGATCGGCACCGGAATCTTCACCGCAACTGGATTTTTGGCCGGTCCGCTTGGTTCCCCGTCGCTAGTTCTCTCTATCTGGATCGTGGGCGCGGTCTGCGCACTTGCCGGCGCGCTGTGTTACTCGGAGTTAGGCATTAACTTTCCGAGTTCCGGCGGCGAGTATGTGTATTTGACCGAGGCCTTCGGGCCGACCTGGGGATTCATGACGGGCTGGGTGTCCTTCTTTGCGGGCTTTTCGGCGCCGATTGCGGCGGCCGCGCTAGCCTGCGCCGACTATGCTGGCTATTTCTTTCCTCCGCTCAAACAGAACGGCCCGGCGTATGTCATCGGAACGGGCGCCTTTCAGATTCGATTCGGCTGGGCACAAGGGCTGGCCTGTGTGCTGGTAGCGATCTTCACAGCCTTGAACTGCTTCGGTCTGCGCCGGACGGCGCGGATCCAGAACGTGCTGACCGGGGGCAAGGTGTTTGTGATCGTCGCGTTCATTGTCGCGGCACTGGTGGCCGGCAACGGCAACTGGCACCATTTCGCCGAACCGGCCGCGCGAACCGGTTCGACGCCGCTCGCAGCGCAATACGCTATCAGCTTGTTCTTTATCTATGTCAGCTACAGCGGCTGGAACGCGGCCACTTACGTCGCCGAGGAGTTGAAACAACCCTCAAAGACGCTGCCGATCGCGCTTGCCACCGGGACGGCTCTTGTGGCGGCGCTGTATGTGGCGCTGAATGTGGTGTTCATTTACAGCACGCCGCTCGAGCAGACCAAGGGCGTTGTGGCGATCGGCGCTCTGGCGGCATCGCGACTGTTCGGACCCGGCGTGGCGGGAGCGTTCAGCGCCGCGATGGCGATATCCTTGCTGGCCACGGTAAACGCCATGGTGACGATCGGGCCTCGGGTTTACTACGCCATGGCGCGGAACAGTGCGTTCTTTCCCGCGGCGGCGCGCGTGCATCCGCGGTGGCACACACCCGTGGTCGCGCTGGTCAGCCAAGGCGTTTGCACGGTCCTGATGACTCTGACGCCGTTCCGCGATCTGCTCACGTATATCGGATTCACGCTGAACTTTTTCGCCGTGCTTTCGGTTGCTTCCCTGTTCGTGTTTCGCCGGCGGCCCGGCTGGCAGAAGTTGCGCGTGCTCGACGTGGCGTTTCCGGCGATCCCGGTGTTCTTCGTTGTGATCGGCGTTTGGATGACGATCGTCGGGCTGACGCTGGAGCCGCGCGTGTCGCTGTCGGCCGTGGCCACGATCGCCACGGGAGCGTTGGCGTATCATTTCCGCCGCCGCCCTGCGTCCGTGGTCTAGAAAGGCCAGTTTCCCCGCGTCAGGCGAACCTTCCTTGTTATCCTCACGGGTGTATGAGCGCCCAGATCCTGGACGGGAAAAGTGTCCGTGATTCGATCCTCGCTGAGTTGAAACCACGTGTGGAGGCGCTTGCGGCGAAGCATCGCCGGCCAGGGCTCGCCGTCGTGCTTGTGGGGAACAATCCCGCGTCGGAGATCTATGTCCGCTCGAAAGTAAAGGCCTGCGGAGATTTGGGTCTCTTCAGCGAGCAGTTGACGCCGCCGGATTCGATAACGACCGAAGAGCTACTGGCGATTGTGGGGGATCTGAACCGCCGGCCGGAGATCGACGGCATTCTTGTGCAAATGCCTCTGCCGCCGCGGGTGGATGCGAGGCGGATCCTGCTTGCGATTTCGCCGGAAAAGGACGTGGACGGATTCCATCCCTACAACGTGGGCTGCCTGGTGGCGAACGCGCCGGCGCCCCGTGCCTGTACGCCGGCCGGGATCATCGAGCTATTGAAGCGGTATCGGATTCCGATTGCAGGGCGGAGGGCGGTCGTAATCGGGCGCAGCGACATTGTGGGCAAGCCGATGGCTCTGCTGCTGCTGCACGAGAACGCGACGGTTACGATCTGCCATTCCAAGACGCCCGATCTGGCGGCGGAGTGCCGTCGGGCGGACATTCTTGTTGCGGCGATCGGACGGGCTGCGTTGGTTACAGGAGAGTTCATCAAGCCAGGCGCGGCGGTGATCGACGTGGGGATGAACCGGCTTACGAGGCGCGAGGAAGCGGAGCGGATCTACGCGCGGCAGCCGGAGAAACTGCGGCAGCTTGCCGAGAAAGGGAGCATTCTGCTTGGCGACGTGCATCCGATCGAGGGACCGGAGATGGCGGGCGCCATCACGCCGGTGCCCGGCGGCGTCGGGCCGCTGACGATCGCGATGCTGATGTCGAACACCGTGCAGGCGGCTGAGCGGCGTTTGCAGGCTCGCGAGGCGGCGCCGTGCTCCTCGTAGGGCTGACCGGCGGGCTGGCTGTGGGCAAGTCCTTCGTCGGCCAGGAACTTCAAAAACTGGGCTGTCACTTGATCCAGGCCGACGAGTTGGGCCATCAGGTGTTGCTTCCGGGAGGGGAGGCTTACGATGCGGCCGTCGCTGAGTTTGGCGGGGAGATACTGACCGGCACCGGAGAGATCGACCGGCGGAAACTCGGCGTGCTCGTTTTTGCCCAACCCGAACGCCTGGAGCGGCTGAACGCCATCGTGCACCCGGCAGTGCGGAGAAAGGAGCGAGAGATCGCGGCCGAGATCGCGGCTCGGGAACCGGATGCCATCGTGGTTGTGGAAGCTGCCATCCTGGTAGAAACTGGAAGTTGCGGCCGCTTCGACAAACTCATTGTGGTTGTCTGCGGCCGCGAGCAGCAAATTGAACGGGCGATGAAGCGGAGCGGCCTAAGCCGGGCGGAGGTGGAAGGCCGCTTGAACCGGCAGTTGCCGGACGAAGAGAAAATGAAGTTCGCGGATTTCGTGATCGATACGTCGCAGTCCAAGGCCCACACCGCCGGGCAGGTGCGCTCCGTGTACGAGGCGCTGCGGAGTGTTAGCAGATGAAACGGATTCTGATATTTTCGACCCTGATTGTGGCCGCGTTCGTGGCGCTGACCTTGCGCACGGACTGGGGTCAGCGGCGGCTGTTTCGCGAAATCCGCTCGACGAGCGTGGCCTGGAGCGAACCCGACACCGCGCACCTGGCGGGACTCAGCCCGGATGAGGTGAATAACATCGACATCTACAAGACCGCGCATCTGGCTACGGTGAATATCACCAGCACGGTCTACCAGCGGGACTTCTTCTTCGAGGTGTATCCGTCGAAGGACACCGGATCCGGCTTTTTCATCGATAACGGCGGGCGTATCCTGACGAACAATCACGTGATCGCCGACGCGAGCCGCATCGAGGTGACGTTGCCGGACCAGACGCATTACCGGGCGCAGTTGCTCGACCGCGATCCGGTGAACGATCTGGCGCTGCTGAAGATCGAGCCGCGGCACGCCGAACCGTTCCTTCGGCTTGGAGACTCCGACGCTGTCCAGGTGGGCCAGAAAGTGCTTGCCATCGGGAATCCGTTCGGGCTCGATGGCACGCTGACCACGGGGATTATCAGTTCGCTCGGGCGCGACCTGCAAACGGAAAGCGGGCGCCGGCTTGAGGGACTGATCCAGACGGACGCGGCGATCAACCCCGGCAATAGCGGCGGGCCGCTGCTCGATTCGCGGGGCAATGTGATTGCGATCAACACGGCGATCTACGGGCCAAGCGGCAATATCGGCATTGGATTCGCCATGCCGATCAACCGCGCCAAACTGATGCTCACCGATTACCGGGCCGGGCGGACGTATCGCCCGCCGTTTCTTGGTGTCACGACGGTCTACATCGCCGGGTCCTATTCCGAGGTGCTCAATCTGCCGAGTGAAGGTGGGTTGCTTGTGCAGGACGTGCGGCCGGGATCGGCGGCCGAGGCGGCCGGAATCCGCGGCGGGCAGCGGACGGTGATTCTTGGCAACTACGAGATCAGCATCGGCGGCGACCTGATTGTCGCCATCGACGGACAGCCCGTGACGCGGCAGGACGACCTGTCGCGGGCGATGGCGCGCAAGCGCGCGGGCGACGTGATGACGTTGACAGTTTACCGGGGCGGGCGGAAAGTGCCGGTCAAGGTAACGCTGGGGGCGCAGTCCGAGGAAGCGTTTTAAGTGTGGGATCTTGCCGAGGGCAGGATTCTGGTGACCGGCGGCGCGGGCCTGATCGGCAGCGCGCTGGTCTGGGAGATGAACCGGCGGGGGCTCCGGAATATCTTTGTCACGGACCGGCTGGGCCGCTCGGAGAAGTGGAAGAACCTGGTTCCGCTCCAGTTCCTGGATTACATGGAGGCCGAGGAGTGGGACAGGCGCATGGCGGACAGCGGGCGCGGGCTTCCGGCCGGGATTCGCACGGTGTTTCATCTCGGGGCGTGTTCGGCGACCACCGAGACGGACGCGACGTACCTGGTTCGCAACAATTACGAATACACCAAGCGCATGGCGGAGTGGGCGCTCGCCAAGGGAGCCCGGTTTGTGTACGCCTCCTCGGCAGCCACTTACGGCGCGCTCGAAACGAATTTGAGCGAGAGCCGGGACCTCGACACGCTGCGGCCGTTGAACATGTACGGCTACTCGAAGCACCGGTTCGACTGCTACGCGCGCGCGGCGGGAATTCTGGAGCGCATCGTGGGCCTGAAGTACTTCAACGTTTTCGGGCCGAATGAGGACCACAAAGGCGACATGCGCAGCGTGGTGAACAAGGCGTTCCAGCAGATTGCGCGAACCGGATCGATGCAGCTTTTCAGGAGCTATCGCCCGGAGTTTGCCGACGGCTGCCAGAAGCGGGACTTTCTCTACGTCAAGGATGCCGTGAAGATGACGCTTCACCTGGCGTCACTCGACGATGCGGGCGGCCTTTATAATATCGGGAGCGGGGAGGCGAGGTCCTGGCTCGATCTGGCGCATGCTTTATTTCAGGCGCTGGGCCGTGAACCTCGCATCGAGTTTGTGGAGATGCCGGAAACGCTGCGCCCGAAATATCAATACTTCACGCGGGCGGAGATGGACCGCTTCGGCGCGACCGGCTACGCCGAACCACTGACGACGCTCGAAGACGCCGTGGCGGATTACGTGAAGAACTACCTTGTTCCGGGGCGCAAACTGGGCGACGAGCCGAATGGAGCGGGCGCGCGCGCGTGAAGGGGCGACACATCCTGCGAGCCGCAGTCATCTGGCTCGCGATTCTGGCACTGAGTCCCGCCGCAGGGTTTGCCGCGCTTGCCCGGCCGGCCGATGGGGGTTCGTGCGCCGAAATGCCCTGCTGCAAGGGCATGCACGGCGCCTGCTGCCGGCGGGCGCACGCATCGCGCGACGGCTGGAATGCGCTGCCGACATGCGCGGGGCAGTGCCCCTGTGGAGCGCTCGCGCGCGGCAATGCGGGCTTCTCGTTCCTCTTTGTTTCCGCGGGGCGCAGTTTCGAAGTTGCTCGTAGCGGCTTTGTCGCGCTCAATCCCGCCCCGTATCCACCGGGCGCGAACGAGCCTTTCTTCAAGCTCTACCAGCGCCCTCCTCCTCTCGTCTGAAGCGTCTCACTACGACTTGATCGTTGCGGATTCCTTCAGCAGAGGTGTCTTATCAGACCGATACATTTCATCGCGATCGTGTCTATTCTTGTCTGCAGTTTCGCGCGCGCGGGCGTGCTCGCGGATGTGCGCGGTGTTGTGCATGATCCGTCCCACCGGCCGGTGCAGGGAGCGAGTGTGCTTCTGCACGCCGCCGCAAGCGATTACGTACGTTCGGCGACAACCACAGCCGATGGCTCGTTCGCCTTCGATGCCGTGCCGGCGGGCGATTATGTGGTCTCGGTGTCTTACACCGGATTCGAATCGCCGGACCAGGCCATCCGGGTGAACTCCGGCAGCGCCCACGTGGTGCACTTTCAATTGGAACTCGCCACGCAAAGCGAATCGGTCGAGGTGCACGAGAGCCCGGACCTGGTGGACCCGAATTCCGCCACGCCGACCACGACGATCAGCCGGAGCCAGATTGAGCAAACTCCCGGCGCGAGCCTGACCAACAGCATGAACATGATCACCGACTATGTCCCCGGCGCTTATATGGTTCACGATCAGCTTCACGTTCGCGGCGGCCATCAGGTGACCTGGGCGCTCGACGGCGTGCCGATTCCGAATACGAATATCGCCAGCAACGTCGGGCCGCAGATCGACCCGAAGGACATCGACTATCTGGAGGTCGAGCGCGGCGGCTATGAGGCGGACTACGGGGACCGGACCTACGGTGTGTTCAACGTGGTGCCGCGCACGGGCTTTGAACGCAACGGCGAATTCGAGCTGACTTCGACCTACGGCAGCTTCAACCAGAGCAACGACGAAATCAGTTACGGCGACCACACGGAACGTTTCGCCTGGTACACGGCGTTAAACGGCAACACAAGCGACTACGGCCTTTCGACGCCGGGTCCACAGATCCTGCACGACGCGGCGAACGGAGTGGGAGCTTTTGCTTCGCTGCTATTCAATCTAAATCCGGCGAATCAATTCCGGATGGTGGCGAGCCTGCGCGGGGACGACTACCAGATCCCGAACGATCCGCAGCAGCAGGCCGCCGGCATGAGCGACCAGGAACTGGAGCGCGACGCCTCGATTGACTTCACCTGGGTACATACGCTGTCGCCGGGCGTGACCTTCACCCTTTCGCCGTTCTACCACTACAATCGCTCCAACTACGACGGCGGCGCGCAGGACGTTCCGGTGAGCGCCACGCAGCAGTCCGGCTCGACCTATGCCGGCGCGCAGTCGTCGGTGAACGCGGTCAGCGCGCGCCACAACGCCGAGATCGGTGTCTATGGCTTCGCCCAGCGCGAAGACGAATTCATTTCCCTTACGGCCAACGACGGTTCGGGCGCGGCACTGCGCCAGCGCGACCTCGCCACCGGGCACCTCGAGGCCTTGTATCTGAGCGACCAGTTTAAGGCGACTAACTGGCTGACGCTGACAGCCGGTGTTCGCCTGACGCATTTTACGGGCGCCCTCAATGAGAACGCGGCCGACCCGCGTCTGGGCGCGGCGATTCGCATAAGGCGGGTGAACTGGATTTTGCACGGCTTTTACGGGCGCTACTATCAGGCGCCGCCTTTGGTGACGGTCGGGGGACCGCTGCTCGGCTATGCGGTGACGCAGGGCCTCGGCTTTCTGCCGCTCAACGGGGAACGGGACGAGGAGCACCAAGTGGGCCTGACGATCCCGATGCGCGGCTGGCTGTTCGATGTGAACAATTTCCGGATCAACGCGAGGAATTACTTCGACCATAACGCCATCGGCAACTCGAACGTGTTCTTCCCGCTTACGATCGCCGGGGCGCGGCTTTACGGATGGGAGTTCACGCTTCGTTCGCCGCGCCTGCTCCATCGCGGCGAGGTTCACATCGCCTACTCTTATCAGCACGCGCTGGGGGAAGGCGCGGTGACGGGTGGGCTCACCGACTTTTCGCCGCCGGAAAGCGGATTCTTCTTCCTCGACCACGACCAGCGTCACACGCTTCACACCGGCTTCCTGTGGGATCTGCCGGCGAAAGCGGTTCTCTCCGGCGACGTCTACTTCGGTTCGGGGTTCACGAACGGGGACAGCCCCGTGCCTGCGCATCTTCAGCCGCACACGACAACGGATCTGACTCTGTCGCGGCCGTTCGGGGAGAATTTCACGCTGGGCTTGACGGCGCTAAACGTGACCAACCGGCGCTTCCTTCTCGACAACAGCCTGACGTTTGGTGGACTTCACTACGCCGATCCGCGGCAGATTTATATGCAACTGAGCTGGCGATTCCAGCCGTAGCCGGCCTCGCGCGGCGGTTACACTGAGTCTTGCCGCGGCTGCGACCGGTTCACTTTCTGCTGCTCCTGCCGCTACTGGTGTATCTGGCGCTGCCGACGCGCGCTTACTACTGGGACGGGCTCGCGTTTGCGATCGCTATTGAGCATGACTATCCGCTGCGCGGCCTGTTGCATCCCAATCATCTGCTCTACATGCCTTTCGGGAGGATGCTGTGGGTGGCGGCGCAGGCGATCGGGCTTTCGACAAGGGCGCTGTTTCTGCTGCAGCGTGTCAATGGTGTAATTGCGTTCGCGAGCATCCTGCTGGTTTATCGCCTGCTGCGGATGAAGGGGATTGAACGCGGAGCGGCGGTTGCCGGGGCGCTGGCGATGGCCTTTTCGGCGACATGGTGGAAGTACGCGACCGACTGCGATGCCTACATACCGGCGATTTTTTGCCTGCTTCTGGCCTGGCTATTTCTTGCAAGCGGGCGGTGGTTGTCTGGGGCGTTTGCGCTGGCCGCGGCGATGCTGTTTCATGAGTTGTCGATCTTAATTCTTCCCGGGGCTCTGCTGGCTTTGCCCGTAAAGCGCCGGTTTCCTCTGGCGGTGCTGGCCCTGGCGCCGGTGGGGGCAGTTTATCTGTGGGCGTATCGCGTTGTCCACGGCGATTGGGCCATGGCGGGATTCCCGCGCTGGCTGGTTTCGCACTCGACGGATTCACGCTTCTCGTTCGCGCCTCTAAGGGACGCAGGGCTGAGCCTGCTGGGCAGTCTGCGCCTGTTTTTCGGCGGGAAACCCGCGGCCGTAGTCCCGGACGTGCTTACGGCGACGCTCGTGCTGGTGGCGCTGGCTGCGCTGATTGCGCTCGTGATGCTGTTGTGGCGAGCCGGCCGGCCCCGGTTCGGAAGGCTCTCAAGGCCACTGCTTGTCTGGGCCGCCGTCTACGTCGTCTTTCTGTTCGTCTGGATGCCGCAGAACACTTTCTACCGGCTGTTCTATCTGCCGCCGCTGATCCTGCTGGCGGCCGATCTGTCCTGGCCCACGCGCGGCCGGGAAATCGCGGGCGCGATCCTCGTCGTGTTGTTCAGCGCGAATTTTGCTCTGATGATTTACCCCGGCTCCCGAGTCGACCATAATCCTCCGCTGGTCTGCGCAATGCGCTTCGAGCCGCAGTGGCCTGCCGGAACGCCGATCGTGTTCGAGCGTTTCCATCCGGATTTGTGGACGATCAGTTATTTCAATCCGCAGGCCGCCTGGATCGGGTGGGACAGCGGGGATTTGGCCGGGCTCGACCGCTATCTTGCCTATGCCCGGTCCCACGGCATGCCGCTCTGGCTTGAGGCGACCGCATATGAGACGTTGCGTGCGACAGAGAGCGGCCGCTCCTGGCTGCTGCGGCATTCGCCATCCGGTCCTGAGCTGAGTTGCGGCGAGGGAGGGCGCAACTTCCGCTTCTTCTCGGTCCGGGCCCAGCCATAAGAAAAACCGTCCTTTCCAGGGTGATCCCGCTAAACGAGCGGCCCTCCTGCGCCGATATGCACAGCGGGGACACAAATGGCCTTGAACGTGTTGATTGTGGATGATTCGGCGGCGATTCGGAAGATTCTGGAGCGCGTGTTGCGTCACGCCGACTTCCCTCTCGGCGATGTGCACGAGGCCGGCGACGGCAAAGAGGCGCTTGCAAAACTGGCGCAGTCCGACGTCGGGCTGGTGTTCTCCGACATCAACATGCCAAACATGGACGGCCTCGAGTTTCTGGCCCAGATGAAGGCGAATGAACGCTGGAGCAAACTGCCGGTGATCATGGTTACCACCGAAGGCGGGCAGGAAAAGGTCATGCGGGCGATTCAGTTAGGCGCCACCGGGTACATCCGCAAGCCATTCACCGCAGAACAGATCAAAGAAAAGCTGGCGGCGATCATCTGACACGGCTGGACGGGATAGGAAGATTGGACGATAGCGTATTGGTGCGGCTCATCCGGGAAGCGACGGAGAGCGTTTTTTCGGTGATGCTCCACCTGCCCATCGAGCCCGGAACAGAGCAACGTGTCGTGCCGAGTTCGGACGGCTACGACGGTGTAATTGCGCTGGTTCCGCTCGGCGGCACGTTGACTGGCTCCGGCCGTCTAGTCTGCGGAGCGCGTCTGGCCTGCCGGATATCGTCGGCGATGGCGATGGCCGAGCACTCGGCGGTGACTGAGGAAGTCCTCGACGCCATCGGCGAGCTCGGCAACATGATCATCGGCAACGTCAAAACCGAACTGGAAGGCACCGAGGGCCCGCTTGCGGTTGGGCCGCCGACAGTGATCTTCGGGCGGAACTACCACGCCCGCTCGAGCGCCGTTCGCGAGTGGCTGGTTGTGCCGTTTCAGTGCGGGGAAGACAGACTCGAAATTGATATTTTCCTGGCGCCGGCGGCGGACCTCCCGCCGGCCCCGCCGCCACAAATGTTCGCCGCCGGCGCCATTTCACGCGCGCGAGAACGCTCCGTTGTGGCCACCGGCGCTTCCACGGGAGGCCCTTCTGCACCGGCCTAAATCCTGCCTCAGTTCCCAGCCGGCTTCCCAGCGCCGATCCTGATCGTTCAACACATGCCGCCGCCATTCGCTCGTGTGCTGGCGGAACGGCTGCAGAGAAACTCGCAATTGCGCATCGAGGAAGCACAAGACGGAATGCCTGTTTAGTCCGGCCTGGTCCTGATCGCTCCCGGCGACTACCATATGCGCCTCCGGCCGAAGGGGCTCGGTTTTGCCGTTGCCCTCGATCAGGGTCCGCGGGAGAACTCCTGCCGGCCTGCAGTGGATGTTTTGTTCCGTTCCGTTGCCGAGTTCTACGGAGGAGCGGCGGTGGCGGCCGTGCTCACTGGGATGGGGCAGGACGGATTGCGCGGAGTCCAACTCCTGAAGGCACGTGGAGCGTACACATCGCCGAGGACGAAGCATCGAGTGTCGTATGGGGCATGCCGGGTTACGTGGCCCGTTCCGGCCTAGCCGACGCCATCCTCGATCTCCATCGGGTGGTCCCGGCGATCACACACCATTGGGAAGCGAGAGCAGGCAGGGCATGACAACAGAGGCGACGGCCGGCCGAGGGCTGCGGGAAATCTCGAACGAGAACTACGTCTTCTTGCAGAAATGGGTGCACCAGGCTTCGGGCATCGTGCTCGACGAAGGCAAGAAATAGCTCGTCGATGCGCGGCTGTCGCCCATCGTGCGCGAGGAGGGCCTCGATTCCCTCGGCGACCTTTGTAACCTGCTGCGGGAGACACGCGGCGCCGGACTTGACCGGAAAGTCGTCGACGCGATCACCACCAACGAGACACTGTTCTTCCGCGACGTCGCGCCCTTCGACGCCCTGCGAGGCGTCATTCTGCCTGAATTGCTGGAACGGAACGCCGCCACCCGGACCCTGCGCATCTGGTCCGCGGCCGCGTGTTCGGGCCAGGAAGCTTACAGCATCGCCATGATGCTGCTCGAAATGGGGCTGTCGAGCTGGAAAATCGAGATTTACGGAACCGATCTTTCCGAGCAGGTGCTCGAGCGCGCGCGGGCCGGGAAATATCTCCATATCGAGGTCAACCGTGGACTGCCGGCCAAGTTCCTCGTACGGTATATCGACCGCGCCGGACTCGGTTGGCAGGTCAAGCCCGAGGTGCGCCGCCCCGTTCGTTTCGAGAAGCGCGACCAGCGGGACGAGTTGCGCGGCCTCGGCCCGTTCGACGTTGTGTTGTGCCGGAACGTGCTGATCTACTTCGATCTCGAAACGAAGAAAAAGATTCTCGCCGGGATTTGCGGGTGCATGAGTTCGCACGCCTACCTCCCTCTCGGCGCCGCCGAGACGACGTTCGGCCTCGACGACAAGTTCCTGCGCAGGCCGCTGAACGGGGGGATATTTTACCAACGGGGGGAATGAGGAGATCGACGATGTTGATGACCGCGGGCGACCATGCGACGGAAGCGGCGCGATTCTGGAATTTCCGGCCAGCCAGGCCGGGGACTTCGCCGGTCGCCTGCTCCCTCAAGGCATCAAGCTCAACCGGGACGACGTTCGCGACAGCGTCGGAGAGATCGTCAACATGATCGGGGGGAACTTCAAGGCTGCGGTGCCCAGCGGCGCTGCGATGCCGGGACTTTCCGCCTGTTCATTGTCGAGACCGGCGAACGATAATCGCGCCCATCGCGATCTCGTTCAGACCGAATGGATCGGGCCTCGCCGGGGCAAAAGCAACAGTCCCGCAACGACGATTAGAGCCGCGCAGAGCAGGGCGGCCCGCTGGGGCCCTGCGACGTGGATCAGCCAGCCCTCGGGAAAATCGCCGAGCGGGCGTATTCCCATCACCAGCAGCGTGTTCAGGCTCATCACTCGCCCGCGAAGTCCCGCCGGGACGCGGCCTTGTAGCAACGACGCCGTAATGACCGACGTCGCGGCCTGGCCCACTCCGGCCACCATGAGCAGCAGGGGAACGAGCCATAGCGGACGGATGCCTGGATACAAGGCCAGCGCCGCGGCCGAGGCGAACAGTCCCGCCAGGTACGGCACGCTCTTGGAGCCGCGATCGCCGCGATGAGCCACTATGAGCGCACCCGCCACGGCCCCGATGCCGGAGCAGGCGAACAACGCCCCGAGTTTTGCATCCGAAATGTGCCAGACCGAGCCGGCGAGCACCGGCAACAGTAGCGCCGATGAGGGTGTCAGAAAAAGCACCGCGGCGTATCCGCTAAGGACGGCTCGCAACACCGGATCGGCCTTGATCGCCGCGAACAACTCGGCCACTGCCTGAATCAACCTCTGCCTGCTCTGGCGCGCGCCATTGCCCTCTCCGCCGGCCACGAGCAGCGCGATAAGAACGGCGAGGTAGGAAACGGCATTGAGATAGAAGCAGCCTGCGTAGCCGATGCTTGCCGCGGCCAGACCGGCCAGCGTAGGCCCGGCGATCGAGGCGCCCTGGAAGATCATCGACTGCAGCGCGATCGCGTTCGTGCGTTCGGAATCCGGCACCAGGGACGGCAGTAGCGCCGCCCGCGCGGGTTGATCGGCGCTGAGCACGCAGCCGCTCGAGAACGCCAGCAGGAGCAGCATCCATAGTTCGATCCGTCCGGACGCGGTCAGATAGCCCAGCAGGGCCGCCAGGCCGCCGAGGACGGTTTGTGAAACCAGCAGCAGTTTGCGCCGGTCGAAGGCATCGGCGATCCCGCCGCCGGCGAGAGCGAATAACAGGAACGCCGCCGCCTGCGACAGAAGCACCGCACCGAGAGCGAACGCCGAGCCATGGGTGATCTTGAGCGTCACCAGGCTCTGCGCCACGATCTGTACCCACGTGCCGACCGCCGAGCATGCGAGGCCGGTCCAAACGATGGCGAATCGCCGGTGAGCGAAGGACCGCAGCGCGCCGGAACTCATGCTGGGTGAAACCGCATCTCTCCCATCGTATGCGACTTCCCCGTCGCTCCCTCTGGCCGGATACAGGCCGCGGGCAGTGGCGCGAGGCACGGCGAATTGTTCCAATAGAGGGTTTGGGATTCGCCCTTCATTTAGAGAACCACGTTGGATTCGCGAAACAAAATTCTATCCTCCGATGAGATCGTCCGCCGCACCGCCGGCCGGGAAACGCTCTGGCTGCGCGGCCGCTTCGATCCTTTGCTCGCCCACCACGTGCGCTTCCTCGAGAAGCGGAAACTGCCAGGCACAACCCTCGTGATCGTCGTCGAGCAAGGCGAAGCGCCTCTCATGGACGTAGGGGCTCGCCGGGAACTGGCCGCCTCGCTTCGCGCCGTCGATTACGTCGCCCTCGACGGAACACCCGCGGACGTCTCGGCGGAGATGCTGGACGACGCCGAGGCTCGCCAAGCGTTCATCGTGCGCGTTCGCACTCGCAGCGGGGCCGCGGATTGACGCCCACTCCGCTTCGCATCCTCGTCGTCCGCCTGGGGGCGATGGGCGACGTGATTCATGCTCTGCCGGCGGCTGCCAGCCTCAAGCACGGCTTGCCGGGCTCGACGGTCGATTGGGCGATCGAGGAGCGCTGGCTGCCTTTGCTCGAGGGCAATCCCTACATCGACCGCGCCGTCCCCATCGACCGCAAGACCTTTCGCGGCATTCGGCGCGCCTGGTCGGACCTCCGCTCCGCCCCCTACGACCTTGCCGTCGACTTCCAGGGCCTGATCAAATCCGCCCTCATCGCCGCCATCGCCCGTCCCGAACGCATCTTTGGTTTCGACCAGACGCGGGAACGGCCCGCCGCATGGTTTTACTCCCGCCGTGTCCGCCCACAGGCCGCTCACGTGGTGGATCAGAACCTGGAACTTGTGGCCGCCGCCGGCGTCTCGAACCCGCTGCGCCAGTTCCCTTTGCCCGAAGGCCGGCTTGAAGGGAGTCTCCCGGATGCCCCCTTTGTCCTCGCCAACCCGCTGGCGGGCTGGGGCGCCAAACAATGGCCGCTCGAGCATTACACGGCTCTTGGCGCGATGCTCAAACGCGATTTGGGACTCACCCTTGTCCTCAACGCCCCGAAGAAGATCTCGCTTCCGGATATCGTGCCGCACGTCTCCGGCATCCCGGGACTGATCTATGCAACGCGGCGCGCCGCGGCGGTGGTCGGCCTGGATAGCGGGCCGCTGCATCTGGCTGCGGCGCTCGGTAAGCCGGGTGTCGGGATCTACGGCCCCACCGATCCGGCTCGCAACGGCCCTTACGGCAACACCATCGCCGTTCTGCGCGCACCCGGCGCGGTCACTACGTACCGCCGCCTGCGGGAGACCGGCGCCGACATGCGCTCCATCTCCCCGGAGATGGTTCTTCACGCGCTTCGGGAAAAGCTTGGGCAGTCTCGCGCGGGAGAACGTCCGTGAACGGTTCGCTGTTCCCCAAGCCTTACGCCGACCTCGTGGCGCGTCTCCGCGTGCCGAGCGGATTTCTGCTCGTTGCGGCGTTTGCCTGGCTCGCCCGCCCCGAACCCATCGCCCTCGCCACCGGTGTGGCCGTGTCGGCCTGCGGTCTGCTACTTCGCGGATGGGCGGCGGGCCACCTGGAGAAGAACCGGCAACTGGCGCGCAGCGGGCCCTACAATTGGGTGCGAAATCCCTTGTATATCGGCACCCTTCTCGTCGCGGCGGGCCTCGTCGTCTCCGCCCGGCGCTGGGAGCTCGCCGTAGTCTTCGGCGCCGTTTTTCTGCTCATCTATCTTCCGGTGATCGAACTCGAAGAACAGCACCTCCGGCGCTTGTTCCCCGAGTATGCCGACTACGCGGCGCAGGTTCCTAAGCTTCTACCGCGCCGGCCCTCTCACCCCGCCGCGGGACGATTCCGCTGGGCCGTGTACAAGAAAAACCAGGAATACCAGGCATTGCTCGGTTATCTCGCGGGCCTGGCCTGGCTGATCTGGAAAACGCTCGCGCGGTGAGGCCGCCGGGCCACAGACCCCGGCGTTCCCGAGTGATGCAAGCCGGGCGAATTCAGTAGATCGCCCCGCCTGCCTGCGCCGATTTCACCACGCCGTTCTCCACCGACACGGAGTAGTCCACTCCGCCGTTCCCCCTCCAACTCAGTAGATCGAAACTTCCGCCATCAGAAGCGCGGTAAACTTCGGCGCCATGCAGCGTCAGCGGGTCGCCTGGGTTGCAGTCGTCGGCCTTTTTCGTGAAGCGTACGAAATACGCCGCGCCGGATCCAAGCACCGACACCTTTCCGTCGGGTTCGATCAGGGCCGCTGTCTTGTCGTCGATGAATATGCCGTGCGGCTCCGGCGTCCATCCCTGGGCTACCAGCCGTGCCAGGAGCGCCAGATCGCGCCCCATGGCGTCATGTTGGGCGAAGTGGGCGTCCGTTAACGTCCCGCCCAGCAGGGGGATCTTCAGAAAGTGCCGCGCCAGGGTGATCCGATCATCGAAAGGATCGGCCAGCGCCTGGGCTGAAGTGACCGCTCCGCCCGCTGCCGTGTCGACAAATTCGGAGAGCATATTCAGCCCCGCGGCCGCGCCTCCCACTGGCACGCCCCGCGCGACGGCCGCGTTGATCTCATCCTGCAGCGGCGACGCTTGCCAGGAATCGACATATTTGGCCTGATCGCCGCCGGCGATGAATATCGCCTCCGCATGGCGCACCGCCTGGACCACGAAATCCGCTCTCGCCCCTTGCCGCGCTGTGACGGTCAGCGTCGCCACCGAGTTCAGTGACGGGCAGACGCGATGGATGTAGCCGTTATACGCGTCGTCCCGGGAGTTGCGGAGTACCAGCAGATCGCCGCCGTTTGCCTTCGCGCATAACCAGGCGATGCCGCGGTCCATGTCCGATCCGCCGCCCGCCAGAAGATAACCCGCCGCGGGCCGGGGCGACGCATCCGAGGACTTGCCGAGCCGGACGTACTTGTAGCCGGGATCTTTCACGGCGGCCGGTTGGCCATGGGCCAGGACGCATATCGCCAACGCAATAGCGGGCTTCATCAGTGACCATGATAGGTCACCAGCGCGGTCACTCCTCGACGGTACGCGCCCAGGCGTTGGTGTCTTCAAAACCCATCAGTCCCGTGATGCTGCCCACCTCCGTGACGCTTCGCGCCCCCACGGCGTTGGCAAGCCGCGCCGCCTCCGGGAAGTCCATTCCGCGCGCCAGCCCGGCAAGGAAGCCGCCCGCGAAACAATCGCCCGCTCCCGTCGTATCCCGTACCGTCACCTTGAATCCGGGCGAATGAAACCGGCGGTTTCTCTCGAAAACGGCGCAACCTTCGGCGCCCAATTTGATCACAACCGCCCTGGCGCCGGCTTCTTGAAGGACTTCGGCCTGGCGGGTCGGCTCGGTATGACCGGTCAACTCCCGCGCCTCGTCATGATTGACAAACAACACGTCGGTCTCGGCAAGACTCGGAGCCAGCGACCGCAGCCATTCGCCGCTCGAATCCCAGCCTACGTCGATCGAGGTCCGCATGCCCAATGCGTGCGCCTCCTTCAGCATTGCCGGCCCATTCGCCCGCAGCCCCGGCACGCCGAAGGGATTCCCGATATGGAGAAACCCACACCCCGCGCTGAGCGCCCCTTCGAGCGCCGGCGGCGGGTTGAAGACGGACCGGCTCACACCCGGACAATGCAGCAGCGCGCGCGCGCCGTCGGCCCGCACCAGCGCGACGGAAGCAGAGGTCGGCGCTTCCCCCCGGTCCACGAATGAAATGTCGACGCCGGAATCGCGCAGGATGGCGAGAACTCTCTCGCCGTTGGCGTCTTTGCCGACGCGCCCGGCCAACCGCGCCGGCACGCCGAGCCGGGCGATCGCAATCGCGGTATTGGCGCCGTTGCCGCCGATCTGTTGTTCAATCGAATCGACCCACAGGCTGGTGTGCCAGTGCGTCTCGTTTGGCGCCGGCCGGACCAGCGTGTCGAACACAATATTGCCGCAGCAGAGAACCCCGGGCGTCTGGGTCATCGGCTCAGTTTGCGCCGCCTTCTCCCAGCGTCGCCAGGAACTGGGCCGGCAACGGCCATTCGCCGGTCACCCGGTTGCGCTCGCAATGAAATGTTCCCGAAGCGAGCAACCCGCCCACGCTCGCCGTATTCGCGGCTGCGCCGTTCTGCTGCGCCAACTCGGCCCGAAGTGCGGCCGTGCTGGTTTCGAGTTGGGCTTCGAGTTGCGTCGCGGCCGGCGGATCCTGGCAGTCGAGTTGTGCCTCCAGCACAAGTCCGGCTCCGCGCGCCGAGAGCGTAAACACAATGGGCCGCGTTCCGGCCACGGAAGCCAGCAGCGGCCTGGCCGGCTC
>DAIDIH010000368.1 GCA_027459465.1 Bryobacterales bacterium | reverse complement strand
AGAAACATCTCCACCACGTCCCGGTCCCACAGCTTAACCCGCGGCCCGCCGCCCATCGGAGGCAGCCACAGGTTCAGCACCGTGTACGGGCACTGAAACAGCAGGTATAAATCGTCGTCCGTCCAGAACGCCCGCACCTCGCTCCGGATCCCCGGATAATCCAGCTCCTGCGAGCAGTCCTTCACAATCTCCGCCCGCGCCGCCTTCTTCCAAATCGCCGCCCCCGGGTCCACCGTCAACTCCGGCGACCCCGCCTCGTGCGGCGCCGAAATCGTCGCCAACGGCGGCGACGCCACGCACGCATTCTGAGCGGCGGCCAATCCCGAGGCAAGTCCGGACACAAGCAAAACGGCGATCTTCAGCGTCATAGGCTTATTCCGCGGCCGTTCTCTTTCCACGCCCGGCCGCAAAGTATGCGCGCTAGTATGGCACAACTTTTTTCAATTGTCGATTAGCTTATCTTTCCTGTCGGATCCCTGCGTTTCGCCCTACTTCACGGCAACAATCGAAACCTGCTCAAGCTCCGGCCAATGCCCCTTCGCATCCGCCGCCCGCACCCCCGGCGCAATCTGCTGCACCGTCGTCCGCGCCGGCGGAACGGCCCCAAAATACTCCGCATACACGCCATTCATCCGCGTGAAATCCCGGGCATCGTCCAGATACACGTTGCTCGCCACCACGTTCGAAAAATCCATCCCCGCTTCTTCCAGTCCGTCGAGCAGGTTCCGCATCGTCTGCCGCATCTGCGTCTCCACCGTCGACGCATAAACGCCGCCGTTCACGCCCGGAATGAAGCCCGACTTCGCCGAGCAATAGAACGTATCGCCGGCAAACACGCACGGGCTCGCCGTCGGACTCGGCGCCATGTTCTTCGGACGCACCGCGCGCCGCTTCCCCAGATCCATCACAGCCACGCCCGTAAACTCGATGTTCGCCCCGCCCGGCAACCCCGCCACTTCAATCGTCGCCCGCGCCGGCGTATTCCCGAACTCGAAATGGCTCGCGTAGATGTGGTTCATCACCCCCATCGGTATCTTCGAAGTCAGATACGGGTTCACAAACACCAGATTCTCGAACCCCGCGCCGGCCGCCTTCAGCGTCCCCTCCAGCCGTTTCATCGCCAGCGTCACCTGCTCGCCCGGATCCACCGGAATCTCGCCCGTACGGATATCCCGCCCCAGATGCCCCGAAACAAACAGCCGGTCCCCCACACGCACCGCCGCTGAAATCGGCACGCTTGGCGTGTCGTACCCATCCACCGCCACCGTCTTCTTCAACGCCAGGTCCTTCACCGCCACCGCGCTCATCTCCACGTTCGTCGCGTGCAGAGCCGCCACGCCAATCGTCGAACGTGCCGGTGGCGCCGCCGGGAAAAACTCCCTCCACACGCGGTTCAGCGCCGCCTCGCTCGAATAATCCGTCAGATACACCTGGACGTAAACCACGTGCCGCATCGTCAGCCCCGCGGCCTTCACCACCGTCTCGACGTTCCGCAAACACTGCCGGATCTGTTCCTCCTCGCCCTGCGGCAAAGTCCCGTCCGCCAACTGGCTCCCCTGTCCAGCCACGTAGAGATACTCGCCCACCAGCACTCCCGGACTGTACGGCCCCGCCGGTTTCGTCCCCGGCGGGAAAATCTGCTTCACCTCCGCCCCGTACGCCGCGCACGCCGCCAGCGCGCACACCACCGCCATCGCCATTGCTCTCATCGGTCCTGCCCCCCGTTCCTACGCCTTCGCCCGCTTCCGAGCCCCTTCGAGAATTGCCCGCAGCCGCCGCCCGACAATAATCTCTTCCCCCGGCTGCATCGTCATCGAAATGATCTGCAGCTTGTTCTCGCGCGGCGTCTTGTTGTCGTGATGCTCTTCCACCGCCGAAACCATGCTGGGGTTCGTGTCCGTCAGCACTTCAATCCGTGGCTCGCCCGCCCGCAACTCGCGGTCGCAATCCTGCACGCTGAAGTTCCACTTGTCCACATCCCAGTTCACCGTCAGCGTCGGATAGCGGTTCCCATCCGTGGGAATCTGAATGTCCGTCGTCACCCCCGGCACCAGTTCCACCAACCGCGCAATCCGTTGCACGCGCCGGTTCCACTCCTGGTTCAGCGACGCCAGGTCCATCTTCTCCCACGCCTCAACCGCCGCCAGCGCGCCCATCACTTCTTCCTTGCCCACCTTCATCGCCCGGCACACCGCGCCTTCCCACGGACTCGTGTTCTTCAGCGCCGCCTCGATCAGATCCTTTCGTCCCAGCAGCAAGCCCGAGCACTGCGGCCCGCCCAGTCCCTTCCCGCCGCTGAAACAAAACAGATCGATCCCCATCTGCGCATACAGCCGCAGATTCGATATCGGAGGAATCCCCGCCGCATCGTCCAGCAGCATCGGCACGCCCGCCGCCTTCGTAATCGCCAGCGTCTCCTTCAGCGTGTCCCCCAGCGACGTCGTATAAACCATCGCCGTGTTCGGACCGATCGCCGCCTTCAACTCCTCCGCCGACCGCGCCACCACCAGCTTCGCCCCGGCCAGCCGGATCGCGCTGTCAAACGCGCTCCGCCCGCCGTGCATCACCACTTCGTTCTTCATCCCCGTCGTGTCCGGAAGTTGCCAGATCTTTGCCGGATCCGTTCCCGCCAAACACGCCGCCGTCGCCGACGCCATCGCTCCCGCCGCCCCCGAAGTCACCATCCCGGACTCCGCGCCCGACAACTCCGCCAGCCGTTTCCCCGCCGCGTGCTGCAGCTCGAAAATATCAGCGAAATGCTTCGACGCCTCGAACTTCGCCGTCCGCACCTGCGGCAGCTCCAGCGACCCGCTCAAGTACGTCCACGTCCCGCGCGCGTTGATAAACGTCCGCACGCCGATCGTCGAGTAAATGTTCCCCGGCGCCTTCCCGCTCACGGCCTCCTTCGCCGCCGCCAAAAGCGAATCGGCCGCAATCGTCCCCATCACCGGCAAAGCCGCCGCCCACTTCAACGCCATGCGCCGGCTCAAATACGTCCCTTCCATCTATTCCTCCCCTTGATCTTTCGGAAACGGATACCGCGATCGCACCGCCAGCACTTCATCGTGCTCGCCGGTCCGCGATCCGCTATAAAATCCTACCGTCGCGTTCAGACGGATGAAATAAGTATCGCCCACGCCCGCCGGATGTCGGCCCTCATTGCCGTCCAACCCTCCGCCCGCCACCATGTCGCCGTGACCGCGAAGAATGTAGTAAATCTCCTCCGCCATCTCGTGGTGGTGCGGAATGTTCGTCCCGCCCGGCGCGAAGTCCATAATAAACAGGCTCACCATCTGGCTCGCCGCCGCCAGCTTGTCCCGCTTGCTCGCCGTCGTCCCCATCAGCAGCTTGAAATGCACCGTCTCCCCGTGCCCCTCCACCTTCACATAAGGCACGTCGCCCGAGTTCGCCATCATCAGCTTCGGCGTCGGCTTCACCGTCACGCCCTTCGG
This sequence comes from Bryobacterales bacterium, assembly GCA_027459465.1. Taxonomy (GTDB): domain Bacteria; phylum Acidobacteriota; class Terriglobia; order Bryobacterales; family Bryobacteraceae; genus JAJYKC01. The sequence continues at coordinate 46,107 of DAIDIH010000368.1, read as the reverse complement.
AATGCGAAACCCCATCACCAGCACCTTCACCGGCGCATCCGACTCGTTCGCCATCCCGTGCTCCAGCCCCACCGGCAGATACAGATAGTCGTCCGCCTTCACCGGAACCCTCTGCCCGCCGTAAATCAGCACGCCGTTGCCGCTCAGCACATAGTAAATCTGCTCCTCCGCCGGATAACTTACCAGCCTCGTCTCCGCCTTCGGGTCCACCGTCAACATCCCGTACCGCGCAATGCTCTTCAGTTGCCCGGCCTGCGCATCATCGGCCCCGAACGCCGGCTGGTAAGTCACTCCCTGCGTCCGGAACGTTAAGTCGTCCTGCGCCGGCGAGATCAGCGGAAAATACCGGTGCATGTAAGTCGGGTCCGCCGCAAACGCCAGCAACACCGCGGCCAGTCCGCTAACTAGGTACTTCACTCGACTCTTACTCATAGGTCACACAGTTACACCATTTCCCCGTTTCGTCGTAATGCGGCCACGCGCCGCCGGTGTGGAATCCGGAAACAATGAGATCGTCGAACATCGGCGTCGGCTCGAAGTATCCTGGCCGCCGCAGATGCTGCTTCACCACCGCATCGTTCAACTCCAGTCCCAGCCCCGGCCGGTCGTCGGGAACCTTGACATACCCGTTTTCGATAATCGGCTTCGGCACGCCCGTCACCAGGTCCTGCCACCACGGCATATCGAGCGCATGGTTCTCCATCGCCAGGAAATTGTCCCCGAACGTGGAAGCGCAGTGGTATCCCGCAAACCCTCCGATCGGCGACCCTGCATGGTGCATCGCCACCTGAATCCCCCGCATCGTCGCGTAATCGGCGATCTTCTTCGTCTCCAGCAACCCGCCCGACGTTTCAATGTCCGGATGAATCGCGTCCACCGCGTGATGGTCGAGTAACTCCTGAAACCCTCCCTGCAGTCCGAAGATGTCCTCCCCCGTCAGCACCGGCGTCACCGTCGCATCCGAAATCGTCTTGTACGCCTGCCAGTTCAGATACGGATGGATCGCTCCCTCGGAAATCTGCAGCAGATCCTCCGCCCAGGAAAGCTGATACGGCTCGAACGCCCGCGCATACCGGATCGAGTCGTTCACGTTCAGCCGTCCGAAATGGTCCGCCGCCAGCGGCGCGCCCGGCGGAAGCACATCGCGGATCGCGGCGATATATTCGCACAGATACCCGAGCCCCTTCTCCGTGCACACGCCCCGCTCGTTCAACGCCCCCGGCCGGTCCTTCAACATGCTCGACTGCAAGTCCATCTTGAAAAACGTAAGCCCCATCGCCCGCCGCTTCCGCATCCGCTCGGCGTACACCTTCGGATCCGGATGGCTCGTAGTATCGGCGTAGATCCGCACCCGGTCGTGGTTCTTATTCCCGATCAGCCGATGCGCCGGCACGCCGTAAACTTTTCCCGCAATATCGTGCAGCGCCATGTCCAACGCGCTGTATCCGCCGCCCATCCGCCCGTGATTGGCGAACTGGCGGGCCGTCCGCAAATTCGCTTCGATGTTCAGCGGATTCTTGCCCAGGAGGTGCGCTTTCAAAATCAGCGCGATCCCCTCCACGCCCGCGTCCCGCACCTCGCCCAACCCGTACACGCCCTGGTTCGTGTCAATCCGGATCAGCGGGTAATCGTAGTTCGCCGCCACCCGGCACGCCCGCATATCGGTAATCTTGAGCGTGCTCGGCGCCGAGTTCTTGTTCACCCGCTCCTGCCCGCTCACCGAACCCTCCGTCGCCTGAAACAGCGGCCCGAACATCGCCGCCGCCGCGGCGCTCCGCATCATCGACCGCCGCGTGATCCCAGCTCTCCGTCGTCTCTTCATCGTCGTCTCTCCCGGTTCCCGTCAGGCCAAGATCTTATCCCAATTCCCCCGCCACTGCCCAAGCGCATCCCTTTTGCGGAAAGGATTGCCCGACGCCACCGGGCACTGCCTCACCTTCGCGTCATCGGCCACGCCATCTGCTCGAATCCGAACAAGCACCTGTTCTGGGACGGACTCCACCCCACCACCGCCGGCCCCCAATTGGTCGCGGCGGCAGCGTTGCAGTTGCTCAATCAGTAAGCCCGTCGGGCAGCGCCCGAACACGGCTTGGCACGGCGATTGCACTGGCTCATGGTGAATCGAGGATTCGACATGTGCCTGCATCGCCGTCTCTGGCCGTTCTCCCTCCTGGTTCTGGGAATGGCCGCCGGCCTGGCCCCGGGCGCCCCCCGCGTCGACCAGAAACAAAAAGACAAGGCGTCAAGAGACTTCATCTTCGAAGCGAAGCCAAAGGAAATCACGGCCGGAGAAGCCGTGGTGCTCCGCTGGTCCATCAAGGGCGCCACCAAAGTCACCATCGAGGAGGCAGAAGAAACCCGCTCCGGCGACGTCGCGTTGAAAAAACTTGGCACGTTCGACGGCTCCAGCGGCACGCTTGAGGTCAAGCCCGAGTCGACAACCTCCTACATCATTAGCTGCGAAGGGTCCACCTCCTTCGCCTGCGCCTCCGTCACGGTTCGCGTGCACGTCAGGCAGAGGTGATGCCCCATGACCCGGCCCCGTGTCGCGGTTCTGAAAACGTCCCCTTCCACCGTCCTCCACGACGATCCGCGACTCATGCGCCTCGCCGATTATAGGCAGTTCGTCCCGAAGAACCACGAAACCGCGCTCAAGATCAACATTTCCTGGCACTTCTTCTATCCGGCCTGCTCCACCACCCCCTGGCAGCTTGACGGTGTCATTGCAACCCTCCTCGAAGACGGCTATCGGAAAGAGAGCCTCTTCGGCTGCCACAACCGCACCGTCGGCGTAAGCGCCCGCCGCGGCGAGGTGGCCAACAAGCACAAGCAGGTCTTGGTCGGGAAGTATGGCCTCCGCAACGTGCATTTATACGAGGCAGGCGAGGAGTGGATTCGATACACGCCGAAGGCGAAGATGCGCGTCCTGGACAAGGTCTACCCGGAAGGGACCCGCATTCCCAAGCGGCTCGTCGGCTCGAACGTCATCCACCTGCCGACCATGAAAACCCACGTGTTCCCCACCATCACCGGCGCGAGGAAGAACGCCTTCGGCGGCCTCCTCTTCGAGAAACGCCATTGGACTCATGCGGTGATTCATGAGACCCTCGTCGACCTGCTCGCCATTCAAAAGGAAATCCATCCCGGCCTGTTCGCGGTGATGGACGGAACCTTCGCGGGCGACGGCCCCGGTCCGCGCTGCATGGAGCCCCTCGTGAAGAACTACATCCTCGCCTCCGGGGACATGGTCGCAATCGACGCGATCGCGGCGAAGATGAGGGGCTTCGATCCGCTGTCCATCCCCTTCATCCGCCTGGCGCACGAACAAGGCTTGGGTTGCGGCGATCCACGCGACATCGAAGTCGTCGGCGACAGTATCGAAGGAGTCGACTTCCACTTCCACGTCGTCTTGTACCACGACGTCTACGGGTACAACTTCGTCGGCCGCGCCAGGGTCAGGCGCGCGCTCGACACCGAATGGGGCAGACTCTTCCTGTCAACTCAAAAATCGAGGTAACCCGGAGCGGCTGGAGTGCGAACGCGGCAGGATTTCGTATAATCCCCTATTGGCCAAGCCGCCCGCTCCCGGTACGTCCCACGCAATGCCGCAGCCGCTCCTCATCCTCAGCACCGCGCCCAACGTGGACGAGGCTGCGCGAATCGCCCGCGCTCTCGTGGAAGACCGCCTGGCCGCTTGCGTCAACATCGTCGGCGGCGCCCGCAGCATCTATCGCTGGCAGGGCGCCATCGAGGACAGCCCGGAGACCCTGCTCCTTATCAAGTCCGACCGCCGGCTATTCGCCGAACTGAGCCGCCGCCTCGCTGTCCTCCATCCCTACACCACACCGGAGATCATCGCCGTGCCCATCGACACCGGATCCGAACCCTACCTCACCTGGCTTGCCAGCGAACTGAAGCCCACCGAGGCGGCCCAGTGACGCCCGTCCACGCCACCGAAACGCCAACACGCGCCCGCTACTGGGTCATCGTCTTCGCCGTCACCCTTGCCATCCTGTCCTACATCGACCGCGTCTCCATCTCCCAGGCCGCCCCCCTCGTCATGCGCGACCTGCACCTCAGCAAGGAGCAGATGGGCTACGTCTTCGGCGCCTTCGCCCTCGCCTATGCTCTGTTCGAAGTCCCCAGCGGCTGGCTCGGCGACCGCCTCGGCGCCCGCGGCGTCCTGCTCCGCATCGTGCTCTGGTGGAGCGCCTTCAAAGCCCTCTCGGGCTGGATGTTCTCCTTCATCCCCATGGTGACCGTCCGCTTCCTGTTCGGCGCAGGCGAAGCCGGCTGCTTCCCCAATCTCACCAAAGCCTTCGCCACCTGGCTCCCACACGGCGAACGCACTCGCGCCCAGGGCATCCTCTGGACCTTCGCCCGCTGGGGCGGGGCATTCACGCCCCCACTCGTTGTCCTCTGCCTCACCTGGATGAACTGGCGCTGGGCCTTCACCGTCTTCGGCATCCTCGGCATCGCCTGGGCCATCCTCTTCGCCCGCTGGTACCGCAACAATCCGGCCGACCACCCCGGCGTCAACGCCGCCGAACTCGCGCTCATCCACCACGGCGCTTCCCAGCCGTCAACACATGCGCACGTCCCCTGGCGTAAAATCGCCACCTCTCGCAATGTGCTCCTCCTGTGGTTGCAATACTTCTGCCTCACCTACCCCTGGTACTTCTACATCACCTGGCTGCCCACCTGGCTCCAGGAGCGCCACCACCTGTCTGAGGCGGCCAGCGCCAACTACTCCGTTCTCCCACTGCTGCTCGGCGGCACCGGCGCTCTGCTGTGCGGTTTCCTCCTCGCGCCGCTGGCCCGCCACATCGGCGGCACCGCCCGCGCCCGCCGCCTCGTCGCCACTTCCGCTTTCGTCGGCGCTTCCGTCCTCATGGCTCTCTGCAGCCAGTTGAACAGCCCCCCGCTCGCCATGATCGTCATGGGCCTCGCCAGCTTCTGCAACGACCTCGTCATGCCCCCCTCCTGGACCGCCTGCATGGACATCGGCGGCCGCTTCGCCGGCACCGTCTCCGGCTCCATGAACATGGTCGGCAACCTCGCCGGCTTCGTCGCCCCCGTCGCCGGCGGCTACATCCTCCACTTGACCCACGGCAACTGGAACATCTTCCTCTACTCGATGGCCGCCGTCTACCTCTGCGGCGCCTTCTGCTGGCCGTTCATCGACCCCGTCACCCCGCTCGAACTCCACCCCACCGAGCCGGACTAAGCCGCCCGGAAGCAAACCACCGCGTTCAACCCGCCGAACGCGAACGAATTCGACAGCGCGTACTCGCACTTCGCCGCCCGCGCCTCGTTCGGAATCACATCCAGGTCGCATGCCGCGTCCGGCGCCGTGTAATTCGCCGTCGGCGGCAGCACGCCCTCGCGCAGTGCCAGCAGCGTCGCTACCGCTTCAATCGCCCCCGCCGCTCCGAGCGCGTGCCCGTGCATCGACTTCGTCGAACTCACGCGCAGCCGTTCCGCGTGAGCGCCAAACACGCACTTCAGCGCCGCGGTCTCGGTCGAGTCGTTGGCCTGCGTGCCCGTGCCGTGCGCGTTCACATACTCGATCGCCTCCGCCGCCAGCCCCGCGTCCTTCAGCGCCGCCCGCATCGCCCGCACCGCCCCCTCCGCGCTCGGTTGCGTCACATGATGCGCGTCGCTCGACATCCCAAAGCCCACAATCTCCCCGTAGATCGTCGCGCCCCGCGCCTTCGCCGCCTCCATCGGCTCCAGCACCAACATCGCCGCCCCCTCGCCCAGGATCAGCCCCTTGCGGTCCGCTGAAAACGGCCGGCACGTGTCCGGCGCCACCACCCGCATCGCCTCCCACGCCTTCAAAAAGCCCAGGCTGAATACCGCCTCGCTCCCGCCCGCAACCGCCATCTCCACCGCGCCCGACCGCACAAGATGAAACGCCTGCCCCAGCGCATGATTCGAAGACGAACACGCCGTCGAAATCGTATACACCGGCCCCACAATCCCGTGCTCGAGCGATATCCGGCTCGCCGCCGCATTCTCCATGATGCGTGGAATCGTCAGCGGGCTGACTCGCGGACTGTTGCGCCCGTACAACGCCACGAACTCCTCGTCCTCGCTCCCTTGCCCGCCCACGCACGATCCCGTCACAATCGCCGTCTGCTCCCGCAACTCCCCCGTCCACTCCACCCCCGCCGCCCGGATCGCCTCCCGCGCCGCCACGGCGCCATACTGCGCGAACACGTCGAGTAGCGTTGCCTCCCGCGGGTCGAAATGTTCTTCCCCGTTCCAGCCCCGCACCTGCGCCCCGAACCGGAACCGCAGCCTCGCTAAGTCCACGCCCTCGATCTCGGCAAACCCCGGCCGCCCGCTTGAAAGCGCTTCCCACAGCGGCTTCACCCCCACGCCGAATGCCGTCACCGCGCCGAGCCCGGTGACCACTACGCGCCGCACGCTCAGACCGCCGCGCCCGCGCTTCCGGCCTTCGCCTCGAGCAGCTTGCGGATCCCCTCCGCAATCTCGCTCACCGAGCGCAGCTTCTGCGCCTCCTCGTCCGGAATGTTCACGTTGAACTCGTTTTCGAGCGCGAACAGGATGTTGATCCCATCGAGCGAATCGATATGCAGTTCCTCGAAGGTGCTCGCCTCCGTCACCGCCGCCGGCTCCAGATGCTGCGCCGTCGCGATCACTTGCATCACGCGCTGGGTTACGTCGTCTTGGTCGGGCATAAGATTTGAGTCACCGTCTCAAACTGGAATCCGCGGTCGCGAAGCGCCGGTATCACGCGCCGCACGGCTTCGAGCGTCTGCGTAATGTCCGGATCCGGCACAACGCTCCGGCCGTCATGTAAACAGAGTATCGCGCCTCCGCACGCCCCGCCGAGCAACCGCTCCTCAATTCCTTCCGCCCGCAACTTCCAATCCCGACCAAGCACCGTCCACATCACCCCCGTCAACCCCGCTTCCCTCTGCGCCGCCGCAAGCCCCGGCCATCTCACTCCATACGGCGCCCGAAACCATCGCGGCCTCACGCCGCACACCTCTTCCATCGTCCGCTGCCCGCCCATCACCTCTTCGCGCACGAACGCCGCGCTTCGCAGCCATAGCCGCGCGTGGTTTTCCGTATGGTTCCCGATCTCGTGCCCTGCCGCGGCCGCATCCCGCGCCACCCCCGGCAGCCTCCTCACATTCTTCCCACAAAAAAAGAACGTCGCCTTGACGCCCTCGCGCGCCAATAGCTCCAGAAGCCGGGGCGTCGACTCCGACGGTCCGTCGTCAAACGTCAGCGCCACCGACTTCCGGTCCCTCGCGCCCCGGTAGACCGACGGCGCAAATACCTGCGACGTCCGCCCACGCACCGCCCAGCCAAACCACGCCACCCCCGCCGCGGGCGCCGCCCCGTACCACAGGCTCGTCATCATCCTCGCTCCCAGCCTACCAGCCCCGACGGGAATCGCAGTCGGCAGCAAACCCATCCGCCCGCCGAACTATCTCCATGGGGCGGACCATCCGCCGTTTTGACGCCAGACGGCGAAACCCGGATGTTAGAATGAAGCCCGCCATGAAGTCCGTCCTCCCCCTCGCGGCTCTGGCCGCGCTGTTTCTCCCCACGCTCCCCGGCCAGGAACTCCGCGTCACCGGAGGCGCTGCCGATCATCAGGTCTTCCAGCGTAACTCCGCCGGCCTCGCCGACATCCCCCTCAACGGCGCCGCCGCCAGCCGCAAAGCCAACGGCAAATTCGTCGAACTCCGCCTCAGCTCCCGCACCGGTCCCGTCGCCGGCTTCGACTGGATCTCCTTCGCCCGCGTCCAGCGCGGCAACTGGTCCGGCACCCTCCACAACGTCCCCTCCGGTGGCCCCTATCGCATCGAAATCCGCCTCCGCGACTCCCCCATCGTCCTCACCATCAACGACCTCCTCGTCGGCGACCTCTGGATCCTCGCCGGCCAGTCCAACATGGAAGGCCACGGCGACCTCATCGACGTCCAGCCCCCCGACCCCCTCGTCCACACCTTCGACATGACCGATACCTGGGCCATCGCCCAGGAACCCCTCCACACCACCGTCAACGCAGTCGACCCCATCCACTGGCCCCTCAACGCCAACCGCGTGCCCGAACGCTTCACCGGCGACAAACTCGCCGCCTACATCGCCAGCCGCAAAAAGGGCGCCGGCCTCGGCCTCCCCTTCGCCGTCGATATGCTGAAATTCACCGGCATCCCCGTCGGCCTCATCCCCTGCGCCCACGGCGGCACCTCGATCGAAGAGTGGTCTCCCTCGCTCCGCGACCGCGCCGGCCAGAGCCTCTACGGCTCCATGCTTCGCCGCTTCCGCGCCGTCGGCGGCCACGTCAAAGGCGTCCTCTGGTATCAGGGAGAATCCGACTCGACCCCCAGCGCCGCCCCGAACTTTGAAACCCGCTTCGTGCAATTCGTAGCCGCCGTCCGTAGCGACTTCGGCGATCCCAACCTCCCCTTCTACTACGTCCAAATCGGCCGCCATGTCAACGCCACCAACGTCGTTCCGTGGAACCAGATCCAGGAAGCCCAGCTTCAGGCCGAATCCCGCATCCCTCACTCCGGCATGGTCGCCTCCGTCGACCTCTCCCTCGACGACGGCATCCACATCAGCACCCCCGATCTCAAGCGCCTCGGCATGCGCCTGGCCCGCCGAGCCTGCCACGATCTCTATCCCGCCCTCGGAGGCTGCGGCGCCTTCAAGCCCGGCCCCCACCCCGTCAGCGCCTTCTCGGGCGGCGGCGTCATCGCTGTCGGCTTCTATGGCGTCAACGGCCGCCTCACCGCCCCAGGCCGCATCGCCGGCTTCTCCGTCCACACCCCCGACGGCGCCGAAGTCCCCCTCATCTACAAAGTCACCATCGACCCCGCCGAGGCCAGCACCGTCCGTCTCCACATCCAGGGCAAACTCCCCCAAGGCGCTGCCCTCTACTACGGCTACGGCAAGGACCCGTTTTGCAACCTCACCGACGAACTCGACATGGCCGTCCCCATGTTCGGCCCGATGCCCATCCACTCGGCCAACTAGCCCCGCGCCAAATCCACCGCAAGCACTTCATGCACTCCGATCTGAGATGTCTCGAACTCCAAAGCATCCCCACTCTTTCGGTACTGCGCCGCGCGATCCGCCACTAAGTACCGCGCCCCCGCCGCCCGCCGCCCCTTTGGAATCCGCACCCGCACCTTCTGCCCCGCCAGCGGAACCACCTCCCGCACCGGCCCCTTCATCATCATCGGATTCGTCAGGTTCACCAGATGCACCGTCATCGAATCCTTCTGCTCCCACACCGCGAGATCGATCACCCCGGGCCCCTCCACCGTCACCACCGGCGCTTCATCCGTCGCCCACCGGATCGCGTTCCCAAGTAACTTCCCATGATCCACGTTCAGCACCTGCCAGTACGTCCGCCCGATGTCCCACGGAAAATACACCACCCGCGAGGCCCCCCTCTCCCGCACCACCACCCCCGGATCGCGCCGCTTCGCCGGCCGCGGAAATACCTCCTCCATCGGTAAGTCCGGATAACTCGGCACCACAGTAAGTGGCCACACCCGGTTCGTCCCACTCTCACTTACTCCCACCCGGTTCACGCCGTTGATAATCCGCGTCGCGTCTTCTAACCCCGCAAGCATCGGATGAAACTTCCCCGCCGCCTCGCGCTCCAGCGTCAGGTACGAATTCCGCATCGGCCCTTCCCGCCGCCCGTCGAACGTAGCACCCCACAATTCCGCCAACCCGAAGTCCTTCCGCCCCTTGCCCCACTCGTCGTAAAGCGACGTCTCATACGACGCCACCACGCTCCCGCCCCGCGCGGCAAAGTCGCGGATCTGCGCGCACTGCGCCTCCGTCAAAGCCGCGACGTTCGGCAGAATCAGCGTCCGGAATCCCGCCAAATGATCCTGATCCATCAGCCCGTCATGCACCATCTCGAACGGAATCCGAGCCTCCACCATCGCCTGGTAAAACCCCAGAATCTCGTTCTCCACCTTCTCCCGCGCCCGCTCGCCGCCATAAAACTCCGCCGTCTGCTGCGAGTACACCATCCCCACCCGCGCCAAAGGCCGCTCATTCCGCAGATACTGCTCGTGCTTCGCATGCCACACATACATCTGCTCGATCACCGGCAGCCATCGCTTGTCAATCGGCTTCGCGTTGAACTTCACAAACCATGGCCGCAGCCCCTGCGCCACGCCATCCGCCATCCACAACCGGATCTCATCCCCGTTCTGCACCGAGTCCTTCCACCGGAACTCGTCTTCCAGCCCAACGCTCGTAATCCCCGCGATCGCCTTCCGCCCCAGCGCCGCCCGGTACTCTTTCCCGTTCTTCCCCGCCGCCCACGAAGGCATCAGCCCGCTCCGCCCCTGCCGGTCCGCGAACAGTGTCGGCGCCAGTTCCCCGATTGTCTTCATGTCCAGCGTGCTCAGCGCCCCGCCGCCCGCATTCGCCAGAAACGCGGCGTGCGGATTGATCGCCTTGATCCGCCCATCCCACAGCCGCCACAGCTCAAACAACCGCGCCTGCCGCCACACGATATACTCCCGCCGCGCAGGATTCTGCGGATCGAGCGTCCGCGGCAACTCCATCCCCGAAAATTTCCGGAAGTTCTCCCGGCAGTGCTCGCAGTAACACATCCCCGACCCCGACCACCGGTTGCTGAACACCCCGTCCACGCCGTACATCCGCACAATCTCTTCCGTCACCGCCGTCATGAACTCGAAGTTGTACGGACCCAGCGCGCACGTCACCCAAAAATCCTTGTCCGCCCAGTGCCGCCGCTTGTTCCCCTCCGCGTCCACCGCGATCCAGTCCGGATGCGCGTCATACACATCCTGGTGCGCCGCGTGAGGATCCGTCCGCGCCACCACGTTCATCCCCAGCTTCCGGCACCCATGAACCATATCCCCGAACGGGTCCGTGCTGCCCAGCCACCGGCTCCGGTAATGCAGCGGCACTCGAGTCGGATAAAACGCCACGCACCCGCCCGCGCTCAAACACGCCGCCTCCGCATGAATCCGCCCGAAATAATCCAGCCAGAAATTCGGATCGTAATTCCCCGGGTCGTCCTCGACGAACGCCAACTGCGCCCACCGCATCGGCCTGTCGTACCAATCCGCGCCACCGGCCGCGGCCGTCCCGCCCTGCGCCCACGCCGCCGCCGTTCCCGCAACCTGCGCCACAAACTCTCTCCGCGTGCTCTCCATCCGCGCTCGTCTCCTTAATCCGCTGCTCCAAACTCTATCGCAGTCCTCGCCCCGCTCACCGGAGATGTTTTAATGACTTCTTGGGACCCCCACGATGCCTATAGCCCCCGCCGCCCGGGCGCACCGGCATGTCAACCCCTGGATCATAGCCATTTCCGTGATGTTCGCCACCTTCATGGAGGTGCTCGACACCACGGTCGTCAACGTTTCGCTCCCTCACATCGCCGGCAGCCTCTCCGCGAGCGTCGATGAAGCCACTTGGGCCCTCACGTCTTACCTCGTCTCCAACGCCATCGTCCTCCCCATCACCGGTTGGCTCGCCAACCACTTCGGCCGCAAGCGCCTCCTCATGACCAGCGTCGTCGGCTTCACCGCCGCCTCTTTCCTCTGCGGCCTCGCCCCCAACCTCGCCCTCCTCATCGTCTTCCGCGTCATCCAGGGCGCCGCCGGAGGCTCGCTCCAGCCTCTCTCGCAAGCCGTCCTCCTCGAAGCCTTCCGCCCCGAAGAGCGCGGCAAGGCCATGGCCTTCTGGGGTCTCGGCATCGTCGTCGCCCCCATCCTCGGCCCCGTCCTCGGCGGTTGGCTCACCGACTCTTACTCCTGGCGCTGGGTCTTCTACATCAACATCCCCGTCGGCATCGCCTCCATCATCATGACCGAGTTCTTCATCTTCGACCCGCCCTACATCCGCCGCTCCGAAGGCGGCATCGATTACTGGGGTATGGGTATGCTGGCCGTCGCCATGGGCTCGCTCCAAATCATGCTCGACAAGGGCCAGGAGGACGACTGGTTCGGCTCCCGCTTCATCACCGCCCTGCTGGTCGCCGCCATCCTCTCCCTCATCGCCTTCATCATCCGCGAATTCCGGACCGCCCATCCCGTCGTCGACTTACATGTCTTCAAGGAACGCACCTACGCCACTGGCGTCTTTCTGATGACCATCGTCGGCTTCGTCCTCTACGGCAGCCTCGTCCTTCTCCCCATCTGGCTCCAGACCCTCCTCGGTTACCCCGCGCTCCAGGCCGGCTGGGCGCTGGCCCCGCGCGGCCTCGGCTCCTTCCTCATGATGCCCATCGTCGGCATCATTATGCCGAAAGTAGACGCGCGGAAACTTCTCGCCTTCGGCCTCCTCGGCGGCGCCGGAACCCTGTGGGCCTTCGCCCGGCTGAACCTCGAATCCGGCTACTGGGACTTCTTCTGGCCCCAGTTCATCCAGGGCATAACCCTCGCCTGCTTGTTTGTCCCGCTTACCACCATCACCATGGGCCTCATTTCCAAAGAACGCATGGGAAACGCCACCAGCCTCTTCAACTTACTCCGCAACTTAGGAGGCAGCTTCGGCATCGCCGCTTCCACCGCTATGGTCGCCCACTACGCCCAGGTCCACACGAACTATCTGGTCGCCCATGTCACCCCTTCCAGCCTCCCCGCCGCCCAGGCCCTCGGCGGCATGCAGTCCCTCCTCCACGCCGCCGGCTCGGACGCCGCCACCGCCCGCCTCCAGTCCTTCGCCCAACTTTACGGCGCCATCGAGCGCCAGGCCTCCATCCTCTCCTTCATTGACACCTTCCGCATCCTCACCGTCCTGTTCGTCATCGTCGTCCCCCTCGTCCTCATCATGAAACGCCCCCCGCAAAGCGGCCGCGGCAACATCGCCGCCCACTGATTGCTTCCATCACAGCATCTCCGCCGCGCAGCACCGTGTCGCAACACACACTCCCCTAGTTGCTAACTGGATAATTCTAGATTCGTCTTCCGGAAACAAATTTTCTTCGCTTTGCGTTTCAACAGATGAGTGCGCGCGGTAGCTATACTCGTTGTTCTTCCTTCGCTGTCGACCGCCGGGCCGCAGATGGTGTGCGCGCGATGCCATCCGAAAGAAGTTGCAACGTTTGAGGCGTCGCCAATGGGACGCTCCGCGGGGAAAGTCGAGGCTAGGCGCGGCGGTGAGGTGAAGGACACCGCAGCCGGAACCGGCATCCGAATCACGTCTCGAGACGGCGCGATCTACCAGTCTCTCGAACGCGGCAGACTAAGAGCGAAATACGCGCTCTCCTGGCAGATCGGCGCAGGTATTGTCGGCTACACTTACTTGATTTCCGTTCGTTCTTACTTGCTGCAGTCTCCGGCGTCCTTCTATGTTCATAAGAACGGTTGGGATCTTACGCCGGGCTACGAGTCAGAACGGGATCTCGATGTCGACCAGCCGGTTGTCAGCGGATGTCTGTTCTGTCACACCGGAGCAATCCGCTTGCTGCCTGGGTCGGCGAACCAGTACCAGAAGGACGCACTGGAGGCGATTTCCTGTAAGCGCTGCCACGGTCCCGAGGAAGCGCACTTAAACAATCCCGTGGCCGGCACAATAGTGAATCCCGCAAAACTCGGAATCCGGGAACGAGACAGCGTTTGCGAACAGTGCCATTTGGAAGGAGTGACGCGCGTGCTCAACCCGGGCAAGGATTGGTGGGACTTCCGCCCCGGCCAACCCTGCGAACAAGTGTTTGTCACCTACGTCGAGGACTTCAGTTCCGCCGCGGGAATACCGGCTGTGAGCGAGGAGGAGGAGTTATCGGCAAGCCGGTGCGCGCGCGAAAGCGGCGGGCGGCTTTGGTGCGGCACATGTCATGATCCGCACGGAGAAGCCGGAAGCGAAGCCGGCCGGATCACTACGGTATGCCTGTCGTGTCATCGGAGTCTGGCCGCCGGCGGAAGACACCCTGTGGAAAAGGAATGCGTGAGTTGTCATATGCCACGGATACGGCCCTCGAACGTCTCGCACGCGGCGATTACGGATCATCGCATCGTCCGGAAGGAGGATTGGCGGCAAGCTAAGAGCGCCGGGAAGGAAAGCGTCACTTTGCGAGCCTGGCGGGCCGCGCCGGCGGAATTCGCGGTGCGCGATGAGGGTCTGGCATGGTTTGATGCCGCGGCAGCGCAGCCGTCCGCGCAGCGGAGCGAGTCGCTCGGGCGCGCCTACGATCTGCTGCGGCAGGCTGCCGAAAGAAATCCGCGGGATCCGCGGGTGCTGGCTGCACTTGGCTCCGTCCTGTACGCAACGGGATATGCGGGGAAAGCCGCGGCGCTATTTGAGGAGGCCTGCCGATTGGATCCGGGGAATCCGCGGCTAGCATTCGACGACGGTATGGCGCTGCTGAAAACGGGAAACCAGGAAGCGGCGATTCGCGCTCTCCGGCTTAGTATTTTGATCGACCCCTCTTTTGTGGCCGCGTACGAGAAATTGGCGGAGACATACGGAAATGCCGGCATGGCCGGCGAGCGCCAGGGCGTGATCGAGGAGTATCTGACCGTGATGCCCCAGAGCCTGCGCTTCCGCTCCTTGCTCGGAGACGAATGACCCCGCTACCCTGAATTGCATGCCTCTGCCCTTCCGCCAACTCGGCGCCCACGGACCCTCCGTCTTCCCCTTCGGCCTCGGCTGCATGGGCATGTCCGGCATGTACGGCCCCGCCGATGAGGCCGAATCCATCGCCACCATCCACGCAGCCCTCGACTCCGGCATAAACCTCCTCGACACCGGCGACTTCTACGGCATGGGCCACAACGAACTCCTCCTCGCCCGCGCCCTCCACGGCCGCCGCCATCAGGCCCTTCTCTCCGTCAAATTCGGAGCCCTCCGCGACCCACACGGCGCCTTCCTGGGCTTCGACGGCCGCCCCCAAGCCGTCAAGAATTTCCTCTCCTACAGCCTCCGGCGGCTGAGCACCGATTACATCGACATCTACCGCCCGGCCCGCGTCGACCCCGCCGTCCCCATCGAAGACACCATCGGCGCGATCGCCGATCTTGTCCGCTCCGGCTGCGTCCGCTACATCGGCCTCTCCGAAGCCGGCGCCGCCACCCTCCGCCGCGCCCAGGCCGTCCACCCCATCGTCGACCTCCAGATCGAATACTCCCTCGCCTCCCGCGCCATCGAAGCCGAAATCCTCCCCACCGCCCGTTCGCTCTCGATCGCCATCACCGCCTACGGCGTCCTCTCCCGCGGTCTTCTCGCTGGTTCCAAACCCGCCGCCAAGGGCGATATCCGCACCCACTTCCCCCGCTTCACCCCCGCCAACGAAGCCCAAAACGCGAAGGCCGTCGCCGCGCTCGCCCACTTGGCCGCGCAGCGCAACGTCACACCCGCGCAACTCGCCATCGCCTGGGCGCTCGCCCAAGGCCCGGACATCGTCCCCGTCCTCGGCGCTCGCACCCGCCCCCAGCTCCACGCCGCCCTCGCCGCCCTCGATCTCGAACTTACTCCCGAAGAAACTCACTTACTCGAGCAAACCGTCGACCCCTCCACCATCGCCGGCGCTCGCTACAACCCCGAAGCCATGGCCGCTCTCGACAGCGAGCGCTGACTTACTACCCACTTATAACACCCCCGGTACCAGCGCCTTCACCCCCCGCTGGTACGCCAGATACTCCTCCCCGAACTGCGCCCGCATGTACCCCTCCTCGATCCGCAGCTTGAACCACAGCGCCACAAACGCCACCGGCAAACTCAGCCATCCGGTCAGCGTCCCATACCCCATCGCCGTCCCCAACATCGCCAGCAGCAGCCCCGAGTAAATCGGATGCCGCACCGCCCGGTACGGACCCTCCCGCACCAGCGTGTGTCCTTCCTTGATCGTCACCGCCGCGCTCCAGTTCCGCCCGATCGTAAACCGCGCCCAGATCCCCAATCCCGCCCCCGCCAGAGTGAGCGCGAACCCCATCCACTCCCAGGCCGGATTCCCGCCGAACACCCGGTGTCCTTTCAGCCCGAACAACATCACATAGGCCGCCATCAGTAGAATCCGGTGCAACAACCCCGCCGCCCGTTCCCGCCGAACCGTCCGCTTGGACCAGAACGCCGCCACGATCCACACCCCCAACCACACCAGCCACACCGCGGCGAACCAAGCCTGCGTCATCTCCTCCAGATTTACGCGAATCGCCGTCCTGGCGTTCCAAGTAACTGCGGCCGCACCATTACCGGCGCGGCAAGGGTCAGCGAACTCGCGGATACCGGCCGGCGATTAGCTGCAGTGGGATCCGTCACAGTGCCCGTCCCCGTGTCCGCCCTCGTGAGAGTGGCCGTGTCCGCACCCCCCGGCCGGTTCCGACGCCAACTCGCCCTCCAGATACAACCGCACCGCCTCTTCCGCCGTCCGCGCACGCCCGGCGTTCACCCGCTTCACCCCGCGTCTTCCGAGCGCCTGCGCCATCCCGTCGCCCATCCGCTGTGCGATCACCACATCGCACCCAGCTAGCGCTTCGAGCACCCCTCCATGCGAGTGCTCGCCATTCGGCCCCGCGTTCTCCATCACGGACCGCCCGGCCACTCGCCCGCCTTCCACCTCGTACACCAAAAACTTCCTGCTCCGGCCAAAATGCCCGGACACCATCTCGCCATCATTCGTCGGAACCGCGATTCGCATTCTCCATCTCCTTTATCGTCATTCGCGCCGCATCGCGCGACGCCCGTACAAACCTTCCCATCGCCCCCGCAACGTGCTCCAGCACCTCCGTCCACTCCTCCAGATGCCGCTCCCCCTTCGCCGTCAACCCATATACCCGCCGCGCCGGCCCGCTTCCTCCTACATCCCACTCAGACCGCACACACCCGTTCTCCTCCAACTGCCGCAGCGTCTTATACAACGCCGCCCCTTCCACCTCCGCGTCCGTCAGCGCATACTCCGCCAACTCCCCCTTCAACTCATACCCGTACGAGCTCCCCTTCTTCTTCAACAACAGCAGCACCACCGGCTCAACAAACCGGTACAGATTCCCCATCGCGCACGTACACGGATGCTCCCCCCCATGCCGCGGACACGCTCGCTTGCCCATCGTTGTCCTCTTGCTTCAGAATAGCAGCTATGTTAACCTAGGTGCAAGAAGCGCTTATTAACCTGCCAACTTTGAAAGAGGCCTTTATGATACTTTTCGCCAGACTCGGCGCGGCTGCGGCGCTTATCCTCTTCCCGGCCGTCCCGTCCCTCGCTCAGCACTGCTGCCATCATCAACATTCCTGCAACGGCTGCGCGGACTGCGGTTCCTATGCCCCCATGGGGCCCAACGCCGGCCGCTGGGGAACTCTCGCGGTCGAGACTCTGGAAGGCAAGGTCGCCGAGGTCGTCTACCTTCCAGGTCCCTCCGCGGGAGCCTCCATGGTCGAACTGCGCCTCCAGGCCGCCTCCGGCAAGCCGCAGCTCGTCCGCCTCGCCCCCTCCGGCTACCTGAAGGACAACGGACTCCTCATCCGCGAAGGCGACACGGTCACCATCAAAGGCTACGCCGTCTCCGCGATGGAAGGCGACCTCCTCGTCGCCACCCAGGTCCAGAAAGGCGAGAAAACTCTCGCCCTCCGCGACTCCTTGGGCCGCTCGAACTGGTAACGGCTCCAGGGTGGCGAACCGCTACCCCAACCTCACCCGCTTCACCGGCAGCTCCCGCACGCGCTTCCCCGTCGCCGCGAAAATCGCATTACACAGCGCCGGCGCGATCGGAGGCACCCCCGGCTCGCCCGTCCCAACCGGAATCGCGTCCGAATTGACTAAGTGCACATGCACTTCCCGCGGCGCCTGGTGGATCCGCGCCACCGGGTAATTATGGAAGTTACTCTGCACAATCCGCCCATTCGTCGCCGTAACTTCCCCCATCATCGCCGCGCTGACGCCAAACACCGCCGCCCCTTCAAACTGATTCCGCACCCGCTCCGGATGAATAATCCGCCCGGCATCCACCGCATAATCCACGCGCGGAATCGTCACCTGCCCGTTCTGATCTACCTCCACCTGCACCGCCGCCGCCACGTAGCACAGAAAGCTCCGGTGCGCGGCCACGGCCATTCCGCGCCCGCCGCCGCTCTTGAACTTCGCATATCCGCCGCGCTCCGCCGCTAACTCCATCACCCGCCGCAACCGCGCCGTCTCAAACGGATACTTCTCCACCGGGTTGCCGTAGTTCCAGTCCTTCACGCCCTGCGAGGAAAAATCCAGCCGCCGGTCCGGACCCAGCGCCTTCAGCCAATACTCCAGCGGATCCTGTCCCGCCTCGTGCGCCAGTTCGTTGATGAACGACTGCACGCCGAACACATGATAAATGTTGGCCACCGACCGCAGCCACCCGATCCGCACATGGTTCTTCGCCGCCCCGTTTTCTGTCCGGAGATTCGGAATCGCGAACGGCACGTCCGTCCAGCCCATCGCCATCTCGCCGTCGCCGCCATACTCGGCCCCGTTCACAAACGTCGAACTGATCGTCGGAAACACGCTCCGGTTCAACCACGCCACCGGCTTCCCGCTCTTATCCAAACCGGCCTTCAGATACATCGCCGCCGTCGAATGATAATAGTCGAACTGAATATCGTCCTCGCGGCTCCAGACAACCTTCACCGGCTTGCCAACCTTCTTCGAAAGCACCGCCGCCTCGGCCACGTAGTCCGGCTTCGACTTCCTCCCGAACCCTCCGCCCAGCAGCGTCACGTGGCACAGCACGTCCTCTTTCTTAACTCCCACCGCCGCCGCCACCGTCTCCTGCACCGCCTGCGGATTCTGCGTTGCCGTCCACGTCTCCACCTTCCCGTCCCGGTAATGCGCCACCGCCGCCGGCGGCTCCATCGGAGCGTGCGAAAGCAGCGGCGTGTAATACTCCGCCTCGTGTACCTTCGCCGCCCCCGCAAACGCCTTCTCCACGTCCCCGGCGTTGCGCACCACCTTGCCCGGCTTCCGCGCCGTCTCGCTCATCTCCCGCCGGAACGCCGCCGAGTCGTACGACGCGTTCGCTCCCAGGTCCCACTCCACCTTCAGCTTCTTCCGCCCCTGCATCGCGGCCCATGTGTTACCCGCGATCACCGCAATCCCGCCCAGCGGCTGGAACCCGCACGGCGGCTGGAACGGGTCGATCGCCACCGTCTGCCGCACGCCGGCAACGTTCAATGTCTCGCTATCGTCCACGCCTTTCACCGCGCCACCGATCACCGGACATCGCTCGATCGACGCGTACACCATCCCCGGCATCGCCGCGTCCTGCCCGAACATCGCCTTCCCTGTGACGATATCGTCGATGTCCACAATCCGCACGCCCTTGCCCACATACCGGTATTCGCTCTTCTTCTTGAATCGCAATTCGCTCTTCGCCGGAACTGGCTGCTTCGCCGCCAGCGCCGCTAACTCGCCGAATCCCGCTCTCTTCCCGCCCGTCGCACTTACAACCGTATGTAACTCGGCACGGCACTCGCCCGGACTTACTCCCCACATCCCCGCCGCCGCCCGCTCCAGCATCAGCCGCCCCGTCGCGCCCGCCTCCCGCATCGCCTCGTAAAAGTCGCGGATCGAAGCCGAACCGTCCGTGTCCTGCGACCCGTATTTCGGATCGCCCACCGCCTGCTCCACCTTCACCCGCTTCCAGTCCGCGTCCAGTTCCTCGGCCACAATCATCGGCAGCGACGTCTTCACCCCCGTCCCCATCTCGGACCGGTGCGCCACAATCCGCACCGTCCCATCCGTCTCAATTCCCAGATACACACTCGGATGAAACGCCGCCGCATCCGCCTCGCTCTCCGCCCCCGGCAGCACCCGCACGCTCAGAATCAGCGCCCCGGCCGAAAACAAACCCTCCAGAAATCCCCGCCGGCTCACTCCCTCAATCCGGATCATGCCCGCACCCCCGCCGCCTTCTTGATCGCTTCCCGGATCCGCATGTACGTCCCGCACCGGCACAAGTTTCCCTGCATCAGCTCGTCGATATCGGTATCGCTCGGGTGCGGCTTCGCCTTCAGCAGCGCCGCCGCCTGCATGATCTGCCCCGCCTGGCAATACCCGCACTGCGGTACGCTCAGCTCCTTCCACGCCTCCTGCACCGGATGCGCGCCCCGCGGGTCCAACCCCTCAATCGTCACCACCGCCTTGCCGCTGACCTGACCCATCGTCACCGAGCAGCTCCGCGTCGCCTCCCCGTCCAGATGCACCGTGCACGCCCCGCACAGCCCGATCCCGCACCCGTACTTCGTCCCCGTCATCCGAAGCTCATCCCGCAGATACCACAACAGCGGCATCTCCGGATCGCCCTCGAACCGCCGCTCGGCCCCGTTCACCGTCAAGCTCACCATCGGCGCTACTCCTCTCTGGGTAAACTCGAACCAACACCGCGGTTCGAAACACTGTCAGTGTACCCCTCCGCCGCGCCCGAAACTTCTGCTCACCCCATATCGTCCCGCTTCAACTCCTCCTCCGTCACCGGATCCACCCACGGACTCCGCCCATCCCAACCCGACAGACTCCCCTTCCACTTCCCGTGATACGCAGCCATTGCCCGCTTCACCCGCTCATGCGCCGCGCTCCCGGCCAGGTTCCGCGTCTCGTGCGCATCCTCCCGCAAATCGTAAAGCTCCTCATACGGCCGCGCCACGTCCGTGTACCTCACATACTTCCACCGCCGAGTCCGCACCCCCTCGCTCGAAGGAATCCATCCCCGGTACGGAAAGTTGTGCTCGTAATACCAACTCGCCCGCCACTCGGGCTCATCCCGCCGAAGCAGCCCCCGCAAACTCCGCCCTTGATAAAACGTGGGATGCCCCAGCCCAGCAAAATCCGCCACCGTCGCCGGCAAATCCTGATTCAGCGTCATCGCCCGCCGCCGCGCTCCCCGCGCCGCACCCGCCTCCCGCGGGTCATAGATAATCAGCGGCATCCGAATCGACTCCTCGTGCATCAGCCACTTCCCCGCGAACCCGTGCTCACCAAGAAAAATCCCATGGTCGGCCGAGTAAATCACAATCGTGTTCTCATCCAGTTTCAGCCGCGCCAGCGCGCCCCGAATCGCCCCCACCGCCGCGTCAATCCCGCTGATCAGCCGGTAGTACCCCTTCATCGACTCCTGATACAAAGCCTCCGTCGAAAACCGCACGCCCCACCGCCGCCGGTTCTCCGAATGTTGAAACGCCAGCGGGAAACGCCCAATGTCGCTCTCCGCCGCGCCAGCCGGGCCCGGAATGGTCTCATCCCGGTACAAACTCAGCGTCTCCCGCGAAGGCAGATACTGCCGCGGGTCTTCATCCTGCACATGCGGCGCCTTGAAGCTCATCGAAAGACAAAACGGCTTCTCCTTCGGCGCGTTCTCCAAAAATTCCACCGCCTGGTCCCGCATGATGTCGGTCAAATGCGGCCCCGCCGGCCCCTGGGGAAAATACTGCCCCTGTCCGCCAAACCCGTTCCACACATCGAACGCCGTTTCGGGCATCGTCTTACCCACCCCGAACTTCCCAATGAACCCCGTGTGATACCCCGCCGCGCGAAGCAGCGCCGGATACATCCGCCGCACCTGCCCGGCATCCAGCGGCTTGTCGAAATCGTTGATCCCATGCACCGCCGCATACTGGCTCAGGAAAATGCTCGCCCGGCTCACGCAGCAGATCGCCGTCGTCGTGAAGTGGTTTTCAAACGTCACCCCCGCCTCCGACAACCGGTCCAACTCCGGCGTCCGGATCACCCCATTCCCCATGCATCCCAACGCCTCCCACCGGTGATCGTCCCCCAGCATCAAAAGGATGTTCGGCGCCCGGTCCGTACCCGCCCGCGCCGCCGCCGCCCCCATGCCGCTCATCTCCAGAAAATCTCTTCGCGTCAAAGCATTTCGTCGTTCCATTACAATCGGATTCCTAACGGTGTCAGTTCCAGGATGCTACCAGTCCAATTTCATCGCCAACTGAATCAGACGCGGCGGAGCGGTCGCAGAAACTCGCCCGAAATTCGGACCTGCGCCGGTGTTCGGATTTGGATTCAGAAACTGCGCATGGTTGAAAGCGTTGAACATTTCGGCCCGGAACTCGACGAGCGCCGCTTCGGTGATCGGAACCGGAAACTGCTTTTGAAGCCCGATGTCCCAGTTGTCGATTCCCGGACCGAACAAAGGCGCTCTCCCGGAATTCCCGAAGTAACCCGCGCCCGGAGCAACGAAGCACGCGGTGTTGAAATCGAGGAACCCGTCGGTCCTCAAGTTCCCTGACAATGCGCCGTCCGCTCCGTTGCATACGCGGTTCGGACGTTCAGCGATGTAGATGCTGGCCGTCGTACTCGGGGAAGTTATGAAAATCGGAAACCCGGACGCAAATGTCCCGATGGCAGTAACCACCCAGTCGCCCGCAAGCAAATTCACCGCCGTCGGCAGATGTGCTCCAAACTCCCGGCCACGCCCAAACGGCACCTCATATACCACGCTCGCCACGGCCCTCTGGAACTGGTCGAACGAGGCGTACCCCTTGTCACACCGCCGGCAGTCCGCGATCTGCGAGCTCGTCGCTACGTTTGGTCCTTCAAAGGCGTCGGTCAGCACCTTCGACAACGAGTATTCGAATCGGAAATCCAAGCCCTGCCTGATGCGATGGTAGTATTTCGCGTATAGTGCCTCGTACGACGAATTGCCGTTGAAATCAGCCGTCAGCAAACCCGCATACCTCGGATACGGCTTCGTCGCCGGGTTGCAGAACAACGCCGCCGTCGGCACGCACTGGTCTGAATCATACCGGTTCTGTAGGTCGTGAGACGACGCGCCAAGATAGTCCAGTTCCACCGAGTCGTTCGGCGTAATCGAATGCTCGATCGACAGATTCCACTGATTCACGTAAGGAATCGGACCGGGCCCCCTCAGCAAAAACGACGTCGTCCCATTGGGTAGCGACGCAGCGAAATTCGCCGACAGAGCAGGGAACGAGGACGCGGGGAAAACATTCTTGCCGAGCGTGTACTGCGGTGTCGGGCCGGTGTTGAACAATTGCAAGGGGGTATTGAACGGAGGCCCGACCATCGCGAACTGCGCCTCAGACAGCGCCTCGTCGTCAAAGTACGTTCCCGCGCCCGCCCGGATCACCGTGTTGGGCAAGAACGAAGGCTGCCATGCCAGACCGACCCGCGGCGTGAAGTTATGCGTCTGAAGAGTGAGTACCTGCGGCGAAATTTGGTTTAGAGCCGCATACGTGAGCAGGCCGCTCTGATAGTCGAATCCGTGAACGTATTCGCGAGCCGTGCCCTGCGGGTCCGGCACGGTCGTAAGATCCCAGGAAATCCCGTAGTTCAAAGTTAACCGGGAAGTGATTCTCCAGGTATCCTCGAAGTATGGGAGAAACTGAGTGGACCTGTACTGGAACATCGGCAGCCCGGCGAGCGAAGCGTTAAACGGCAGACCTAGCAGAAAATCGGCGAATGAGCTCCCTGTGCCCGGCAGAGGAGCCGCAATCCCCTTCGCGTTCAACCCCAACTGGGCCGTGAAATCCGGCTGGAACTGCAGCGAGCCAAGTGCACCCGCGTTTGCATTCTGCTCCCACGTGCGCCGGTATCGCACACTTGCCCCAAACTGCACGCTGTGACTCCCATGAACCCAGTTCATTCCATCGTCCGCCTGGTAATTGTTGTCTATATTTCCGAGATTCCCGTTCGCCCGGCCAAAGCCTGAATATCCTTGTAATGACACCGACGTCACCCCGCGGTCATCTAACGTATTCGTGATCCCGATGCCGCCGAGGATATGACCCGCGCTGATGCCCTGGTTCGTAAACAGCGCCTCGTCTCGCGTAAACCCGATTCGCGCCGTGTTGATCAACGTCGGACTCAACGTCCATGTGTGCTGAACCATCGCCAACGTGCTGGAGTTTGGGTACGAAGCGCCCGACACAGGGAAAATACCGTCGTTGATAGCATTGCCGGACTCGTGAAGCACCTGCGCAAACATCATCTGGTTAGACGTCAAAAGCGCATCGATGCGTAGCCCACCCTGATCGTCGTTAAGCGTGTCACTCGGGTTTACAAATAGGTTACTGGGATACTCCGTAAGCGAAGCCCCCGGTAAGTAGTACTTCAACAGTCTAAGCGACACCGGGTTAAGACGGTTTTGCGGAATAGTGTTGGAGGGAAACGGCGTACGCGTCCCTGTCGCGGATGAGTAAGACGCGGGGTCATAGATCGTCGACGCTAGTGACTGAAAATTACCCCCGAACATCGCTTGCGTTGGCGTATACGCGCTGGCGGAGAATGCCGACACCTGGCGAAGTCCCTCATAGTAACCGTAATACCAGACCCGGTCGTGGATCACCGGCCCGCCGATTGCAACGCCAAACTGGTTCCGTTTTAGATCTTCCGGGGCCGGCGCAAAAAAACTCCTCGCGTCCAGGCTGCTGTTGCGCAGAAAATCGAAGGCCTGTCCGTGGATCTGGTTCGTTCCGCCCTTCGTCGTCACGTTCACCAGCGCAGGGTCCGGCCCCTGATCCGGCATGAAAAAACTCTCCTGCACTTTAAATTGATCGATTGCCGCAATCGAAAGATTCAGCGCGCTCTCTCCCAGCCTCTCGCCGCGGGTCGCGATTCCGTTGATCGTATAGCCAGTAGTCGTCGGCGGGTTGCCATCGATCACAACGGCACGGTCGGGATGCCCGATCTGCGACGAGTAAACGTCCGATCCGCCCGTCACCGGACTCGAACCTGCGGCGGTCAGCGCCAGTTGTAGAAAGTCCCGACCATTCAGCGGCAACTCCTGAACCTGTGTCGAGTTTACGACCGTTCCGATGACATTCGACTCGGTGTCGAGAATCGTACTCTGCGCCCCCGAAACGGAAACCACCGTTGAGATCGTGCCCACTGGTAACACCACATCCACCGTCGCCACCTGCCCAACCCGCAGATCGATGCTGGTCACCCTCTTCAACTCAAAGCCTGATTTAGAAACGTCGATCCGATACTGTCCTGCCGGAACATTCGGAAACAAATAAGCCCCGGAATCATTGGTAAATGTCTGGCGCGTCGAACCCCGGGCGATCTCGGTCAGCACAACCGACGCTTCAGGCACGGATAACCCGGTCGTGTCCGTAACCGTTCCCCCAATCGTTGCGCTCCCGAGCGTCGCCTGCCCGAAAAGCCTCGTGGCAAACACGACGGCGGCCGCTACGGCGCATCCCGAATACCTCCGTCTCCTCACGAACCCTTCCGGTTCAACCGGAGCATCGGAATCCAACCGCGAGCGCACGGAGTCGAGGAGGCGTAGGGACATGCCCCCGTTTCTATACCAACCGCGCCAAACCGGCAAGCAAATTCCGAAACAAACCAAGGCGTTCCGCAATGCAAAACGCAGAGGTGCGGCGCCCATCCGGATATGTTCTTAAAACGATGAGACTTATCGGAACATCAGACTCGAGGACTCCCCGCCTCGCCGGAGGCGCTTTCTCCCGACGGTTTCACAGGGAGAAACTACCCATTCCCGCTTTCCCAAGAAGCCCGCATTCGAAACTGTTCGATAAAAAACGATAGTAAACGATTCTTTTCGATGATATACTCTCATCCAAACCGGCCGCCGTCCTCGCACGGCCGGCCTAGCTTCACTGTAAGGAAAGGGTCTCCATGCGTCTCGCGCTCCGCGTCTCTCTACTCGCCTCGCTGCTCGCCGCCTCCATCCTGGCGCAGCTTGCCACCACCACCTCTCTCGTCGGCAACATCACCGACCCCGGCGGCGCCGCCATCGCCGGCGCTTCCGTCACCGCCGTCAACACCGGCACCCAGGAAGCCTACACCGCCACTACAAACAGCGAAGGCTTCTATAACATCCAGTTCGTCAAAATCGGCACTTACAAAATCACCGTCACCCACCCGGGCTTCGAGGCCTTCACCAAGTCCAACATCCTCGTCGAGACCAACCAGACCGTCCGCACCGACTTTGCTATGAAAGTCGGCCAGGTCAGCCAGCAGGTCACCGTCAACGCAACGCCTCCGCCCATCACCACCGACGAAGCCAGCATCAGCCAGATCATCAACAGCCGCCAGACCGTCGATCTGCCGTTGAACGGCCGCGATCCTCTCCAACTCGCCGTCATCACCCCCGGCGTCACCCCCGGCCTCAAATCCCCGGCCGGCAACCCCGGCGGTGGCGAAGACTTCATCGCCGCCGGCACACGCGAAATCCAAAACTCCGTCTCCCTCGACGGCGTCAGCCTGATGAACAACCTCATCACCACCACCACCTTCCGCCCCTCGGTCGACTCCATCCAGGAAACGCAGATCGAAACCGGCACCTATCAGGCCCAGTACGGCGGCTACATCGGCCTCCAGATGAACCTCGTCACCAAGAGCGGCACCAACTCCCTCCACGGCGCCCTCTTTGAATTCAACCGCAACGACTACTACGACGCCCGCGGCTACTTCGAAAAACCCACCGCACCCCAGGCCCCCTTCCACCAGAACCAGTTCGGCTTCGAAGTCGACGGCCCCGTAGTCATCCCCAAGCTTTACAACGGCCGCGACCGCACCTTCTTCATGGCCGACTACGAAGGACTCCGCCAGTCCCAGGTCCTCGACCAGCTCGACAGCGTCCTCACGCCGCTCATGCGCCAGGGTAACTTCAGCCAATACTCTAAGCCCATCAGCCTCGCCGGCTTCGGAACTTTCCCCGGTAATATCGTTCCGGCCAACTTACTTTCTTCCCAGGCCCAGAACGCCCTGAAATACATGCCGCTGCCCAACCTCCCGGGTATCTCGAATAACTACCTCGCCAGCGTCCTCAACACCGACACCACCAACCAGACCCTCGAACGCCTCGACCAGAACTTCGGCGAAAAGGTCCGCCTTTTCTTCCGCTACGCCTGGGAAAACACCACGCTCGAAAACGGCAACACTAACCCCTACAACGGCTACAACCAACCTGTCCAGGACCGCAATTTCGCCATCGGCTACACCCAGGTCATCACCCCGAACCTCGTCAATGACCTCCGCTTCGGCCGCCAGTACACCACCATCGACTCGATTAACTTCTTCCATACTCCCGCCCTCGCCAACGCCGGCACCGCCCTCGGCATCCCCGGCTTCACCACCAACCTATCCAACTCCGGCCTCCCCGATATCGCCATCGCCGGCTACATGTCCATCGGCGGCCAGAACATGGCCAGCAGTAACTGGTACGAAACGGACTCGACCCTCCAGGGCAACGACTTACTAAGTTGGACCCACGGCGCCCATACCCTCCAGACCGGCTTCGAAATCCGCCGCCTCGTCACGGACCGCACCGCCAACAACAATCCCCGCGGCTTCTTCAACTTCGCCGGCTCCATCTCCGGCTTCGCTCCGGCCGATTACATGCTCGGCCTCCCCATCTCGGTCACCACTCCCGGCGCCCTCTACCCCGGTGGCGCCATCGAGTACCGTGATGGCTTCTTCGTTGTCGACAAATGGCAGATCTCGTCCCGCCTCACCCTCAACCTTGGCCTCCGCTACGAACTGCCCACCGTGCCCGAATCCACTACCGGCAATGGCACCATCCTCAACCCCCAGCAGACGGCCTTCATCCCCTCCACCGTCCCCCAGGTCATCCCCTTCAACTATCCCACCCACAACGACTGGGCCCCTCGCATCGGCCTTGCGTATCGCCTGAGCGATAAGTGGGTCGCTCGCGGCGGCTGGGGCCTCTATTACAACCCCAATCAGCTCAATACCTACACACTTACAACCACCAACCCGCCCTTCAGCTCCATTTACACCTACAACGCCACTCCCTCAAACCCCATTCTCTCCTTCTCTAATCCCACCCCCGCCGCCGCCCTCGGCAAAGGCCCGGCGGTCCCCAACGCTTTCACCATGAACCCGAACCTGCCCACCGCCACCATGAGCCAGTGGAGCGGCGACCTCGAACGCGCCCTATGGTCCGGCGCTGCCCTCGACGTCCAATACCTCGGCTCACACATGTACCACCTGGACCGCAGCTACTACAACAACACCCCGCTCCCCGGCCCGGGTAACATCCAGGCCCGCCGCCCGAATCAGTTATTCGGCGTCATCCGCACCATCCAGAACGACGAGGTCGCCAACTACGAAGCTATGAACGTTGTCTTCCGCCAGAACTTCAACCATGGCCTCACCATGCTGATGTCCTACACCTGGTCTCACGACATCGACGTCAGCACAGACTCCAACGGCGGCGGCGCTCCGATGAACCCGTATAATTGGGCCGGCGACTACGGCAACAGCAACTGGGACATCCGCCACCGCCTCACCGGCAGCTTCAACTACCAGATCCCGTTCCTCCAGCACGCCTCCAACCCCATCGAACGCTTCGTCCTCGGCAACTGGCAGGTCAACGGCATCATCACCGCCCAAACCGGCCTGCCCTTCAACGTCACCGTCCCTGGCGACTACGCCAACACCGGTGTCGGCGCCCAGCGCCCCAATCTCATCGGCACTCCCTCGGCCTCCTGCGGCGACGGCAACCTCACCGCCTGTATCTTCCCCGGCGCCTTCGCCCTCCCGCTTCTGTACACCTATGGCACCGCCGGACGTAACTTACTCCACGGCCCCGATCTCGTCGACCTCGACGCATCCTTGTTCAAGAACTTCCCCATCAAGGAACGCGCCCAGTTCGAACTCCGCCTCGAGGTCTTCAACTCGCTGAACCACCCCTCGTTCTCGAATCCCGCGGCCACCTTCACCACCGCAAGCTTCGGCGACATCGGCTCCACCTCGAACAACAACCGCGAGGTCCAGATTGCCGGCAAGTTCGTCTTTTAGTTACTTCGCGATCAGCTCGATGGGGCCGGCGATGCCGGAGGGAACCGGCCTGATCTTGTCCCAGTCCTGCGGCTCAAACCGCCGCCCGTATAAGCTGTAAAGCAGCCGGTAATCCGGAAGCGCCCGGCCCGCCATCTCGTTGATCGCCGTGTTCGCCACTTCGATCCGGATCTCGTTCGCGCCCGCGCGCAACGCCGGCGTGGCCTCGATCCGATACGGAGGCCGCCACACCCCGCCGATCCTCTGCCCGTTCACCCAAACCACCGCCGCCTCCCGAACCGGCCCCTCGTACAAAGCCCGCATCCCATTCTCCGGCGCCGGCTTGGGCGCCTCAATCGCCCGGCCCTCCCCGAAATCGAGATAGACCTCCTGCGCGCCCGCAAGAAAACCCGGCGGCACATCCACCCGCTTCGAGTAAGTCGCAACCCCCGAAAAATACTTCGTCGCCTCATCTTCCGTCCACCACCGCAGCGCCGCCAGTTTCTCCTCGATATGTAGCCCCGGAAACGCCACCCGCCAATCCCCACTCAACTGCATCCGCCGCGCCGCGCCGCCGGCCCGCGCGACAGGCGCACCCGCGCGCGAGAAAACAATCACCCGCGATTCATACGGCGCAAACGAGACCGGCTCCGATAAATCCAACCCCGTCGCTTTCCCCGCAAAAACATCCCAATTCTCGGCCCGCCCTTCCTGCGCCCGAAACGCAATCCTCTCCTCGCGCGCCTCGTTCCCGGTATTGGCGAGGAAATACAGATCCCCATCCGCCAACCTCCGATGCACCACCCCAATCTCCGGCGCCGGAGGGTCGAACGTCACATCGGGCGAGACCACCCCATGCAGCGCCGCCGCCAGCGCGCCCCGTTCATCCCCCGCCACTCGCCCGCCAAACAAACGCTGCGAAAGCGCCGCCACCTCCGCCGTCTCCCGTGCCGCATCCACAAATCCCGGCGCCACTGCCGGCGCCCGCTCCGTCGCAATCACCTTGCCCCCGCGCTTCTCGTACTCTTCCAGCCTTTCCAACGTCGCCACTGGAATCCGCTCAATATGCGGCAGCACAATCGCGCGGTAGGGCAGGGAAGTCCTACGCATAGCTTCGTCATCGATGAAGTCGAAGTTATACCCCGCGTCCAGAATGGCCGGAACCACGTCCGGCCCCAGCAGCTTCGCAATCGTCCGGTTCAGCGAAACCGGCCCCGCCTTGAACCGCGCCCACGCATCGTCCGTCGGCAGATACAACGCAATGTCGTTCACCGGCTCGCCCTGCCGCAGCAGGTAACTCACCCGCTGAAAGTACTTAGTAAGATCCGGCATCACAATCCACCACGGGTTGTGATC
This sequence comes from Bryobacterales bacterium, assembly GCA_027459465.1. Taxonomy (GTDB): domain Bacteria; phylum Acidobacteriota; class Terriglobia; order Bryobacterales; family Bryobacteraceae; genus JAJYKC01. Next base: position 16,055 of record DAIDIH010000368.1, on the reverse strand, counting down.
GCTGAACGCCGCCGCCGCGTAAAACGCCCACCCCGGCTCGCCCGCCTCCTTCGGCGAATACGGCCACCCATGCCCGACAAGCTGATTCACCCCTTGCAGAAAATGCCGGTCCGCCTCGGCTTTCATATCGAGCGGCGTCGCCCGCCACGCCGGCGAATGAAGCCACGTCCACGTCTCCGACGACGTCACTCGCCGCCCATACAGATGGCTCGCCGACGACGCCCACCGCGTCTCGCAAAACTCCCGCCATCGCGGCCCTTCGCCTTCCGGCAGATCCACCAGCGCGTTGCTCGAAAGCGAAACCGGCGGATACCCATACGTCTGGCTCCGGAACTTCACCCCATGCGCCGCCGCCCACGCCCGAATCGGCCGCAGGTAATTCTCCTCCACCAGTTCTGTCAGCGTCTCGCCCCAGTCATGCCGGATCGCCGCCGTCTCCGGACCCACGTCCGCCACCAGCGCCGGCAAATGCGGCCTCAAATCATAGCCCCGCCGCTTCTGAAATTCCGCGAGCAAGTCCGGCGTCCAGTCCGCCCCGTAAACCTCCAGGCTGTCGCTGAAAATCGCATAAGGCGGCTTGGGCCCGAATGCCTCCGCAAACCGCGCCCCCGTCGTCGCCAAATACCGCTCCGTCGCGGCCCGGCTGTAATGGTCGAAAACAAAACCTTCCGCCCCATACGCCGCCCGCTTCACCTGCTGCCCCGTCCGGCTCGCCACAAAAAGCAAAGCCACGCGCTGCTCCGGCGCCGCCTTGCACGCGATCCGTCCGCCCCGCACCTCGAGCGCAACCTCCACCGGCTTCCGGAACGCCTTCGCATCCCCCTCCGCCACAAACGCCGCCACCAGACTCTCGCCCGCCCCCGTACTCGGTACAGCCACCGAAGCCGCGCCCGCCGGAATCTCCGTCCGCACTACCTTCAACTCCCCCGAAGCCTCCGTCACACGGATCGTCGGCCCCCCGAAAGGCCACCCGCTCCCCAGCGTCACGTCCATCCGCATCCCCAACTCCGCCGTCATCTGCCGCGTGAATCGCAGCGCGTCGAGAAACTCGTCCGAAAGATGCCGGTAGTTCCGGAACCCCGTCGCCGGATCGTCCAGCGCCAGCGGATACACCGCCTGCACTTCCACTCCGCCGATCCCTCCCTGCTTCATCGCGCGCAACTCGCGCTCCAGTTCCGCGTGCGTCGCCGAGGGCCCGAACCACCACCACCGCATCAGGATCCGCGCATCGTCCGGCGGCGCCGCGAACCCTCGCCGAACCGCCGCAACGTCCTGCGCGGCCGCCATCGGCAGCAGCAATATGAGCAGCGCGGCCGGCAGCCTCATTCCGTCTCCCGGCCCAGATAAAACACCTGCTCCAGCCGCTGAAACGACCGGTCCGGCCGCCCGTCGTCCTCGTCAAACTCGAAAAACGGAGCCATCTCCCGCTGCCACCGGTCGTTCACTTCCGTCGCGTTCACCCGCATCGCCCGCTCGAAATCCCGCGTCTCGAAGTAACCCACCAGCAATCCGTCCGGCCGCAGAAACAGCGAGTAGTTCTCCCAACCCGCCTCCCGCAGCGCATCGAGCATCTCCGCCCACACCGCCCGGTGCCGCGCGCGATACTCCTCCATGCGCTCCTTGCGGACGCGCAGCGTAAAACAAACTCGTTCCATCATGTTTTCTTCGCTCAGGCGTAGCTCGTTGCCTGCGCCGCGTTCTTCTCCGCCCGCTCGCGCGTCACCCGCTCCAGATATCCGCTCTGCCGGAACGCTTCCATCGGGTCTTCCGCCAACCCGTGAGCCGACCGCCACGCCCGGATCGCCGGCCGCACATCGGTCGAAAACGCGTCCTTCAGGCACTGCTCGGCCCGCACCAGGTCCCCGCTCGCCTGATGCACCGCCAGCGCCGCCCGGTCCACCAGCGCCGCCTTCGCCATCAGTTCCTGCGCCGTCATCACCGTCTGGATCATCGCCTCCATCTTGCCCTTCAGGTTGTGGCTCTGGTCGATCATGTACGCGATCCCCGTCACGCTCCCGCGCTCCCACTCGAACATCAGAATCTCGTGGAAAATCCGGAACACCTGATATGGATCGATCGACCCCAGCGTCAGGTCGTCGTCCGCATACCGCCGGTCGTTGAAGTGGAACCCCCCCAGCATCTTCTCTTCAAGCAGCCACGCCACAATCTGCTCGATGTTCTGCGCCGCATAGTGATGCCCGGTGTCCACCAGCACCTTCGCCCGCTCGCCCGCCGCCCGCGCCACGAGCAGCGCCATCCCCCAGTCCGCAATATCGGTGTGATAAAACGCCGGCTCGAACGGCTTGTACTCCACCAGCATCCGCTGGTTCGCGCTCAGCCTCTCATGGCAGGCGTGCAGGCACTCCTCGAACCATCGCTTCCGCTGCCGGATGTTCGCCGTGCCGGGATAATTCGATCCGTCCGCAAACCACAGCGATATATCCCTGCTCCCCAACCGCTGCGCAATCCGGATGCTCTCATACACGTGCGCCAGCGCCGCCTGCCGCACCTCCGCGCTCGGATTCCCGAACGAACCTAACTTATATATCTGGTCCTGAAACAGATTCGGATTGATCGACCCCGGCGCGATCCCATGCTCCGCCGCCAATCTCGCCGCCTCCGCAACGTCCGCCTCCCCGCGCGGGAAATCCCACTCCACGTGCAACGCAATCGTCGGGCAAGCCCCGGTCAGCGAATGCACCATCCCTGCATCACTCATCTTCTCGGCCAGGTTCGTCGCCGCCGCCGCCTGCAGGAACTTCCCGAACCGTGTCCCGGTGTTGGCAAAACCCCAGGAAGGAATCTCAATCTGGAAGCGGTCGAGTGCCTCAAACACCGATTCCATCTGTTGATCCGGCATGATGCTGCCCCTCCCCGGGCAGACCACCAGCATACCCTCGCCCCGCATCGCTGACAACACGCGTCGCCGCCCGCACCTGGGATTTCGCATTGCAAAACACGTCCCACTCACGCGCCGCCAGCGCACCTCGCTGACAACCGGCGGCTTAGCAAAACCAACTCCACGCAAACCCCTCCCCCCGCGCCGCGCTCCCGCCCGAAAACTGTTTCGCCCTCCGGAACGCCACTTCGCGCCCCATCCTGTGCTATCCTTTCTCGCATTCCAACTTCACCATGTAGATCGGCAATATGAGCACCCCGGCCCGAGCTCGCGATCCTTACTTAGTCAAATCCCTCCTCCACGCCTCGAAGCTCCTCTCCGCCTTTCAGGCCTCCGGCGAAACCCTCCGCCTCCGCGACGTCGCCGCCCGCTCCGGCCTCAGTAAGGGCATGGCCTTCCGCCTCCTCTACACGCTCGAAAAATGCGGCATGGTCGAAAAAATCGGCGAAAATCAGTACCAATCCTGCATCCGTCCCCTCCGCCAGCGCCGCTTCCGCTTGGGCTACGCCGCCCAGGGCGCCGACGACGATTTTTCCCGCGACGTCTCCGAAGGTCTCGCAGCCGCCGCCCGCGCCGAAGGCATCGAACTTATCTGCGTCGACAACCGCTACAGCCCGAAAATCGCCCAGCGCAACGCCGATCTCCTCATCCGCGACAAGGTCGACCTCGTCATCGAATTCCAGACCGACGAAAACATCGCCCCCATCATCGCCGCCAAGTACCGCGAAGCCAACATCCCTCTCATCGCCATCGACATCCCCCATCCCGGCGCCACTTACTACGGCGCCAATAACTACGGCGCCGGCTTGCTCGGAGGCCGCTGCCTCGGCCGCTGGGCGAAGCTGCATTGGCAGGGCGAAGTCGACGATATCGTCCTCCTCGAACTCCCGCGCGCCGGCGCACTCCCCCGCATGCGTCTCACCGGCATGCTCGTCGGACTGAAAGAGGTCCTTCCGCATCTCGACTCCTGCCCCGTAACTCACCTCGACGGCGACGGCCAGTTCGGCGCCACGCTCGACGTTGTCCGCAAACATCTGCGCACGTCCCGTTCCCGCCGCCAGCTTGTCTGCGCCATCAACGACTCCAGCGCCCTCGGCGCCCTGCGCGCCTATCAGGAAGCCGGACGCTTCGAACACTGCGTCGTCGTCGGCCACAACGCCTCACCGGAAGCGCGGCGCGAATTGCGCGAACCCGGCACGCGCCTCGCCGGCTCCGTTGCCTACTTCCCGGAAAAATACGGCGCCGATCTGGTCCGCGTAGCTTTGGATCTTCTCAACCGCAAGCCCGTTCCGCCCGCGGTCTTTGTCAAGCACCATCTGGTAACTTCGGACACCGTGGACCACTTCTATCCCAACGACGCGCTCATGGCGCAGACGGCTATATGAATCGAATCGGAATCATCTTGAACGGCGTCACCGGACGTATGGGCGCCAACCAGCACTTAGCCCGCTCCCTCGCCGCCATCCGCGCCGAAGGCGGCGTGCTCTTATCCAACGGAACACGCCTCTACCCCGAACTCCTGCTGGTCGGCCGCAACGAATCGAAGCTCCGCGAGTTATGCGCCCGCTACGGCGTCGATCGCTTCAGCACCAGCCTCGCATCGAGCCTCGCCGAAGAAGACTTCCCCGTCTACTTCGATGCCCAGGTCACCTCCCGCCGCGCCGAATCCGTCCGCGCCGCTCTCCTCGCCGGCAAGCATATCTACTGCGAAAAGCCCCTCGCCGGTACGGTGGAAGAGTGCATGAGTCTCGTCCGCCTCGCCCGCGAGCGCAATCTCAAAAACGGCATCGTCCAGGACAAACTCTTCCTCCCCGGCCTGCGCAAGCTCAAGCGCCTCATCGACAGCGGCTTCTTCGGCCGCATCTTCTCCGTCCGCGGCGAGTTCGGCTACTGGGTCTTCGAAGGCGATTGGCAGCCCGCCCAGCGCCCAAGCTGGAACTACCGCGCCGAAGACGGCGGCGGCATCGTCCTCGACATGTACGCCCACTGGCAATATGTCCTCGAAGGCCTCTTCGGACCCGTAAAATCCCTCCTCTGCCACGCCGCCACCCACATCCCGCGGCGCGTCGACGAACAGGGCCGCTCCTACGCTTGCACCGCCGATGACGCCTCCTACGGCATGTTCGAAATCGAAGGCGGCATCACGGTCCAGTTGAACGCCTCCTGGGCCTTCCGCGTCTACCGCGACGACTTATTCGTCATCCAGGTCGACGGCGCCCACGGCACCGCCGTCGCCGGCCTCCGCGACTGCAAAGTCCAGCACCGCTCCTTCACCCCCAAGCCCGTCTGGAACCCCGACCTCCCCTCCACCATCGACTATCGCGCCGCCTGGCAAGACGTCCCCGCCAACCAGGAATTCGACAACGCCTTCAAAGTCCAGTGGGAGATGTTCCTCCGCCACATCGCCGAAGACGCCCCGTTCCCCCACACTCTCCTTGAAGGCGCCAAAGGCGTGCAGCTCGCCGAACTCGCCCTGCGCTCCTGGCAGGAACGCCGCTGGGTCGACGTGCCCGCGTTGAAAGATGCCTGAACCCATGAGCGTAACCATCGAACTGCCGGCAAAAGACGGTGGCCGCCGCCGCATCGAACTCCGCCCCGCCCCCTCCGCCGATCCGCGCGGAGCCCCGTTTCAAAAACGCATCGCCTTCGCCGCCGCCCATGTCACCGTCGATGCCCTCGCCGAATGCGAACCCGCCCTCGCCCCCGTCATCGATTGGGAAACCACCCTCGCCTACCGCCGCTATTTATGGTCGCTCGGCTTCGCCGTCGCCGAAGCCATGGACACCGCCCAACGCGGCGGAGGACTAAGTTGGGCCAACGCCCGCGAGTTGATCCTCCGCGCCTCGGCCGATGCCAAAGCCTGCAACGGCCGCATCGCCTGCGGCGTCGGAACCGACCAGCTTTCCCCCGGCGCCAACCTCGACTCGGTCATCGCCGCCTACGAAGAACAACTCGCCGTCACCGAAACCGCCGGCTCGCAGGCCATCCTCATGGCCAGCCGCGCTCTCGCCGCCTGTGCCCGCGGCCCCGAGGATTACGCCCGCGTCTACGGCCGCCTCCTCCGCCAGTCCTCCCGCCCCGTCATCCTCCATTGGCTCGGCGAAATGTTCGATCCCCAACTCGCCGGCTACTGGGGCTCCTCTAACATCGACGAAGCCATGTCCACCTTCCTCGCCATCATCGCCGAACACCGCCACAAAATCGACGGCATCAAAATTTCCCTCCTCGACAAAAACCGCGAAATTGAAATGCGCCGCCGCCTCCCCGAGGGCGTTCGTATGTACACCGGCGACGACTTCCACTACGACGAACTGATCGCCGGCGATGACCTCGGCTACAGCCACGCCCTCCTCGGCATCTTCGACGCAATCGCCCCCGTCGCCGCCGCCGCCCTCCGCGCTCTCGATTCCGGCGATCTTACTAACTACCAGAACTTACTCGCGCCCACCGTCCCTCTCTCCCGCCACATCTTCCGCGCCCCCACTTATGCCTACAAAACCGGCATCGTCTTCCTCGCCTATCTGAACGGCCACCAGAACCACTTCCGCATGCTCGGCGGCCAGGAGAGCGCCCGCTCGCTCCTCCACCTGTGCGACCTGCTCGTCCTCGCCTCCAACGCCGGCCTCCTCCGCGACCCCTCCCTCGCCGCCCGCCGCATGAAACCTCTGCTCGAACTAGGAGGCTTCGCATGAGCCGCCTCAGCTTCAACCAGATCACCTCCGGCCACGCCTCCCTCGCCGAAGTCGTCGATGCCTGCCGCAAAAACGGCGTCCAATGGATCGCTCCCTGGCGCCACAAACTCAGCGCAAAGCCTGCCGAAGACGCGCGCCGCATCCGCGATGCCGGCCTGAAAATCTCCAGCCTCTGCCGCGGCGGCATGTTTCCCGCCGCAACCGCCGAAGAACGCCGCGAACGCATCGACGACAACCGCCGGGCCATCGAGGAAGCAGCCACTCTCGGCGCGGGCGTCCTGGTCCTCGTCTGCGGCCCCGCACCCGATCGCGACCTCGACGGCGCCCGCCGCATGGTCGAAGACTCGATAGCCATCCTCGCCCCCGTTGCCCGCGCCGCCGGCATCCAACTCGGCATCGAACCCCTCCACCCCATGTTCGCCGCCTCCCGCTCCGTCGTCGTCACCCTCGAACAGTCCTTCAACATGGCCGAACCCTTCGGCCCCGAAGTCGGCGTCGTCATCGACGCCTACCACGTCTGGTGGGATCCGAACTTATACGCGTCGATCGAGCGCGCCGGCGCCAAAATCGCCGGCTTCCACGTTTCCGACTGGATCCCCCTCCTCGCCGACCCCCTCATGAGCCGCGGCATGATGGGCGACGGCTCCATCGAACTCCGCCGCATCCGCGCCGCCATCGACGCGGCCGGCTACACCGGCCCCATCGAAGTCGAAATCTTCAACGAATCCCTCTGGCGCAAACCCGTCGAAGAAACCCTCCGCCTCTGCGCCGCCCGCTTCGAAGAGCACGTAGTGTAACGCTTCTATTGACACGCCCTTACCCCTTCTGCCATCGTGAAAACATGACGGCACGGCGCCTGTTGGTTCTCTTGGCCGTGGTGTCTCTCTTCCTCACCAACTCCGCCGGCTGCTTCGCCGCGGGAGTAACTACCTCGCAAATGCGCGCCTGCTGCCGCATGGGCCACTGCGCGCCGCAAAAATCCAGCCCCTGCTCCCAGGTTTCCCCCCAAACCACCCCAAAGGCACTGCACGACCGGGAAAAAGTTTCGCTCGTTCGCCCCGCGTCCCTCGTGACACCTCTGCCCGCCACAGTCGCCCCGCTTGCCTCCTGCTTGCCCGATACCTCTCGGGCATGGTTCGCCGCCCGCGACTCTCACGCCGGACAACCACCCGGCGCCGCCGCCTTACCCCTCCCTCTCCGCATCTAGTTCCCCCGTCATCGTAAGTCGTTTTGCGTGCGCACTTGTGTGCTCGCGGATTCGCGGCCCCATAGCCGCGGCATGACTGAGTCGGGAGATTTGCATGAATTGGATCCGAATAACTGCATTGTTGGCCGGAGTGTGCCTGAGCGCCTCCGCCGCCTGGCAAACCAGCGCGAAATGGGAACGAACGGTGCACCCCGGTGTCCGCGGCACAATCGTCGTGGATGGCGAAGGCGTCACGTTCAAGACCGCTCGGGACGGCATGCACTGGTCGTTTGAGCAAATCCGCACCGTCGATCTCTCGGCTCGCGAGTTAGTCGTTGGCGCCTACGAAAACCGCCTTTGGAACACCCCCGGCCAGCGCTCTTACCACTTCCGTCTCTCACAGCCGATGCCCCCGGACGTAGCCCGCCAACTTACGGCCCGCATCGGCAAGCCGTTGCGCAACGGCCTGCCTGAGCCCGAATCCTCCGCCCTCGCCGTCATCCCCGCCCACCGCCGCGCCCGCTTCGGTGGCAGTAACGGCCTCCTCCGCCTCAAAACAGACGGCATCGACTTTGTTTCCGCCGACGGCCGCCACAGCGGCGCCTGGCGCTGGGCAGACCTCCAAACCCTCGCCAACCCCAACCCCTACGAACTCCGTCTCACCGGCTACCGCGAAATCGTCGCCTTCGACTTAAAAACCCCTCTCAACCGCGCCATCTTCGAAAAACTCTGGGACCGCCTCTACGCGGAGGCCGGCCAATGAAATCCGCTCTTGCCGCCATCGCCCTGCTTCTCCCCGTCATCCACGCCGCCGAAGCGTCAACGCCTCTCGATAAGTTACTCGCCGAGGCCGCCGCGACTAACCCCGACATCCTCGCCGCCCGCCGCGCCTGGCAGGCCGCCGAACAACTCCCTTCCCAGGCCGCCACTCCCCCCGATCCCGAAGTCACCGTACAGCAGTTCGCCGTCGGAAGTCCGCGCCCCTTCGCAGGCATCACGAACAGCGATATGGCCTACATCGGCTTCGGCGTCTCCCAGGACCTCCCCTATCCCGGCAAACTCAAACTCCGCGCCGAGGCGGCCCGCACCCAGGCCTCCGTCACCCGCCAGCAGCTTGAAACCGCCCGCCGCGCCGTCTTCGAGCAGGTCAAGGAAGCTTACTACCAGATCGCTTACGTCCAGCGCACCATGGGCCTCCTCATGCGCGATGAAGACCTGCTCGGCGAGATCGAAAAGATCGTCGAAGCGCGCTACCGCGTGGGGCAGGGAAGCCAGCAGGACGTCCTGAAGGCCCAGCTCGAAAAGACCCGCATCCTCCGCGAAATGGAACACCATAACATGATCGAAGGCACCGAACAGGCCCGCCTCCGCCAGTTACTCAACCGCCCGGGCAACACGCCGCCCATCGTCACGGAACCGCTCACCGAAACCCCACTTACCCTCACCGAGGACCAGTTACTCGATCGCATCCGCCAGGATAACCCCGAAGTAACCGCGCGCCGCGACCTCGTAAACCGCCAGAGCCTCCAGGTCGAACTCGCCCGCAAGGACCGTTACCCCGACTTCAACGTCCAGTACATGTGGCAGTCCACCGGCCCCGGCTACCGCGACTATTACATGCTCACCTTCGGCGCCAGGCTGCCCATCTACCGCAAACGCAAGCTCGACCCCGAAATGAGCCAGGCCGTCGACGAACTCCATCAGTCGAAACAGCAATACGAAAGCCAGGTGCAGACCACTTTGTTCAATGTGCGTAGCGAACTCATCTCCGCCCAAACCACCGAACGCGTCCTCAAAATCTACAGCCAGGGGCTGATGCCCCAGGCCATGGCCGCCTACCGCGCCGGCCTCGCCGCGTACGAAACGAATCGGGAAGACTTTGAGACCCTGCTGAACTCCTTCCGCGACGTCGTCAACTTCGACGAAGAGTACTGGAAGCTCGTGGCCGATCGCGAAACCTCCCTCGCCCGCATCGAACAATGGACCGGCGCGCAGATTCACTAAGGGAACGGAAAAAATGGAACGATATCGAACCGCGTTTTTCTTCACCGCAGCCCTCGCCCTCGCCCTGGCGGCCTCGCTCGCCTACGTGCTCTGGCGCGGCCAAAAACCCCAGCCTCTCGTAACGAATCCGCCGGCCGTCACCCACACGGCCGCCGAGGTCGAACCGAAACTCGCACCCGTCGACCTCACTCCCCAGCGCATCCAAACCATCGGCGTGAAAACCGGTGAGGCGGCCCTCCGCAACGTCCAGGACGAAGTCCGCACCACGGGTAACGTCGAAGCCGACGAAACCCGGCTAGCCGACGTCCAGGTCCGCTTCGCCGGCTGGGTGCGCCAGGTCTTCGTCAACTCAACCTATCAACGCGTCCACAAAGGCCAGCCATTACTTACCGTGTACAGTCCGGACTTAGTAACTACCGAACAGGAATACTTACTCGCCCGCCAGAACGGAGGACTGCTCCTCGGCAGCACTGTGGAAGGTGTTTCAACCGGCGCCAAAAGCCTCATCGCCGCCGCCGAGGCCCGTCTGCGCCAGTTCGAAGTCCCGGACCGCGACATCGCCCGCCTTCGCGAAACCGGCGCCGTCCAGCAGGAACTCGAAATTGATTCCCCCGCCGAGGGCTATGTCACTCGTCGCTCGGCCCTGCCCAACATGTACGTCCAGCCGGGAACCCCGCTCTACTCGGTCGCCGATCTCAGCCGCGTCTGGGTCTACGCGCAGGTCTTTCAGGACGACCTCGGCCGCGTAAAAGTCGGAGACCCCGCCGAAATCACCGTCGACGCCTATCCCGGCCGCACATTCCACGGTCGCGTGGGTTTCATCTGGCCCGAAGTCGACGCAGCCACCCGTACCGCTAAGGTCCGGATCGAGGTCGCCAATCCCGGCATGACGCTGTCGCTCGGTATGTTCGTCAACGTCCGCATCGTCCTGCCCATGGGCCGCCGCCTCATCATCCCCGCCACCGGCGCATATCAAACGGGCACCCGCTGGATCGCCTTCCTCGATTCCGGCGGCGGCCACTACATCCCTCGCGAGATCCAGGTCGGCCCGCGCGCCGGCGCTGACCTAGTGGTTCTCAGCGGCTTGAAAGCCGGTGACCGCATCGTCACCTCCGCCAACTTCCTCCTCGACTCAGAAAGCCAAATCCAGTCGGCGATGAACGACTTCGCGCCGCCCACCGCCGCCTCTGCGCCAACCTCTGGCGCCTCTCAAGGTGTTCAGATCGACTTTGCAACTAACCCCGCCACGCCGCGCAAGGGCGACAACACCGTCCGCGTCGTCCTCCGAGGCGTCGACGGCAAGCCCCTCGAAGGGGCCGATGTCGCCGTTACCTTCTTCCAACCCGCAATGCCCGAAATGGGCATGGCGGCCACCCGTTTCGTCGTCACGCTCAAGCCCGCGGGCAACGGCATCTACGTCGGTACCGCCCGCCTTCCCTCCGGCGGCGCGTGGCGCATCACGGTAACAGCCGCCCGAGGAGGCCAGTCCCTCGCCCGCCGCGATCTCTCCGTCACCGCCGAAGGGGGCATGTAAATGATCGCCCGTTGGATCGAAGCTTGCGCGCGGAATCGCTTCCTCGTCTTCACCGCCGTCGTCGCTCTCGCCATCGCCGGCTTCTGGGCCATCGGCCGTATCCCCCTCGACGCGCTTCCCGACATCAGCGACGTCCAGGTCATCATTCATACCGAGTGGAACGGCCAACCGCCCAACCTCATCGAGGATCAGGTCTCCTACCCCATCGTCACCGCCATGCTCGCCGCGCCCCGCGTCAAAGCCGTCCGCGCCCAAACTATGTTCGGCGACTCCTACGTCTTCGTGGTCTTCGAAGACGGAACCGACTTATACTGGGCCCGCAGCCGCGTCCTCGAGTATCTCGAGCAAATCCAAGGCAGGCTGCCCCGCGGAGTAAGTCCTGTCATCGGCCCCGACGCCACCGGCGCCGGCTGGGTTTTCGAATACGCTCTCGTCGATCGCGGCCACCGCTATAGCCTCGCCGACTTACGCTCCCTCCAGGATTGGTACCTGCGCTACCAGCTTGAGTCCGTCCCCGGCGTCGCCGAAGTCGCCACCATCGGCGGCTTCGTGCGCCAGTACCAAGTCCGGCTCGACCCCGATAAGCTACGCGCCTATAACATCCCTCTCGAAACCATCATCGACAAAATCCGCGGAAGCACCAACGAAGTCGGCGGACGTCTCATCGAGTTCGGCGGAGCCGAGTATATGATCCGCGGCATGGGTTACTTCCGCTCCCTCTCCGATCTCGAAAACATTCCTGTAGCCGCCAAAAACGGAACCGCGGTCATGGTCAAAGATATCGGTACCGTCACCTTCGGCCCCGACATTCGCCGCGGCGTCGCCGAGTGGAACGGCGAAGGCGAAACCGTCGGCGGCATTGTCGTCATGCGATACGGCATGAACGCCCTGAATGTCATCTCCGGCGTAAAAGCGAAACTCCGGGAAATCGCCGCCTCCCTCCCGCCCGGCGTCGAAGTCGAAACCGCCTACGACCGCTCCGGCCTCGTCCGCGCTTCCATCGCCACTCTCGAACGTGACCTGCTCGAAGAAGCCATCATCGTCAGCCTCGTCATCACCGTTTTCCTGTTTCATTTCCGTTCCGCCCTCATCCCCGTCCTCACCCTGCCGGTCGCCGTCGTCGCCTCTTTCCTTCCCATGTACTGGCTCGGCGTAAGTTCCAACATCATGTCCCTCGGCGGCCTCGCCCTCGCCATCGGAGTCCTCGTCGACGCCGCCATCGTGATGGTCGAAAACGGCTACCGCCATCTGTCGGAGGCTCAGGTGGCCTCGGGCGGAGAAATCAACGGCCGTGCGCGCCGCAGCATCCTCATCGGCGCCGCGAAACAAGTCGGCCCCGCCTTGTTTTATTCGCTCCTCATCATCGTCGTCTCCTTCCTCCCTGTGTTTCTGCTCGAGGCCCAGGAAGGCCGCCTGTTCCGTCCCCTCGCCTGGACCAAAACGCTGGCCGTCGGCTTCTCCTCCCTCCTCGCCATCACCGTCGTCCCGCCGCTCATGGTCCTCTTCCTCCGCGGACGCCTCAAGCCCGAATCCGCCAACCCGATTTCGCGCTTCACCCAGATGCTCTATCTGCCTGTGCTGCGCTGGTGCCTCCGCCATCCCTGGGTCACCGTCGCGCTCAACCTCGCCTTCCTCGCCGTCTGCGCCCCCCTCGCCTTCCGCATCGGCAGCCAGTTCATGCCTCCTCTCAATGAAGGCGCCGCCCTCTATATGCCCAGCGCCCTGCCCGGCATCTCGGTCACCGAAGCCTCCCGCCTCATGCAGGAGCAGGACCGCGTCATCCGCTCCTTCCCCGAAGTCGAATCCGTCTTCGGTGCCGTCGGCCGCAGCGATAGCGCCACCGACAACGCGCCCCTCGACATGTACGACACCACCATCGTCTTGAAACCCATGGATAAGTGGCGCCCCGGCATGACTTATTCACAGTTAATCACTGATATGGACGCCAAGTTACAATTCCCCGGCCTGACTAATACCTGGACTATGCCGATTCAAAACCGCCTCGACATGGAACTCACCGGCATCAAAACACCCGTCGGCCTGAAGATTCAAGGACCTAACGTGCAAGGCATCGAGGCGCTCGGCAACCAAATACAGCGCGTCCTCGGCGGGATGCCCGAAGTCCGCAGCGTCTTCGCCGAGCGGGTCTCCCAGGGCAACTACGTCAACATCCAGGTCGACCGCGCCGAAGCCGCCCGTTACGGCCTCACCGTCGGAGAAGTCCAGATGGCCATCGAATCCGGCATCGGCGGCGAAACCATCGCCGAAAACATCGAAGGCCGCGAGCGCTACCCCGTCGCCGTACGCTACGCCTCCGACTTTCGCTCCGATCTCGGCAAGTTAGGCCGCGTCCTCGTCTCCTCCCCCGGTGGCGCGCAAGTGCCCCTGGGCGAAGTAGCGCGCCTCACCTTCTCCAAAGGCCCCGCCATGATCCGCGACGAAGACGCCCAACTCACCGGTTACGTCTTCGTCGACCTCAACACCCACGACTACGGTGGCTTCGTCAACCGCGCCCAGGCTCTGCTCCGCAACGAACTTGCCCCGCCGCCCGGCTTTCATTGGAAGTGGTCCGGCGAATACGAGTTCGAAATGCGCGCCCGCGAACGCCTCAACTTCATCCTCCCCGTCGTCTTCTTCCTCATCTTCGTGCTTCTCTATCTTGTCTTCAAATCCGTCGGCGAAGCCCTCGTGTTGATCTTTCCCACCATCTACGCCATGACCGGAGGTCTGTTACTCCAGTGGCTCCTCGGCTATAACTTCAGCGTCGCCGTCTGGGTCGGCTATATCGCCCTATTCGGCATCGCGGTGGAAACCGGTGTCGTCATGGTCGTCTATCTCCACGAGGCCCTCGAACGCCGCGCCGCCGCGGGTGAGGTGAAGTCCCATGACGACGTAGTCGCCGCCGCCATCGAAGGCGCCGTGCACCGCCTCCGCCCCAAACTCATGACCGTCGCCGCCGTCCTCGCCACCCTCGCTCCCATCCTCTGGGAAACCGGCGTCGGCTCCGACGTCATGAAACCCATCGCCGCCCCCATCGTCGGCGGTATGGTCACCTCCACCATCCACGTCCTCATCCTCGTCCCCGTCTTCTTCGTCTGGATGAAATCCCGAGCCCTCCGCCGCGGCGAGATGGTCGAAGCCGGCTAACCACGGCCCGCCGAATCAACCAAAACGTCGCACACTAAAAGTTCATGCGCAGGCCGTCGCTCGCTCTCCTCGCCACCGCCATCTGCCTGAGTGCCACCGCCGCGCCACCCGACCCCATCCACGCCGTCGACTGGAAAAACTTCGTCTACCCCTGGCCGGGCGAGCCTGACATTCCCGAGAGTTGGTCCTGGCTGACTGTTCGCGCCACTAGTCGCGTCAAACTTGTCGACAGCCGTCACACGTTTCCGCCGGGAGGTCCAGCTAGTCCGCACCTAATCTTCAAAAACGTCAGTTACGGCGACCTCACCGGCGACGGGCACGACGAAGCGGTCGTCGACCTAGCCTACGAGACCGGCGGCACGGCATTTTGGGACTACATCTTTGTCTTCGAATGCCGCGAAGGACGCGTTTCGCTGCTTTCGATACTACGCAGTGGAATCGGTGGCCGCGGCGGACTCGAAGACATCCACATCGCCCGCCGTCTCGTCGTCGATTTCTCGGACCCAGCCAGGATGAAAGGTCTGTGCTGTTCTGCTGGTATCGTCCGGGTCACCTACCAACTGGAAAACGGCAAATTCGTTCAGGTCGGGCCCGCCAGGAGAGGGACGCCCCGAAATCCCATTTACAAGGAGCCAAAGTCCGGCTCTTCCACAGTGTCCGTGCGCGTCCAAGACAGCACGATGACGGTTATTTGTCGCACGCCTGACGGCGAGATTCGCAGTCTCACCAAACCCGGCGACTATTCGGAACCCTCGCTCTCGCTGGATGGCAAGCGTGTCGTATTCTTGAGCCGGCCTGGCCCCGGGTCGGCGTTCGAACTCTGGCTAGTCAACACCGACGGCTCCGGCCTCCGCGAGCTCTTTCACGGACCCATCCGATGGAACGGTGCCGACGCGCCTGCAACCGCCGAGATCCGCTGGCCGCAGTGGTCCGCCGACGGCCGCTCCATCTACTTCGTCGTCGACATCGACCAGATCACCGGAGCCCTCTTCCGCCTCGACGCCGGCACCGGCGCCGCCAAACTCTTCCTTCCCGACGTCGTGAACTACGAAGTCCTCCCCACTGGCCGCTACAAAGGCTACCTCATCGCCAATCAGCGCACCATGGAACCCTCCGAAGGCTACGCCGATTACCCCTACTACCTCTTCAGCCCCTCCGGCGAGAAACTCCAGCGCATCGGCGACGACGAAGCGGACATAGATGCCATCCTTGAAGAATGGAAATCCAAGTAACTCAAGGCACGCTCGCCGAAGCTAACTCCTCCCGCAACCTGCTCAGCTTGACTTCATCACTCCGCGCCAGCGGCGCCCGCTCCTGCGCCTTCAGCCAGCGATTCAGACTCTCCTGAAACGAATCCTTCGCCGAGCGCCGGTGGCCCAGCGTGAGCCACACACGCCCCAGCCTCTCCTCCGTGTCCGCCAGCCCGGAAAGAATGTAGTAATTCCCCGGCGACGCAGCGGCCAGCCGCTCAAACTCGCCATGCGCGGCCGTCAACTCTCCCAGCCCAACCTGCGTCTCGCCCAGCCGCACCCGAATCTCCCCCGCTCCCGCAAGACAGAACGCCGCGAACCGCCGGCTCAGCGTGTCTTTCGC
>DAIDIH010000367.1 GCA_027459465.1 Bryobacterales bacterium | reverse complement strand
CCCGCCGATGGTGGGCTGGGAGTTGTTCGTGGTGTCGGCGGCGATGCAGGCCGGGCTGGCGTTGCCGATGACGTTGTATTTCCACCGCGTATCGGTGTCGGGTGTTTCGGCGAACGTGCTGGTGGTTCCGCTGATGTCGCTCGTGGTTCCGTTCGGACTACTGGCGGTTTCGACGGGCGGGCGATGGGCCGCGGCGCCGGCGGGATGGCTGGTGACCGCGGCGGCGCGCATCAGCGCGTGGCACGCGCATGTTGGGCCGGACTGGCGTGTGCCGGATCCTCCGCTGTGGCTCGCCGCCGCATTCGCTGCTTCGCTTGCGGCCATGGCGCTTGCGCTGGGATGGGAACCGTTGCGGACGAGGCGCACATCGAAGTGGGCGGCCGCGGCGGGCGTGGTCCTTTGCCTGGTCCTGTTGCTTTGGCACCCGATGCGGCCGGCAGTGCGGCGCGGCGTGCTGGAGCTTACCGCGATCGACGTTGGGCAGGGCGATAGCCTGCTGGTGGCGTTTCCCGACGGGCGTCTGATGCTGGTGGATGGAGGCGGGTTGGCTTCGTTTCGCCGCGCAAGCACCCCGCAGTTCGACGTGGGGGAGGAGGTGGTGGCGCCGTACCTGTGGAAACGGGCGATCCGGTCGATCGATGTGATGGTGATGACCCACGCGCACGCTGATCACGCGAGTGGCCTGGTGGCGTTGATGGAGGATTTTCATCCACGCGAGTTGTGGATGGGGGCGAGCCCGGCGAACCCGCTGAGCCGGATGCTGGTCGCGCATGCCCGGGGGCTGGGCGTCCGGGTACTGCACCCGCGCGCCGGATGTTCGTACACGTTCGGCGGTGCGCACGTATGGGTGCTTGCGCCCGCGCCCGACTATCAGCCCGCGGATACGCCCGGAAACGACGATTCACTCGTGCTGCGTATTGACTATGGCGAGCGTACATTTCTGCTGACCGGGGATGCCGAAGCGCCGGTTGAGTCCGAGATGCTCGCTAACGGCGACCGGCTTCGCGCCGACGTGCTCAAAGTGGGCCACCATGGCAGCCGGACTTCGACGACGGAGGATTTCCTCGACGCCGTGCATCCTGCTTTCGCCATCATTTCCGACGGCGTCAACAACCCGTTTCACCATCCACATCCCGACGTGATAGCCCGGCTAGCCGCGCATCATGCGGAAGCGCTGCGGACAGACCGGCTCGGCCTGATCACCGTCCGGACGGACGGCCACGCGATCCGCGTCTGCGACGCCCGCGACGGAGGCGTGGGCCAGGTTTTGCCCCCCTGATACGGCCGGAATGACGCGTATGTGACAGAAGTTTGACGGCTTCGACCCTGCTTGTTAGCATAGGAGTGCGGGGTGGAGCAGTCTGGTAGCTCGTTGGGCTCATAACCCAAAGGTCGAAGGTTCAAATCCTTCCCCCGCAACCAACCCCGCCGGTTCGAAAACTCCACTTCCTTCGCCCGCATTCTCGATTCCTCGCCTCAGCGTCCGTCAGCAGCCTGGGTTTGTCCGAACGCCGGTTCGTTTTGACAGCCGCTCTGCGGGAATATATGCTTCACGGTATCGGAGGTGGTTCCCCGTGAAAATGAAGTCCGAAGCACAACCCAGACGGGAATTTTTGAGCCGGATCGGCGCGTGCGCCCTGATGGGGGCGTTGCCGGAAAGTGGCTGGCCTGCGGACGATGGGTCACGGGAGGGGAAGCCCTTGCTGGGATTGTTTCCGATTGGGCAGACACCCTGCACGCCCGACAACAAGATAGATCTCGACACACTCGCGGCGGAAGTAGAGTTTTGCAACCGGGGCCGGGTACACGGTTTCGTCTGGCCGCAGATCGCGAGCGGGTGGGCCAGCCTGACTCGTAAGGAACGGCTCGAAGGCGCCGAAGCCATTCTCGCGGCCGGCAAAGGCGGCAAGACCGCGCTCGTCGTCGGAGTGCAGACATTGGAGGGCGGCGTCGCTGGGCCCATCGAGTACGCAAAGCATGCGGCGAAAAACGGGGCCGACGCGATCATCTCTCTTCCTCCCGAGAAAGCGGACGACGATGGCATGGTCGATTACTACCGGGCCATCGGCCGGGCCACCGATCTCCCGCTTTTCGTGCAGAGCACGGGCGACATGAGTGTCGACCTCATTGTGCGGATATTCAAGACAGTTCCTACGATGCGGGTGGTAAAGGACGAGGCCGGAAATCCACTCGAGCGCGTCGACGAGATCCGGAAACGGACCGGCGGAAAACTCAATGTTTTCTCCGGCAAGGGTGTGAAAACAATGATTACCGAGATGGAGCGCGGCTTTCTGGGCCACTGCCCTACGACGGGGATGTCGGACATCTACGAGCAGGCGTTCGATTTGTGGCACGCGGGCAAGAAGCGCGAGGGATTCGACATGTTTGGGCGCGTGCTGGCGTTTGAAAGCATTCCCCACGCCGAGTCTTATGTCCTCATCGCACGCGGCGTCTTCAAAGAAACCACGATCACGCGCCCCATGTCGCTGCCCGGTGGCGACAGGGTTGCGGATCGCCGTGCACAAACGCCGCTCGATGAGGCCGCAAAGCGCGAGATCCGGAATGCCCTGAGCGCCTACCTGAAGCCCTATCTGAGAGGCTGAGGCATCTTCGCCAAGAGACGAGAGCGAATGATGGAGGACCCGGTCACACGCCGGAACTTCCTCGCGGCGACGGCAGGGACCGCGGCCGGCGTTTCCGCGCTGGTAGACCCGGGACTGGCCGCCGCGCAGTCCGTGGGCAAGAAGGCTGACCTGCCCGACCTGACAGTCAACCAGGTAATGGTCTACGTCATCGACACGGCAAGCATCCATCGGCTGAATGGATCAGAGACCGGCGAGATCGTCGCCGTCGTCACGAACAGCGGCATCGAAGGCAACTATTCGCTCGGCAATCGCGGGCGGACTACCGGTTGGCTGGAATGGGCAAAGCCACGATGCCGGGCAGGGGCGTGCTCGATTTGCTACTGGTGTTGAATGCGACTTCCGGCATGAAAAGCAGGGGAGGATTCGATGCCCATCTGCGGCCAGAGGGTGGCCCGGCGAGGCCCGTCCGAAGGGTCGAGGACGTAGTTCAACGGCACGCTGTGGGCGGTTTCGTTGCGGTTCCTGCCAGAAGCGGCGGATCATGGCCCGACTACCGGGCTGCTTCCGCCGACGTGTGTCTATGGGACATCCTTGGCAAAGCGGTGGACCGGCCGATTTATAAACGATTGGGCGGTTCCAAGGACCGCATGATGGCTTACGCGAGTTCGTTGCATCTGCCTGCCATCGAGGACTATGCCCCCGACGTACCTAACGCGAAGGAGCAAGGATACAAGGGCTACAAGTTCCAGCCGGGCGCCGGACAGCACAGGAACGGCAAGCCGATCCCGTCTTACGTAGGCCACATGGAGGAGATCCGGGAAGTTCGCAAGGCCGCGGGTGATGAATACGTTCTTGCGCAGGACCCGGTGCAGGCATACAACCGTTATGATGCAATGCGGTGGGACGGCTGCTGGATGAACTCGACGATCTGTGGTTCGAAGATCCGATCCTGACGACGGATGTAGACGGACTCGTCCAACTCGCAACCGCACTGGACGTGCCGCTCCATCTCGGCGAATTTCTCGCGTCGATTTCCGACTTCGCCGAATACATCCGGCGCGGTGCCGTCGACGTAGTGCGGCTGAATGTATTCGACCTGGCGGTCCACTTTCATCTGGAACTCGCGTTGCCGAACGCGCACTGGTTCGAGATGCCGTTCCCGCCGGAGTGCACGG
This sequence comes from Bryobacterales bacterium, assembly GCA_027459465.1. Classification (GTDB taxonomy): domain Bacteria; phylum Acidobacteriota; class Terriglobia; order Bryobacterales; family Bryobacteraceae; genus JAJYKC01. Next base: position 488 of record DAIDIH010000367.1, on the reverse strand, counting down.
ACCGGCCATACCATCGAGACAGATTCCGCATCGACGCGGAGGGGTACGTGCACTCACCCACGGCTCCAGGGCTGGGCTATCCTCTGGATCGGGATGTGCTTGACAGAATGACGAAGCGCATCGAGGTATAAGGCTTCGCTCCCAGCATCGCGTTCAAGCCCGTGGCAAGTCCGCCCCCTTACAACCGGATTTCCCAACCTTCCCTGGCCGCATCTGTGTTCGCAAACTCGCGGCGAGCGCTTTCGACGACAGCTTCGAGAGCATTGTCGGTGCGGGAAGGATCGTGGTGAAACAGGATGAGATGCTTCGCGTTTGACTCGCGAGCGACGCGCGTCGCTTCGAGCCAAGTGCTGTGACCCCAGCCGGCTTTGGCCGCATACTCTTCGGGCGTGTATTGTGCGTCGTAGATGAGCACGTCGGCATTCTGGGCGTAGTCCCGAAGCGTCGCGTCATATCGTGGGTCGCCGTGCTCGCAATCGGAAGCATGG
>DAIDIH010000366.1 GCA_027459465.1 Bryobacterales bacterium | reverse complement strand
CCGGTGGGTGTGAGCTACCCATCCCCCAGGGTGGGACCAGAACCACCTCCCCGCCGGCACATTAATCGGCAAGGAGAGAAAGACCATGAAGTGGAAGATGTTTGCGATTCTCGCGGTGATGTTCCTCATCGCCGCGCCCGTGTTCGCCGCCGACGGCGGTGCGTCCACCTACAGCCCGAAGGATTGGAAGCCGGTGTTCGCCGGAGTCGGGATGGCGATTGCCTCGGGCCTCTGCGGCCTCGGACAGGGCCGCGCGGTAGCCGGTTCGGCCGAAGCGATGGCGCGCAACCCCGGAGCGATTGCGGCGATCCGCGGTGCGCTGATTCTGGGCCTGGTGCTGATCGAATCGCTGGCGCTGTACACGCTTGTTATCATCTACTCGGTGAACTAAGCGTTTTTGGGCGGGCCGGGACGAGTTCCCTGCCCGCCCCAAGTGTTTCCGGATCTTGCCATGAGCACCCTGAAAATCAACGGTATCTTCCCGGCGATGGCCACGCCGTTCAACTCCGACGGAGACGTTTGGAAGGCGAAGGTCGAATACAACGTATCGAAGTGGAATAAAACAGATTTGGCCGGTTATGTTGTTTGCGGCTCAACCGGAGAGTCCGTGCTGCTGGACCATAACGAGCGGTTTCAGTTCTGGGAGTGGGTGGCGGAGGCGGCGGCGCCGGAGAAAATTCTGATTGCCGGCACCGGCGCCGAGAGCGTGCGGGAGACGCTGGCGCTGACGAACAAAGCGGCTGAATTGGGTTACAAGGCGGCGCTGGTGGTGAACCCGCATTATTATAAGGGTCAGCTCAGCGGCGCCCGCGCCCAGCAGGCGTTCTACGGCGCAGTGGCGGATGGGGCGAAGATTCCGGTGCTGCTTTACAATCTGCCGCAGAATACGGGCATTGAGCTTGCGACGGACGCCGTAGCCGAGTTGTCGCATCACCCCAACATCATCGGAATGAAAGACAGTTCGGGCAACGTGGGCCGGATGATCCGGATGTTGGGCGAGGTGAAGCCGGGCTTCCAAATGTTGACCGGGCATGCCGGAACGCTGGCCCCGGCGCTTTCGGTGGGCGCGGTTGGGGCGGTACTGGCTTTCGCCAACGCGGCGCCCTACGCTTGCATTTCGATCTGGGAAGCCCACCGGACGCGGGAAGCGGATGCGGCGATGGACTGGCAGAGGCGCATCCAGAAGCCGGCGACGCTGATTGCGGAGAAATATGGCATCGGAGGATTGAAGTACGCGATGGACGTGATGGGGTACTTCGGTGGAATGCCGAGGCTGCCGCTGTTGCCACCATCGCCCGAGGCAAAGAAAGACATCGAGGCCGCATTCGCCGATCTGCGCGGTTGAGGCGAATTACTCGATATCTTTCGTCTCGGAGGCGGGGATGACAGTGAGGTCTTGGTTCGCGTTGTCGCCGGCCTTCAGGTTCAGCCTCACCGCTTTCGCGCTGAATTGTTTGAGGATGTCCGGATCCTGCCAGGCCCCAGGTGGAATGTCCTCCCACGCGTAGACCTGGTAATTGCCGGGAATCAGGTTCTTAAAGGAATAGCTTCCCTTCTGATCGGTCGTGGTGCTGTGGTAGAGGGCGGCCCAGTGCTGCGCCGGGTCCGCTGGAACCACGACTACGAGAACGCCCGCGGCCGGGGAATCGTTGGCGTCCTTGACCGTGCCGCTCACGCTCGGCGCACGAGGGCGTATGGTCACGGCCAGCGGTCCGGTGGGGATGCCCTGCGAAAAATCGACCTGTCCGTCCACGACAGCATCATCGCCGAGCCGGATGGAGGCCATGTAACAGCCGTCGGGCAGATTGTAACCAAGGACGGAATACGGCACCAAGGCGACTCCGTCGAGTCGCAGTTGGCCGTTTTCATCGGCGGTGTTCTGCGCCCATCCGCCGAAAGGAAGACGGGACTTTGGCTGCAGCGAAATCTCCGCGTTCTTCGGCGGACACGCCGTGGGATCGCCAGATGCGATCGCGGCCGCCAGGGACGGCAGTGGCGTCAGATCAAGGATCAGATTGACGACATCGGAATCTCCGACAGACACGGCCTGGCTGGCGGCGACTCTTTCGTTTCCCGAACCGACGGGCTGAGTCGAAACGATGTAGTTCCCGGTGCCGACTCCGGTGAATTCGAAGTAGCCGTCGCGGCCGCGGGCCATCTGGAAGCGGGTGGCTTCGAAATAGTTCGGGCTGTCGTCCGCGCGTATGAGTTGGACGAAGGCCGACTTACCGCTCGGAACATTCTTGACATACCCGGTGATGCGGTGCGTCCTCAGGGTAAGGAGCGTTATGTCGACACCACTGACGGTCTGGCCGGCCGAGACCATAACCGCCGAGGCGGAAGAAATATCCGGTGTTGACGGATAGTACGTGGCAACGTACTCCGGCGAATGCCCTTCAACTACAACATGCTGAGCCAACACCGTGCCGCCCCGGCGCTCGGCGGAAACATAGCATTTTCCTGGCGAGAGACCGAACATGCGGTACTCGCCGAGGTCGTTTGTTGAGGCCGAGTTGGCCGGGGTCATCGTCCTCTCACCTATCGTGAAAGCGGGGCGCTTGCACTGCACGAATACACCGGGCAGCGGCTCGCCGTCGGCATCGAGAACACGACCTACAATCACGGCTTGCGCGAGAAGCGCGACCTTCAGATCGTTCATCGACTGTCCCGGTTGGAGGTCGAAGGTTTCGGGTTGATGGCGACTGCCGTTGGAATTGTAAGACTGGCTGACGTAGCCGTCGCGATTGATGGTAAGTGTGTATTTGCCCGGCTCGACACCCGTAATCAAGAACTTACCTTCGGCTCCGGTTGTTGTCGCGTAACTGGTATCATCCCCGGGGTTTATCGGGTGCAGGATCACCTCCGCCTTAGCGAGTGGAACTCCTGTTGCGGCTGCGACGACCGTACCCGAGAGGGCGCATTTCTCTTTCGGCGAGGTTTTCGCGCCGGCTGTAATGCCGGTGGCGGGGTTTTGCGCACGCGCGGAAGAAAGCACGAACAGGATCAGCAGCGCGCGCGAGTAAGATGAGAGCGCCGGCATAGTCCTCCTCCCATAAGTGGAAATGTAGCGCAACTCCGCCACGTCCGGGGCTTGCCCCTTACAGCTTGTGCCAGACTGAGGAAGAGGCTTGTATGGATCGACGCTCCTTTCTTCTGTCGGCACTAGCGGCGCGGGCTCTTCGCGCGCAAGTCGCCACTGTCCCACCGGCGGCCCCGCAGGACTGGGTCTGCCCGATGGATTCCGATTACCGGTCCGACAATCCCGGCGTCTGCCCGCGCTGCGGCATGAAGCTGATTCTCGGCGTACCGCCCGAACGGGAATATCGCCTCGATCTGGACATGCGGCCGCCGGCACTCCGGGCCGGCGAGAAAACGGAACTCACGTTCCGCGTTCGAGACCCCGACAGCAAACAGATCGTCAAAGATTTCACGATCATGCACGAAAAACTGTTCCATATGTTTATCGTGAGTCAAGATATGACTTACTTCGTGCATGATCATCCGCAACCGCAGACAGACGGTTCGTTCCGTTACGTGGAGACCTTTCCGAAGCCCGGGATGTATCGAATCCTCGGAGACTTTTACCCGACGGCCGGGACGCCGCAACTCATCGCGCGTACGGCGATTGTTCCTGCGCCGGGCAACGTACCGCCGGAACTGAGGTACGCCAAGTTAGCCGCCGATATCAGCCCAAAGCAAGGGACGAATCTGGAGGCCTCGTTGACCACCGATCCTCCGCAGCCGCTGGCGGGATTCAAGACGTTGTTGTTCTTCGATCTGAATCCGGCGCAAGGTTTGCAGAAATACATCGGCGCGTGGGCGCACATGCTGGCCGCCAGCGATGACCTGGTGGACATAATCCACACCCATCCGTTCCTCGCCGATGGCGGGCCGAAGATGCAGTTCAACCTGATTTTCCCGCGCGCGAGAATCTATCGAATCTGGGTACAGATGCAGCGGGACGGAATCGTCAACACTTTCGCGTTTAACGTGCCCGTGAAGGAACTGAGCTAGCGACAGCCGGATGGGCGGCGACGAGGGCCACGGCACCGGAGGACGCCGGGCTGGCTTCGACGATCGTGCCGGCCGGAAGATCGAGCGGGTGGCGAAACCAGTAAGTACGATCCCACTTGTGCTGATAGCTGTAGAGCCAGATCATAGGTTCGGTGCGCCCGTCGGGACGTAACGCGTACACCTGGATCGAGGCGCCGTCGGTGAGCGACCTGGCGCGGATACCGGACACCGTCACCGGGCGGTCGAGTTTGCGGCGGCCGTCGATGACGATTTCGGTTCCAGCGGGCGTGGGAGCGGGCTTCGGTGCGGCGTCGAAGCGAGGCGCGGGAGGGAGCAGTTTCGGGTCGCCTTCGGGGGCGCCGCCTTCCACCCAGGCAGAGAGGATTTCGAGATCTTCCTGGGTCAGGCCCTGATCGTCGCGGAAGTCACCGAACCCCTTCACAGCGTTCCATGGCGGCATCCGGCGTTCGAGAACTTCTTCCTTGATCGCCTTCGCCCAGGGGCGCGCGTCGGTGTAAGTGATGAGCGAGAACGCGCTGCCGCCCTCGTGATGGCAGGAGGCGCAGTGGGAGTAGACGACGCGGGAAACTTCGCGGGACCACGTGATTTTGGTTGTGATGATGTCGTGCCCCCAGGCCAGCGTGGCACAGGCCAGAACCACCACTTGCAGCCGCATCAGTCCGAAGCCTTCGCCGGCTGCGGCGGCCGGAATAGCTCCATCGGATTCATGTCGACGGGGAAATTCACATCGAAAAAGCCGATCATCATTTCGTCGAAGGTCTGGTCGCCCCAGTGCACGACCTTGGAGGGATCTGGGTTGTTCGGATTGTTCGGCGAGTTGTCATAGTGGGCGGCACACTCGATTCGCGTGCCGGCCGGCAATTGCAGCGGGTCGGCGAGCTTGTAATACATCTGCCAGTGGAAGTCCCACCGCGGAACGCTGAGCAGTTCCTCGGTGCGGCCGTCGGGATAGCGAATGGCGTATTTGAAGTCCTTTCCGCGAAGATGCATGTGGGGCATCATGCCGACGAGTGTCGCCTCATGACGGAGGGTGAAGCTGGAATCGACAGGGTAATCCGGATCGCCGGCGGGGATGGCGAAGTCATGATCGGCGGCCGAGAGCGTCATTTCCCGCCGCTTTGGCTTCCCGGAAAAATAGAGGCCGACCTTGCTCTGGTCGTCCAGTGCTTTGCCATTGGGAGTGTAGTGCAGTTGCAGGACGATGTCTGATCCGGCGGGTATCAGTTTCGCGGCGCCATCGGGGAGCACGGCGGGTGGAAGCCCGGGTGCGTAGGCGACAAGGAATTCCGAGGCGCCGTCTTCTCCGCGGCCGCCTTGGGGGACAAAGAATTCCCCGATCGGCTGCCCGGCGAACCACTTCGAGCCCGGCGTGCGGAGGAAGGCGATGATGTGATGGACAACGGCGCGGTTGGTGGGCACGATCTCAGCGGCACGGACCCACATATCCTGTTGGAAGTGAGTCGGGATGATCACGTAGGTGTAGTCGACGACCCCGTCTTTCGGAACATGATACGGCTTCGGCATCTGGATGACCAGATCCGGCTTCCCCGCACCCCAACCTTCCACCCAGTGCATCGGAGGCGGCGCGTCGGCGGGGTTCCCTTCCGGCGCCCCGTGGTCTACCCAGGAGACGAGCGTCGCCCTTTGCACGTCGGTCAAGGAATTGACGTTGGCGAAATGGCCGACATGAGGATCGGCGGGCCAGGGCGGCATTTTGCGGGTAAGCACGGCTTCCTTGATCGCCGCCGCCCAGGGGCGGGTGGACTGGTAGGTCAGCAAGGACATCGGGCCGATTTCGCCCGGACGATGGCAGCCCTGGCACTTGCTTTGCAAAACCGGCAGCACGTCCTTGTAGTAAGTCGGCGCGGTGGAAGAATCGGTGGCTGCCGCAAGAGCAGCCGAGACGGCAAATATACCAATCAGCGCAGTTTTCCACATCATCGAGCCGGTCCCTCCTGGTCGCGTCTTCTCTATTTTACGCGGGGAGGAATGGAAAAGTTCAGCTTCGTTGCGAGCTGGCGAGCGCGCGGATCAGGCGGTAATAGAATTCGACCCCTTCGAAGAACGATTCGGCGTTGATGCGTTCGTCGCGGCCGTGGGCGCGGACGTCGTCGATGTCGTAGAAGAAGCCGGAAACGCCGTAAGTGGGGATGCCGGCGAGACGGAAGTATTTGCCGTCGGTGGCTCCGGTCTCCATGACCGGGACAATGGGGATACCGGGCCAAAGAGAATTCGAAGCGCCCTCCAGAACCTTCATCAACTCATCGGGAATCGGAGACGCAGGTCCGGCGACTTCCGGGCGCAGCGGCGTGATGGATACCTTAATGTCGTGGACGGCACGTGTAAGCGCGGTCTGGACATTCTGAGCCGAGTCACCCGGCACGAGGCGGCAGTTTACGATGGCAACCGCATCCTGTGGGAGGGCGTTTTCGGCATGGCCCGCCTGCAGCATCGTCGGGACGCAGGTAGTGCGGAGCATCGCGTTCAGGTAGGCGATCTTCGAAAGACGGCTCACGGGTCCCGGCAGATCCGGAGTCTGGACGACGGCCTTCATGTCCGAGCCTTCCTGACCGCCGACGATCGCGGCCATGCGATCGAAAAAGCCCTGGCTGACGGGGTTGAGATGAACGGGAAATGCGTAGCGCTGAATGGCCTCCAGGGCGCCGGCGAGATGATAGATCGCGTTGTCGGGCACGGGAAGCGAGCTATGTCCGCCCTTGTTCTTCACTTCGAACTTGAAGCTTTGGAAGGTCTTCTCGGCCGCCTGGACCGAGAGCGCGATACGGCGGCCGTGCTCGATTTCACCTCCGCCGGCGTCGGTATTGATGCAGAAAGCCGCGTCGACCAACTCGCGGTGGGTACGCAGCAGCCATTCGGCGCCGTTGTAATCGCCCCCTTCTTCGTCCGAGGTGAGGGCGAGGATGAGGTCACGATCCGGCCGAAAACCTTCTTCTTTGAGGCGAAGAAAATTGGCGACGAGAGCGGCGTC
>DAIDIH010000365.1 GCA_027459465.1 Bryobacterales bacterium | reverse complement strand
CTGCTTCTGCTTTTCTTCGCTCAAGACATTGCTCACAAGGACGGAGCCTAACGCCCCGCCTGAACTAACGTCCTGAGTGGTCCTCCCGTTGGCCGGTTTTCAGGTAACCATCAATGGCCGGATTTGGGTGACCGCCAAGGCTACCGGCTCCTGAAAATATACGCAAGGTCGCACGGCCTACATGTATTCGATTCGCTCGTCGCGGCGACAGCAATCGAAAGTGCATTGACACTTGTCACGCGAAATCAAAAGCATTATCGAATGATCGAAGGTCTCCTCCTCAGAGTGCCCAACTATTAGCCGTTCAACAAGAAACAGGCCGGCCGAAAAAGCCCTCGCTGCATCTCGCTCCCTCCGCAACACCACCCCCTTTTACCCACCCCCACATTGACTTTCCGCCCTAACCGGCGCACAATTCCAGTAGGCGAAGAAAAGGCGAATTGCATGAACCCTGCCACTGCCCGAGCCTCCCTGCTCGAACTCTGCCCAAACTCCGTCACCTGGGGCGATCTCCAACCCGGACGTACCACCCCGCGCCAGCCCACGCTCCCAAGCGGCGTCGAAGCCCTGGATGCGCTCACCAGCGGCTTCCCCCGCGGCGCGATCACCGAAATCGCCGGCCCCGAATCCTCCGGCCGCGTGGTGCTGGCCAACCTGCTGCTCGCCTCGGCAACCGGACAAGGCGAAATCTGCGCCCTCATCGACACCCACGGCGGCTTTGACCCCGCGGCGGCCGGCGCGGCGGGCGTGCGTCTTCCCCAGCTTGTGTGGGTCCGTTGCGGCGGCGACGCGGGCAAGGCCTTCCGGGCCGCCGACGCCCTGCTCCACGCCGGAGGATTCGGCGCCGTCGTGCTCGATCTCTGCCGCATCCCCCGCCGCGACTGGCAGCGCCTCCCGCTGTCCTACTGGTACCGTTTCCGCCGGGCCGTGGAAGCGACGCCCACCATCCTCGCCGTGCTCGCCTCGGAGCGCCAGGGCCACGCCTGCGCATCCCTCCAACTCGAACTGCGCCGGTCGGCCGCGGCTTGGTCCGGAGCCCCGGGCTTCGAACTGTTCCGCGGCATCGAAATCGCCGTCTCCCCGCGCAAACCCATCCGGAACGCGGAAGCCAAACTCAACGCCGGGGCGGTGGGCTGATGTTTGTCTGTGTGCACGGAAATCGGGCGGCGGAGGTGGCGGCGGAGTTCGCCCCCGCCTGGGAAGAAACGGACGCCGAAACCGCCGTCTTCGACGCCTCCCCCCTCGGCAAACTCTACGGAGGCGCGCAGGGAGTGGCGCGCGCGGTGGCGGCGCGGGCCGGCAGCGCGGCCGGCGTGGCTCTGGCCCGCGATGTCGACGCCGCCATCCTGCTGGCGCGCAACACAACGGGCGTCATCGTCGCCCGCGACGCCGCCAAAACGCTGGCGCCCCTCCCGGTCGAATCCATCGCGCCTCCCGAAATGCTCGCCGTGCTCGAAATGTGGGGCATCCGCACGCTCGGGGATCTCGCGCGCCTGCCCGAACCAGGTCTCGCCTCGCGGTTCGGCGAAGAAGGTCTGCGCCTGCTCCGCCTCGCCCAGGGCCGGCTCGGCCGCCCTCTGCTCGTTCGCCGCCCGGAGAGCGTCTACGAAGACAGCGCCGATCTCGAACACCCCATCGCCGAAGTCGAGCCCCTCCTGTTTGTGCTGAACGGCCTCCTCACCGGGCTGTGCGCGCGCATGAAAGCCGATGGCGCCGCCATCGGAGAAATCGGCCTGCATTTTTTCCTCGACGAAGCCCCCGATCACCGCCGCGACCTGCGCCTCCCCGTCCCCATCGCCGATGCCCGCCTGCTCATAAAAATCGTCCACGCCGATCTCGAAGCCCATCCGCCCCAGGCAGCCGTCCGCCGCGTGGAAGTAAAGCTCGCCTCGGTCCCGCCCCGCCGCGCGCAGCACGGCCTCTTCGAGCCGCCCGTGCCGGAGCCCGCCAAACTCGAGCTCACCCTCGGCCGGATTCGCGGCTGGGTCGGCGAAGAAAACGTCGGCCTCGCCCAACTGCTCGACACCCACCGCCCGGAGCCGTTCACTCTCGCCCCGCATCAAAGCCCCCACGCCGCCGCCCAACAGGAAGCCGTGCCAACCCCTCGTCTGGCCCTGTGCTATTTCCGCCCCGCCCTCCGCGCCCGCGTCGCCTTCGAAAACGGCCGTCCCAAGCGCCTCGATGCACCCGGTCTCCGCGGCCGCGTCCTGGCAGCCGCCGGCCCCTGGCTCACCTCCGGAGGCTGGTGGAACTCGAACCGCTCCTGGGACCGCGAAGAATGGGACCTCAGCCTCGACAACGGCGCCATCTGCCGCATCTACCGCGCCCCGGCCGGCGACTGGTTCATCGAGGGAGCCTATGACTGACTACGTCGAACTCCACGCCCGCTCCGCCTTCAGCTTTCTCGAAGGCGCCTCCACGCCCGAAGAACTCGTCACCCGCTGCGCCGCCCTCGATCAACCCGCCCTCGCCATGCTCGACCGCGACAGCCTCTCCGGAGCCGTGCGCCTCCACATGGCCGCAAAGAAAGCCGGCATCCGCGCCCACATCGGCGCCGAAGTCACCTGCGCCGACGGCCGCCGCTATCCCCTCCTCGCCGAAACCCGCGAAGGCTACCGCAACCTCTGCCGCCTGCTCACCCGCATGAAGCTGCGCGCCCCCAAAGGCGAAGGCGCCTGCACCTGGGACGACCTCGCCGAGTTCGCCCCCGGCCTCATCTGCCTCACCGGCGGCGAACACGCCCCGCTCGATTTCCGCCCCGGCTCGCTCGACCGCCTGCTCGCCCTCTTCGGCCCCCGCAACCTCTACTGCGAACTCCAGCGCCACTACAACCGCAATCAGGAAGCCTACAACCAGGCCGTAATCGAAACCGCGCGGTCGGCGAAACTCCCTCTCCTCGCCACCAACGGACCCGCCTACGCAACCGCCGATGCCCGCCCCGCCCAGGACGTGCTCACCGCCATCCGCCACCACACCACCCTCGAACACGCCGGCCGCCTGCTCGACCGCAACGCCGAGCGCCACATGAAACACGCCCGCGAAATGGCAGCCCTCTTCGCCGACTGCCCCGGCGCCATCTCCAACACACGCGAACTTTCCTCCCGCCTCGCCTTCACCCTCGACAACCTCGGCTACCGCTTCCCCCGCTATCCGGTCGACCCCGGCGAAACGATGGATTCGTTCCTCCGCCGCCGCGTCGCCGAAGGAGCCGCCTGGCGCTACGGCGCCGCCCCGCCCTCCCTGCGCGAACGCGCCGCCCGCCAGCTCGAACGTGAACTCCGCCTCATCGAAAAACTCCACCTCGCCGGCTACTTCCTCATCGTCTGGGACATCGTCCGCTTCTGCCGCTCGCAAGGCATCCTCGCCCAAGGCCGCGGCTCGGCCGCCAACAGCGCCGTCTGCTACTCCCTCGGCATCACCGCCGTCGACCCCGTCGCCATGGAACTCCTCTTCGAACGCTTCCTCAGCGAAGAGCGCGGCGAATGGCCCGACATCGATCTCGACCTGCCCAGCGGCGAGGAGCGCGAGCGCGTCATCCAATACGTCTACTCCCGCTACGGCGCGCGCGGCGCCGCCATGACCGCCAACGTCATCACCTACCGCGGCCGCCTCGCCGTGCGCGAAATCGGCAAGGTCCTCGGCTTCCCCGAAGATCAGATCGCCCGCCTCGCCCGCCTCGTCCCCGTCTGGGGCTGGCGCAACGGCGACGAAGATGCCCCCAACCGGACCATCGAACAGGCCGGCCTCCGCGCCGATGATCCCCGCACCGCCGCCTTCCGCAACGTCTACGAGCGCATCCGCGGCCTGCCCCGCCACCTCGGCCAGCACTCCGGCGGCATGGTCATCTGCGAAGGCGAACTCGACGCCATCGTCCCCCTCGAACCCGCCACCATGCCCGGCCGCGTCGTCGTCCAATGGGACAAAGAAGACTGCGCCGACATGGGCATCATCAAAGTCGACCTCCTCGGCCTCGGCATGATGGCCGTGCTCGCCGATTCGATCAACCTCATCCGCCGCTCCTATGACGAAGAAGTCGACCTCGCCCACCTCCCCGCCGACGACCCCCTCGTCTACGAAGCCCTCCGCCGCGCCGACACCGTCGGAATGTTTCAGGTCGAAAGCCGCGCCCAGATGTCCTGCCTGCCCCGCCTGCAGCCGCGCAAGTTCTACGACCTCGTCGTCCAGGTGGCCATCATCCGCCCCGGCCCCATCGTCGGCAAAATGCTCCACCCCTATCTGCGCCGCCGCCAGGGCCGCGAACCCGTGGTCTGCCTCCACCCCTCGCTCGAACCCGTCCTGCGCCGCACCCTCGGCGTGCCTCTGTTTCAGGAGCAGTTGCTCCGCATGGCCATGATCGTCGCCAACTTCACCGGCGGCGAAGCCGAGGAACTCCGCCGCGCCATGGGCTTCAAACGCAGCGCCGAACGCATGCGCGAAATCGAAACCCGCCTCCGCACCGGCATGAATTCGAACAACATCCGCGGCCAGACCCAGGACGCGATCGTCCAATCCATCACCGCCTTCGCCCTCTACGGCTTCCCCGAATCGCACGCCGCCAGCTTCGCCCTCCTCGCCTACGCCAGCGCTTATCTCAAGTGCCACTACCTGGCCGCCTTCACCGCCGCCATGCTCAATAACCAGCCGATGGGCTTCTACGCCCCCGCCACGCTCGTCAAGGACGCCCAGCGCCACGGCCTCCGCTTCCTCCCCGTCGACGTGAACCGATCCCTCTTCCTCTGCACGATCGAGGAAGAAAACGGCGCCCTCGTGGTGCGCCTCGGACTGAACTATGTCCGCGGCCTGAGCAAAACCTCGGCCGAAGCGATCGTCAATGCGCGTGACCGGCACGGCCCGTTTCAAAGCATCCTCGATCTCGCCCGCCGCATAAGCGCCCTCCGCCGCGATGAACTCCGCCGCCTGGCCGAAGCCGGTGCGCTCAACTCCTTAGCCGATGGCCTGCACCGCCGCGAAGCTCTCTGGCGCGCCGAGGCGGTCCTCCGCCCCGCCGGTCCGCTGCTCGAAGCGCTCGAAGAAACCGAAGAAAGCGCCGCCCGCGGCCCCCTGCCGCCCATGAACCCCATCGAACGCCTCGAAGCCGACTACCGCAGCACCGCGCTCACCATCGGCCGCCACCCCATGGCCTTCGAGCGCGAGCGCCTCCGCGCCCTCGACGTCACCCCCGCCGCCGCCCTCCACCGCAAACCCAACGGAGCCGCCGTCCGCATCGCCGGCTGCGTCATCTGCCGCCAGCGCCCGGAAACCGCCAAAGGACTCTGCTTCCTGAGCATCGAGGACGAAACCGGCATCGCCAACGCCGTCCTCATGCCGGGCAAATTCGCCGAATACCGCCTTCCCCTCATGGAAAATTTCTACCTGTTCCTCGAAGGAGAACTCCAAAACGTCGACGGCGTGCGCAGCGTGAAAGTCGAATCCCTCGCGCCGCTGGCCCGCGCCGAACACGAGTATCAGCGCCTGTCCGCGCTCGCCGTCCCCGGCCACTTCGAACGCTGATCCGAATCCCATCACGAGGTGCGCCATTTGTCGCTATCATAGACGACAAATGGTCAACGAACTGAAAGCCGTGGTCGAGGAACTCGGCGGCGCGCGCATCCTCGGCCGCATCTATTCGAATGACCGCGAGATGCGGGAGGCGATTCGGGAAGGCTTTCCGCCGGCGGTCGTCGAGAAGCTTCTGCGAGCTTCCGGTCTCACCCTGAAAGAACTCGCCGGCGCGCTCGATCTCTCGCCCCGAAGCCTCCAGCGCCGCCGCGGAGCCGGAAGGCTCACGCGCTACGAGTCCGACCGCCTCTATCGCCTGGCCCGCATCGTAGCCCTGGCGAACGATTCCCTCGGCGATCACGAACGCACCCTCCGCTGGCTCAAGCGCCCGAACCGCGCCCTCGGCGGCATCGCCCCGGTCGATGCCATCGACACGGAGTTGGGCGCCCGCCAGGTAGAAAACATTCTCGGCCGGATCGCTTACGGCGGAATCAGTTGAGCCGCCTCTACCGGATCCTTCGAAAGAAATTCGCCGGCTCACCCTTTGATGGCGAAGGCGCATATCGCTACGGCGGCCGATGGTCAAGCGCAGGCACGCGCCTCAGCTACGCTTCCGAGCACCAATCCCTGGCGATGCTCGAGTATTTCGTCCACCTGGACAAGGACGACCCGCCGGACGACCTCGTCCTGACCATCGCCGATATCCCCGCCGGCCTAAGCCGCCGCCGCATCGATCCCGCGCACCTTCCCTCCCAGTGGCGCGATCCCGTAGCCCCATCCGAACTCGCCCGGTTCGGCGGCGAGTTCGTGCGCGAAGCCCGCCATTGCCTGCTGTTCGTCCCCTCCGCCTTGGCGCCGTCGGAAAATAACGTCCTCATCAACCCGGCGCATCCCGACAGCAAGCGAATCGCACTCCTGGACCTCGAACCCCTTCACTACGACCTGCGCCTGTTCTCCAAACCCGCCCGCCGCCGGCGCCGCTAGGACTACGCGTGCGCCGCCCCCCTCTGATACGTCCCCGCCACCACGCGGAAGCCGATCGAAATCCGGTTCCACGCGTTGATCGTCGTAATCGCCGGCGCCGCGCGCTCAAGGTGTAGATGCGCTGCCCGGTCTACCCTCATCGCCCGCGCGTCCTTGGTGTGCATGTCCAGGCAAAACGTGCACCTGTTTATCTGCGACGCTCGGATCATGACTGACGCAAGTGACTTCGGCTCCAACCCGCTCTCGCGCACCACACGCTCCATCTGCAACATCGCCAGCGATGCGCGGGCGCCATCTAATGAATAGGACCGCGCACCGTGCAGGAATGTGACAAGCCAAGGGAAGGAACTCCGCGCGAACGCGCAGAGAAAGAAATTTGGTGGAGGCGGCGGGAGTCGAACCCGCGTCCGAGAAAGCTCGTCTTGAAGAGAACTACGTGCGTTTCCGGTCCGGCAATTGTCGGCCGCCGCCTGTTGGACCGGCAGGAAGGCTGCGGCTTAGCCCGGTTGTCGTCAGCCTCACGCTACGAGCAGAAGCGCTCTGGCCCAATCCTGCGAAAATGACGCTCGCTGGAAAGCCCACAGGCGAACTCTCCGCAAGCGGCTGCCTAGTTAATTAGGCAGCGTATGCAAACTGCTGATTGGCAGTTATGGTTTCCGATCGTTTTACGGGAGCTCGGAACCCGGCACGCCTCTTCACTACGCATCAATCCCGTCGAAACCGTGGCGCCCCCTTGAACACCTACTATCATGGTAACACCGGC
>DAIDIH010000364.1 GCA_027459465.1 Bryobacterales bacterium | reverse complement strand
AAGAACATGATCAAGGTGGATTGCGGGGAGTTTCAGATGGAGCACGAGGTGGCGAAGCTGGTGGGCGCGCCTCCGGGCTACCTGGGGCACCGGGAGACGCAGCCGATGCTGACGCAGCAGAAGATCAGCGGGGCGGCGAGCGAGCGGAGCGACCTGTCGTTGATTCTTTTCGATGAGATTGAGAAAGCGGCGCCGTCGATGACGCGGATGCTGCTGGGGATTCTGGACAAGGCTCAGTTGCGGCTCGGGGATAACAACACGGTGAACTTCGAGCGGACGATGATCTTTTTGACGAGCAACCTAGGGGCGCAGGCGATGCAGAAGCAGATGGGGACGCCGTTTGGGTTTGAGGCGATGGTGCACGAGACGGAAGAGTTGCGGTGCACGGCGAAGAGGTTGGAACAGATTGGGCTTGCGGCGGTGCGGCGGCGGTTCAGTCCGGAGTTTGTGAACCGGATCGACAAGGTGGTGACTTACAAGCCGCTGACGAGCGACGATCTGGCGAAGATACTCGATCAATTACTGGTGGAGTTTCAGCGGCTGATCGACAACCGGCTGGGCGCCCGGGGCTTTGTTCTGAGCGTGACGCCGCGGGGACGGAAGTGGCTGCTGAAGAAGGGCGCGAGCCAGGAGTATGGCGCGCGGGAGTTGAAGCGGACGATTCACCGTCACGTGATTCAGCCGCTGGCGGCGAGCGTGGCGAAGGGGGCGGTCCGGCCGGGGACGATCGTGCGGATGGAGCCGCGGGAAGACAAGCTGGTGATTCTGCCGCAGGCGGCGTGAATAACTAGCGCTGCCAGGTTGCGGTGGAGGTGACGGTGGTGTCGCCGGGCAGTTGAAGGCGCAGTTCGATGCGGACTTTGCCGGAGGAGGGTTCGTACACGGTGATGCCGGAGCGCAGTTCGTCCGGCGACAGGTCGACGGACTTGGTGGAGGAACCATCGAGGATGACGAGGCTTGCCGAACGGGCCTGGGCGACGAGGGGCGAAGTACGATCCCACTCGATCTGGATACTTGAGCCGAGTGTTTTGGCGGTTATGCTGAGCCGATAGGCGGCGGTGGAAGAAACCCCGGGGAACGGGATATAGCGGTGGATGAAATATCCGGCGGCCAGGACGACGGTGAGAAATAGGAGCGCGAGCCAGGTCGAGACGCTCCAGTGCCGGGTTTCGTCCTCGCCGGCGTCGATGAGGAATTCCGGTGTCCAGGCAGTGACGGGCCGTGGGGGGAGAGGGGGCAGCGACAGCGCGGGAGGTTCGGGGCGCTTGAGAGGGGCCGCGGCTTCGGAGACTGTGCGCGGGCGTTGGATGACGCCGGAGGGTTCTTCGCTCGTGGGGGGCGGTTCGGTTTTGTGCGGGGCTGGTTCGGGCAGGGGAAGATCGAGGCGCGGGCGGCGGCCTTCGCCGCGGGTGAAGCGGTCGCGAGTGGACGATGGGTCGAGAGCGCTTCCGCGGAAGGGGAATTCGGATGCGGGCACACCGGGGAGTTCGCCCTTGGTGCGGGCGAGGAACCCGGCGGTGCTGACACGCGTGGCGTAGGGACGGACGAGTAAGAAGAGGTCGTCTTCGGCGGGGAAGAAGCGGGCGAAGAAGGCGCGGTCTTCTCCGGTGACGCCCGGGGTGTCGCGGGTGTGGCTGCGGAAGAAGCCGACCGGCTTGAACTGCGGGTGGGCGCGGGCCTCCTGAAGGGCGCGAGCGACGTTTTCGAGGTCCTTTTCCGAGAGGAGGAACGAAGGGCCGCGGCGATATTCGATGGGAGTGAGAACGAAATCGAGGATGCGCGCGCTGGGATCCGGTGTGGCCACGCGGGAGCCGAGGAGGATGCCACCGACTTCAGCGCCGCGTTTAGGCACGGCGCCGAAGCCGCGCAGGACTTCGGCGAGAATACGGTCGATGACTTCGAGGCTGATGTGCACTTCGCCGCGTCCGCCGGGGAACGCGGTGATGTACACGCCACCTTCGACGCGGCCGGTTGGGGGAGTTTCGGTCAAAGCTCTATAGTATGCCAGGGTTGGGTAGGAGTTGTCTCGCGCGGCGCGGGCGGGCGATCATGAAGTGCTGGCGGAAGGGTGAATGTCCGGAACGCTTTTTATCGTCGCGACGCCGATTGGGAACCTGGAGGACATCACGTATCGCGCGGTGGAGACGCTGCGGGAGGCGGACGTGATTGCGTGTGAAGATACGCGGCACACACGGACGCTGCTGGAGCGGTATGGAATCACCAAGCCGCTGGTGAGCTATCACGACCACAACGAAAAGGAGCGCGCGCCGGAGTTACTTGCGGAACTGGAGCAAGGACGGAACGTGGCTTTGGTGTCTGACGCGGGGACGCCTCTGATGGCGGACCCTGGATACCGGTTGGTGCACGCGGCGATTGAGCGGGGGATTCGTGTGTCGCCGGTGCCGGGGCCGACGGCCGCACCGGCGGCGTTGTCGGCTTCGGGGCTGGGCGTGGATGCGTTCGTATTCGCGGGTTTTCTGCCGGCGAAGGCGACGCAGCGGCGGCGGGAGTTGGAGAGATGGCGCGAGACGCAGGCGACATTGATCTTCTACGAGGCGCCGCACCGGATTCTGGAGGCGCTGGAGGATATCGGGGCGGTGTATGGTGAGCGGCCGGTGGTGGTGGCGCGCGAGATGACGAAGGTGCATGAGGAGTTTTTGCGGGGGACGGCGGAGCAAGTGCGGGCGGCGCTGGCGGGGCGGCCGTCGGTGAAGGGCGAGTTCGTGATTCTGGTTGGGTGGGCGGAGCAGGCGGCGGCTACAGAGGAGACGCTGGCAGAGGAAGTGGCGCGGCGGGAGGCGGAGGGGATGCCGCGGATGGAGGCGATCAAGCAGGCGGCGAAGGCGAGGGGGATGGGGAAGCGGGAGGCTTACCGGGAGTTAGCCGGCGCGGGGCGCGAAGGGCGGTGCGGGGCGGGGCAGCAGTCCGGCGGGCAGACGTCGGGGTAGGGGCCGAGGGCGCCAAGGCTCAGGCGCGGGGCGGCGTGGATGCGTTCGGCGGCGAGTTGGCGGATCATCGAGACGAATTGGGGATGGAGACCGGCGGTGGAGGCGCGGGCCATGCGGAGGTTGAGTTGGTCGCAGAGTTGGCGGGCTTCGGTGTCGAGGTCGTAGAGGACCTCCATGTGGTCGCTGACAAAGCCGACGGGGACGAGGGCGAGTTCCTGGGCGCCTTGGGCGGCGAGTTGGCGGATGGCGTCGGAGACGTCGGGTTCGAGCCAGGGTTGGCCGGGCGGGCCGCTGCGGCTTTGGTAGACGAGGCTCCAGTTGGTGAGCTTGAGTTCTTCGGCGATCAGGCGGCAGGCTTCCTGGAGTTGGGAAACGTAGTGGGCGTTGGGACCCTGGGCCATGGCGAGGGGGACGCTGTGGGCGGTGAAGAGGACGGGCGTGGCCGGGCCGCCGGAGGGGAGGGCGGCGAGGGCGTCGCGGGTGCGGTCGATCATGGCGGCGACGAAGCCGGGGTGGTTGAAGTAGACGCGGAGCTTGGTGACCTGCGGGGCTTCGGGGCCGACTTCGGCGCGTGCGCGTTCGATATCTTCGCGGTACTGGCGGCAGCCGGAGTAGGAACTGAAGGCGGAGGTGGCGAAGGCGAGGGCGTGGCGGACGCCGTCGCGCTGCATGTGGCGGAGGGTATCCGCGAGCAGGGGATGCCAGTTGCGGTTGCCCCAGTAGATGGGCAAGTGGAGGCCGTGGGCTGAAAACTCCTGGCGGAGGGCGTTGAGGAGGGCGCGGTTGTGGTCGTTGATGGGGCTGCGGCCGCCGAAGTGGTAGTAGTGGCCGGCGACTTCGAGCATCCGCTCGCGCGGGACATTTTTGCCGCGAAGGACGTTTTCGAGAAACGGGATCACGTCGTCGTGTTTTTCCGGCCCTCCGAAGGAGAGCAGGAGAAACGCGTCATAGGCGGGCGCGGCCATGGGCGGCTACCTCCTCCGAAAGCGATTCGGCGCGGGTTGAGGTTTCGGGCGCGAGGAGGGTGCGGCAGGGAGTTCCAAACATTTCAGCGAGTTTTTGTTGGCGGTAAGTAAAGATGCGGCGCAACTGATTTCCGACTACCAGTTTATGCGCCAGGCGGCCGAGCGGGCCGAAGGGGAGGGCGTATTCGACATGATCGCCGACGACGACGCCTTCCGGGGTGGGTTGGAAGGTGTGATGGTGACGCCAGAGGGGATAGGGGCCGCGCTCCTGCTCGTCGGTGAAGGAGAAGGGTGGTTCGTATGCGGTGATGCGGGTTTTCCAATGGAGCGGGAGGCCGAGCCAGCGGATGCGGTATTCGATTTCCGCGCCGGTGCGCATGACGACCTGGTCGCGCGAGATGACGCGGAAGGCGAGCCAGGGCGGAGTGATTTTCGCGAGATTGTAGGGGTTTTCGAAGACTTCGAAGACGCGCGCAATGGGGAGAGGCACGAGCATGCGGCAGCGGAGGCGGTAGGTGTGCATGGGGGTCAGTTTCCTTCCAGTTGATGCAGTTCGAGCGGCGTGAAGCGGCAGTGGGGTGGGATGGGGCGAGGGTCGCCGAGGCGGCGGAGATTGAGGAGGGCGTTGAACTCGCAGGGGTTGAGGGAGAGGGCGCGGAGGAAATCGGCGCGGGCGGCTTCGTTTTGTCCGAGGGCGGCGAGGGCGGCGCCGCGGTTGTTGTAAGAGAGGGGGTCGGTGGGGGACTCGGCGAGGGCTTGGCCAAAGGCGGCGAGGGCGTGGGGGGCATCGCCTTGGGCGAGGTAGATGCGGCCGAGTTCGGCGGGTACGCGGGGGTCGTTGGGGAAGAGGGTGTGAGTTTCGTCCAGGAGAGAGATGGCCTGGGCGGGCGGCAGGGCGCGGGCGAGTTGGATGCGAGGGCGGAGTTTGGCGGGCGCTTTGTTGACAGCGTCCCGCCACAGGGTTCGTTCGCTGTGCCAGACGAGGGTGCGCTGGAGGGCGAGGCCGGCGAGGAGGGCGGCGAAGGCGGCAGCGAGGCGCCAGTCGATGTGTTGGGCGAGGAGGCCGATGGCGGCGGAGAAGGCGATCATCGGGAGGTACATGCGGCGGTCGGCGGCGAGGTCGGAGGCGGGGAAGATGCTGGAGGATGGCAGAAGGAGGATGAGGCCGCCGAGGAACCACCAGCCGGGCTGCCATCCGCGGAGGGCGGCGAAAACGGCGATGGAGGCTGCGGCGGCGAGGGCGAGCCACGCGGCGGCGGCGACGGCGGGCGTGGGGACGCGGATATCGGGGTCGACGGTGAAGCCGAGGGGAAGCACGAGGAGCCTTACATATCTCCAGATGACAGGACCCTGAGCGGCGAGGTATTTTTCCGGCGAATAAGCGGCGGAGGCGCCGACGTTCGCGCCTGCGATGCGGGAGGCGGCGAGCATGGCGCGGAGTCCGGCGGCGGCAGCGAGGGCGAGCATGGAGGCGATGGGGGTCCAGGCGCGTTTGGGGCCTTTCCCGGCGAAGGAGAGCAGGGCGAGGAAGAGGGGGAAGGCGACGCATTCTTCTTTGGCGAGGAGGGCGGGAGGGAACCAGGCGGCGGCGACCCAGGGGGCATTGTCGAGCCAGGCGCGGAGGCTTAGAAGGCAGAAGAGCGCGGCGAGGAGGGTGGCGCGTTCGAAGATGTAGTTGACGGCTTCGGTCTGGATGGGGTGGACGGCGAAGAAGGCGGCGGCGAGCCAGGCGGCGTTGCGGGGAAGCGCGCGGCGGAGGGTGTGGAAGAGAAGCCAGACGACGGCGAGGTGGAGGGTGAGGCCGACGATTAAGTACGGCAGAGGATTCGCGCCGGCGAGTTGGTAAGTGAGCCAAAAGGTGGAGTAAGTGAGCGGGCGCGTGGCAAACGGGGCCCAGAGATGAACGATGCCGGCGGGTGAGGTTACGTCGGGGTTGACGAAGAGAGAAGCGTCATCGAGATGGAAGGTTCCCGCCACGGCGGCGCCATAGGCGAGCAGGGCAAGCAGGAGCAGCGAGAGGGGATAACGGGCCGGGATATTATCAAGTGTGGCAAAAAAGGCGGCCTCGGGCGAGCGTGTGCAGGAGATCCTGCGGATTTTAGACGCGACGTATGCGGACGCGAAGTGCGCGCTGGATCATAAGTCTCCGTGGGAATTGCTGGTGGCGACGATTCTTTCGGCGCAGTGCACGGACAAGCGGGTGAACATGGTGACGCCGGGGCTGTTCCGGAAGTATCCGACGGTGAAGGATTTTGCGGCGGTGAGCCAGGAGGAGTTGGCGGAGGACATACGGTCG
>DAIDIH010000363.1 GCA_027459465.1 Bryobacterales bacterium | reverse complement strand
CCGCTGCATGTCCTCAAAAATCTTCCGGTCGTTCGGCCCCCACGCGACGAAACGCCGCGCCTTCGGCAGCCCGTACTCGTCCTTCTTCTCCGGATCGAGATCGATATACGACTTCGCGTTCGGCAGCATCTCGCCATAGGGTGAGAACACGAGAAACGCCGGATACCGCGCCTTTACAGCCTCTTTGTAATCGCGCCCGAATCCGCGAATCGTCCTCGCCCATCCGGTGGCCCGCCGGTTCTGATAGTTGAACTGCACACCGAAACTTCGCGCGTAGTCCCGCTGCCGCGCATGCATGAACGATGGTACATACGCATGATCGAGAAACCCTTCGTCGTCCGTCGTGGGCTTGCCGATCAACCCCTCCAGAAACACCTCCACGCCGCCCGTGAAGTGCGGAATGAAGTTCTTCCCTAACTCCCCGCTCGAATTCGCCACCCCGGCCGGGTACATCCGCGATTTCGACATCAGCAGCAGCGCCACGCTCTGCACACAGGCGCAGCAAACCACCACACAGCGCGCCCGCACGTCTCCTTCCGCCTTCGTCTTCCGGTCCACATACCGCAGGCCCGTCGCCCGGTTGTCTTTCGAAACCATCACCTCGCGCACAACCGA
Source organism: Bryobacterales bacterium (assembly GCA_027459465.1). Classification (GTDB taxonomy): domain Bacteria; phylum Acidobacteriota; class Terriglobia; order Bryobacterales; family Bryobacteraceae; genus JAJYKC01. The sequence continues at coordinate 3,229 of DAIDIH010000363.1, read as the reverse complement.
GTCCGGCCGGATCTCCAGATGTCCGCCGGCAAGCGCCGGCCGCATGTGTGCGTCGTAGGAGTTGTACTTCGCCGCCACATCGCAGCCCGCCATGCAGTTGCCGCAGTAGTGGCATGCAGGGCGCCCGTCGCCTGCCACGGTGCGCGTCGCTTTCCGGACGTGGATCACCTTCACGCCGAGTTTCGCCGCCCCGCGCTGCACCATCAAGTCGCTGCACTTCATCGGCGCCGGAGGAAGAAACACGCCATCCGGCAAATCCTCCAACCCGTCCCGGTTTCCGCACACGCCCACCTCGCGCTCGATCTGCTCGTAATACGGCGCTAGGTCCGCATAGTCGATCGGCCAGTCCTCGCCCGCCCCATCGTGGGTCCGCCCCTTGAAGTCCCGCTGGCTCAACCGCAGTGCCACCGCGTTCCACAGCATGGTCTTGCCGCCCACGCCCCGCGACCGCTCGGAATCGAAACCATCCTTGCCCGGTCTCATCACCGGAATGTGGCGGTTGGGAAACTCGAACGGCAGTGCGTGCGTGTTGAAATCGGTGTGCGTGTTGAGCCTCGGCCCACCCTCCAGAACCAGCACATCCGCCCCGGCCCGCGCCAGATGAGCCGCCAGCACGCCTCCCGCCGCTCCAGACCCGGCAATACACACGTCGTAGATTCGGTTCGCCATCGGAATCAGCGTCGATCTTATCATCGTCGCCTCAAGTCGACCACATCCGTGGCGGATTTCTCCTTAGCCGGGCTGCCCTATCATAGAGAAGCGCGCCGGAGCCGAACGGAATCCACGCGCCGGAGGTGGTTTAGCGAACCACGCCCGAGGAAGCAAGGAGTCGTGCAAACGCAGCGGTCACGAAAGGTCGTTCTCTTCCTTCCCCGCTACGGCGGAAGAGTGTTTGGCCCGCCGCTGGGCCTTCTCAGTCTCGCCGGCTCTCTCCGCGTGGCCGGCTTCGAACCCCGAATCATCGACGGCGCCGTCACCTCGGACCATCACGCCCGCATCGCTTCCGAAATTGCCGACTGCCTCTGCTTCGGTGTCTCGCTGCTTACCGGCCCCATGATTCTCGACGCCATCGACGCCGCCCGCATGGTCAGGCGCGTTCGTCCCGATCTCCCCATCGTCTTCGGCGGATGGCATCCGAGCCTCGAGTCCGCGCAAACCCTCCGCGAAGAGTACGTTGATATTGTCGTCCGCCATCAGGGCGACATTACGCTGGTCGAACTGCTCAATCACCTCCAAACCCGATCCTCGCTTGACTTACTTCCCGGCTGCTGGTTCAAGCGCGATGGCCGCATCGTCCAAAATCCGGACCGCCCGGCCCTGCCGCTCCCGGACCTCGCCCCGCCCGCCTACGACCTCGTCGATTTCGACGCCTACGAGACGGCCATGGGCGAGCGCCAACTCCCATTCGCCACAAGCATCGGCTGTCCCTACGCCTGCAACTACTGCACCGACATGGTCTTTTACAACCGCCGGTTCAATGCCCTCGGCGTCGATCGCGTTGTTGCAGACATGACCAGTCTTGTCTCTCGCTACCGGATTGCCAATATCGCCTTGGTGGATTCGAATTTCCTCGTCGACGTTCCGCGGGCCGTGGCCATCGCAAAGGGAATCCTGAATTCCGGCGTAAAATTCCGCTGGACTTTCCAGGCCTCCACGAATTTACTTTGCCGGATGAGCCAGGACGACGTCGATTTACTCCGCAAGAGTGGCGTGCATCACGTCGGCTTCGGCACAGAATCCGCCTCGCTCGACGTCCTGCGCTACATGAATAAGTCCCACCAGAACATCCCCGAAATGTTCGAGACCGCCAGCAAGTGCCACAAAGCCGGAATCCGCGTTACGTTCAACCTCATCTTCGGCTTCCCGGGAGAACTGCCGCGCCATCGTGCCGAAACGCTTCGCATCATGGGAGAAATCGCCGCCCGGTACCCGAACGTCAGCTTCTCTCCTAATCTTTTCACGCCTTATCCCGGCATTCCGATCTGGCCCGAACTCCGCGCGCGGGGACTCCAAGAACCCGCAAGCCTGGAAGCGTGGGCGCAAGTCCACCTCGGCGCCAACAACCTGCCCTGGCTCAGTGGCGCCTCGCTACGGGCGCTGGAACGCAGCATCCGCTATGTGCTCTTGCATAATCGACTGCGCCGCGTTGGGAGCGGCCGCTGGTGGCGACGCTCCCTGCTAAAGCCCGTTCTCGGTGTCTTGGAATGGCGGATCAGGAATTCCAGGTTTCGAGCGCCGATTGAACTCGCCTTGGCAAATGTCCGGCGCCGCCTCGTCGTGCGCCGCTCACTACTCACGGGCCAGCCGCTCACCAATCGCTTCGCGCGCTCGATCCACTGAACAACGACCCAACGTTGCTCCGCGCCCCCGGCGTCAATCAAGCCTATGCGATCGTGCTGGTGAGAAAAGCCGCGGCCCCGGACTCCAACCCCAATTCCGGCGTCGCCTGCGCCACCTCAGTCCGGTTGCGGCCCCGGCTCTTGGCGAGGTACATCGCCTGGTCGGCCTTGCGGATCAGTTGCTCAGAGGAGGTCGTCGGGCTCGGCACAACGCTCGTCACGCCAAAACTGCCCGACATTTCGTACGGCACATCCCCAACGATCACCGGCTTCTCGCACAACCGGTGCCGCATTCGTTCCGCCTGCTCATACGCACTCGCGTCGTCGCAACCTGGTAGCAGGATAAGAAACTCCTCCCCGCCGTAGCGCCCAATCGCGTCGTAAGAACGCATCACGTCCTGCATTCTCCGCGCCGCTTCCCGCAACACCTCGTCTCCCGCCAGGTGTCCATAGGTGTCGTTTACGGCCTTGAATCGGTCCAGGTCCGCCATCACCACACCCAGCGGCCGAAGCTCCCGTGAGCCGCGCGCCAGTTCCCGCTGCAGCATCGCCAGAATCGTGTTCCGGTTGTAAACACCGGTCAGGGAATCCCGAGACGCCTCGTGCTGAATTGCCTCGCGCGCCCGAAGCAGCTCCGCATGAAGCTCCACGATCCGCTTCCCGGCGCGCAGCCGCACATGTAGCTCAGCCTGCTCAAACGGTTTGGTTAGATAATCATCCGCCCCGGATTCCATCCCCTCGACGATGTCCTCTTTCATGTTCCGGGCCGTAAGCAGAATCACGTAGGTATACTGCTCCATGCGGCTCTCCCGCATCCGGCGACAGATCTCGGGACCCGTCATGCCCGGCATCATCCAGTCCAGAATCGCCAGCGATGGCGCCTCCGGCCC
>DAIDIH010000362.1 GCA_027459465.1 Bryobacterales bacterium | reverse complement strand
AGCTGGAACGTGTCCGGCACCTCGCGCGAATCCTTGAACACCCAGATCCCGCCGAACCCGCCCACGCGCGTCGGGAACTGCGCCTGGCCCCAGCAGATCTGCATCGGCGCCACCACGTGATAGAAAAGGTCCGTCGCAATGCCGCCCGAATAATCCCAATACTTCCGGAACCGGAAGAACCGGTCCGCGTCCCACTCGTGCTTCGGCGCCGGCCCCAGCCACGTCTTCCAGTCAATATAGTCGTCGCCCTTGCCGTCCGGACCCGCGCCCGCATCGATCGGGTAATTCCACTCGCCTTCAATCGAGTTCCGGTGATACGACCCCTGGCTCATGATCATCTGCCCGATCATGCCGTCCTGAATCGCCTTCCGCGCTTTCCACCACTGGTCGCCCGACGTCGTCTGCGACCCGATCTGCACCACGCGCCCGGTCTCCTTCACCGTCTGCACGAGTTGCTTGATCTCTTCATTGGTGTGGCACATCGGCTTCTCGAGGTACACGTCCTTGCCCGCGTCCATCGCCGCCAGCGCGATCTTGGCGTGCCAGTGGTCCGGCGTCGCCACGATGATCGCGTCCACGTCGCTCCGCGCAATCAACTCGCGATAATCCAGATACCCAGGGCACTTGTGCCGGTCCGCCGCCACCTTCTTGCGCTTCTCATACACGTCGCACACGCCGACAATCTGGCACGCGTTCGTCTTCTCGCCATAACGGGCGAACACGCCGGACACATAACTGCCGCGCCCGCCGACCCCCACCACGCCCACCTGAATCCGGTCGTTCGCGCCGATCACCCGTCCCGTCGTTGCCTTCGCTCCCCGCGCAAAAGCCTGTCCCGCCGCACCCAGCGCCAATCCCGCCGCGCCCGCGGTTTTAAGAAATCCTCTGCGATCCACAGTCTCTTCTGACATAGTTATCCTTTAACTCTCCTCCCGGCCAATCCTTCGGCCACCAGTGTATCGCCCTTACACCACCCCCACAAGACACAGCGCTCACCCTCAACCGGAATCCGTAAGCCCCGACGATACGGCGGCGAAGATCGCCGCCCAGGCGGCGGACGCCCGTTTGAGGCGCCGTTTCCTGCCGGCAGCAACGTCCTGCGCGGAGGGCCCCGTGTGAATGTCCGCAGCGGGGCAGGGAAGTGGCGTTTTCGCCCGTTTCAGACCGGCAACGAGACCTATTAACCGGCGTAGCGCGTCTGGTATTGTGAAGGGGAAAGCTCCGGGCGATGCCGCCCGCATCTATCAGCATGACCGTGACCGTGAAGAACAACGAACCGCTCGTGGTCCCCGCGGCCGTCCGTCGCCGGGCCGGCTTCAAGCGCGGCCAGGAGCTCGAGTTCAAGGCCGCGGGCGGGATCATTACCATCGCTCCCAAGGCGACGGAAGCGGCGGACGAATACACGCCCGCCCAGCGGCGCCGGATCGACGCCCGGCTCCGGAAGGCCGGCGAGGACATCAAAGCCGGGCGGGTGTACGGCCCCTTCGAGAGCGCCGGCGAGATGGCGAAGTCCATCGAAGCGAACATCAGAAAACTTCGGGCAGCGCGGCGGAAATCAAAATCCCCCCGATGAGGGACGAACCGGCGGCGCGGCGCACGCGCCTGCTTGCGACTACGAGCCAGAGGTGCGAGCTGCCATGAAGCTTCAGTACACCCGAAAGGCTCTCTGCTCGCTCGAAGCGGCTGCACCAGGGGTCCGCAAGGCCTTCTACAAACAGGCTGCTTTCCTATGCGAGAACCTCCACCACCCCTCCCTCCGCGCCAAGAAGTACAGCGAAGCAGACGGCCGCTGGCAGGCGCGGGTGAACCAAGGGTGGCGATTCTATTTCAAGATCGTCGGTGGCACATACATCATCGAAGACGTCATCCCACATCCGAAGTAGCCCCTCTGGAACGTCCCGCCGCGGCTCCCGCGGAGTGTCCGCTTTCTTTCGCCACCCCGCCCTCGAATCCCCGTATACAATAAATCGAAGGACCAATCCCCATGCCCAAACCTCAACGCGAGCTGATCGAAGTCCGCTGCCCTTGCTGCGAGGCCATGCTCAAAATCGACCCTGAGCTTCGCACCGTCATCGCTCACGAAGAACACAGAAAACCCCCGGTCATCGAAGACCTCCGCGAAGCCGTCCACAAGCTCAAAGGCGAAGAAGCCCGCCGCTCCGAAGTCTTCGACAAATCCTTCGAGCAGCACAAAAAGTCCAAAGACGTCCTCGCCCGCAAATTCGATGAACTCCTCAAACAAGCCAAACAGGACCCCACCGGTGCGCCCCCACCCCGCCCCTTCGACCTGGACTGAACCGCCGTTCACCAACGAACCAACGCCGGAACCCTCTGGCTCAGCCTCTCGCCGGTTCCTTTCCTCAACCCGCGCCGGCGCCTGTCCGCATAATTGCAATATCGCTGTCCGGAGCGACATGCCCTTGCTTGTTTGGCGGATTTATGTGACCATTGAATTGTAGTAGCAGCCCTCGACCTTGGCTCGTTCGTCCCGTTCGGTTTAATCGCCCCTCGTCCGATCCTGCCCCTTATCACTCTGCGACTCAAAAGGAAGATCAAATGAAGAATGTTTTTGTAGGAAACCTCAGCTTCGGAGCCACGGAAGACTCACTCCGATCCATGTTCGAAGCATATGGCGCCGTCGAACGCGTCAGTCTCGTCACCGACCGCGATACCGGCCGCGCAAGGGGCTTCGGATTTGTTGAAATGACCAACGGCGCCGAAGCGGACCGCGCCATTGCGGAGCTCAACGGCAGAGAGGTCGATGGCCGCGCGTTGAACGTCAACGAAGCCAGGCCGAAAACCGACCGCAATTCAGGCGGCGGCTACCGGGCCGGCGGCGGCGGAAACGGACGCTCACGCAATCGTTGGTAAGGCGTTCGCGATGACGTCGCGGGCGGGCGCAACAGATTGCGCTGCTCGCGCCGTCGCCTGCGCAGAGCCTTCTCTTTCACAAGTGTCGGTAGCACCGGGTGGCTCCCGTTACAGGAAGAGCTTGGCTGTCAGCGGCCGGACGCGGTAATGGCCGATCGCGCGGCGGCGAGTTCCCGATTACAATGACCGAGTGTGCCCCGCTGAAAATGGCATAGGCGATAGCAGCATGCCCTGATGTATTCTGCCCGGATTCACACCGGCTCGAATCGAACATGCAGAGGAAAGGACTCCCATGGCTGGACGTGGCCAACAAACATTCAAGAAGCGCCAAAAAGAACAGCAGCGAAAAGAGCGCCAGCAAGAAAAGATGGAGAAACGCCTCCAGCGCCGCCACGACACTCAGACCCAAGAGCGACCGGAACCGGAAACGGGTGCGCCTGTCGTGCCGCCCCCTCCTGGGGATTAGCCCACAAACTCTCACGTCGCATCTCAAAGGCAGACAATCGCCCGGTTTCTGCCTGGCGAACTTTGCAGGCTCCTGTTACGCCGGTCGAGCCGTTGTTTGGATGGGAAAAAGGCAAACGAGCAGTTCAAGGCCGCGGCACTGCTATGCCGGCTCACGCGCTACCGGCTGATGTACGGCATAAATCGTCGCGACGAGCCGCGGCTCCGGTACTGACCCCCTCTACTTCGATCCCCGACGGTACCGTGCATCGGAGTCGCTCAACGCGCTTTTTCCGTACCGCCATCCGTCTCTTCAACACCTCGCTCGCCCGCTTGCCGTTGCCATGGCTTGCGGGCTTTCGCTTGAACGCGTGACGTCTCTTTTTCGGCACACGCGATCATATCCGCCTCCGGCAACGTGAGCGACGTCCCGGGCGCCTCCGACGCCTCGAGAAGCCGCCGGCATAGCAACGGTAACTCCTGGATGTGAAGTCCGTATTTACGAACCAGCGTCAGATCGGCCCGAACAGCATGGTGCGTCCGTGTCTGCGCCTTGCCCTCGCGATCGAATTCGAACACGCGGAATCCAAGATCCTGGCGGAATCCCGTGAAGACGAAAGTCGATTTACCCCGCTCCATAACCCCCAGCCTTTCTTCTAATGGAACACCGGAATCTCAACGCGCGCCGAATGAATGCCGGTTGCAAGCCGGCTCGTATTCAAGCACCAGCCGGTCCTGCCGGCTAACCCAGCGCGACTCGTCGCAAACCTCAAACACGAATCCGCCGGGCTCCTTCTTCATCAGCGCGCTGTCCGGATCCTGAAGACAATCCAGAAGCGCGAGCTGGATGTTGCCTGCGTGGCCGATGTAAATCCACTCGCGCGCATTCGAGATCCCGTACAAACCCGGCGCCTGGGGCGCATAAGTGCGCACGCCGCCCGCCGTGAATGGCCGCGGAGTAATGTGTTCAAACGGCATTCACTTGGCTTCGTGAATCCGGGGCCGCGCCGCATGCACGTCCAGCGCCCGGCCGTTCGTCTCTTTGCCGTTCAGTTGCGTGATGGCGCGCTCGCCTTCCTCATCGAGCCGCATTTCCACGAACCCGAATCCCTTGAACTCCCCGCTCTTACGATCGCGGATGAGGTTCACTCGCTTGATCGCCCCATACGGCTCGAACAACGATCGAATCTCGGATTCCGTGGCCTCGCCGGCGAGGTTCCCCACAAAAATATTCTTCACCCTGGCGTCCTTTCCTCTTGCGAACCAAAAATCAGGGCAGGATCGGATGAGTGCGGCTCGGAACCGGGCTGATGCGAAGATGCCGGAAACTACTGGGCGCCCTTAGTTTAACACGGAACCTGCTCGCAGAGACCAGAAATCGCATGTCGAACGCATAGCCACGCCTCCCGAGCACGGCTTCGCCCAGTCCCGCCGCACCACCCGCCCACGCTCGTCATCAACAGCGATCAGTGGGCCGGACCCGCAACCGCGGACCAGTTGCGCCAGGCCATCGCCCACCTGCCCGGCGCACCGTCCGCCCACCGCTAACGCGTCTCCGAGCCTTCCCAACCGATCACTACCTCGCCGTGCGCTATCCGCCTTTGCTATCCATATTCAGAATATCGTGAGCATATATGTGGTGATATTCGCGGAACATAAAATAATCCTTGACAAATTCGGGGGGGTAGCATAATCACAGCAATTCCAATGCAGGAGGGCGTTGGTCATGATGGAACGTCGAACATGGCTTAAAGCGTTTGGCGCCGCTCTAAGCGAGCACTTTCTCCTGTCGGCCCAGCCGCAGGCCCAGGATGCAATCCAACCCCGGACCTTCCAACTTCTCGAAGGAAGCTCGACCGCCGGGCCGAGTGCCTCAGTAGGGATCCAGGACGTTCAGGTCTTCCAGGAGAATCTGTACTATCTAGCCTTTCGCGGCCCTACGGACGTTTACAAGCACCAAGTCGGTAGTGTGTCGAACGACGGAACCGCGCTCTGGAGGCGCGCCCTGCCCGTCGGCATGTACAGCTCGGTCGGCGTCACCGACTCCGGCGATGTCGTCGTGAAGCGCATCGACGGCTTCCACGGAACCCCCCTGAACGGCATTTACACAGTGGGAACGAGCACCGATCCGGCCACACTCTCGTGGATAGGAACCGCCGGTGCAGGCAACGAGCGCTTCATTGACAGCCGGCGGCTCGGAGGCGTCTCGCGCGACAGGCAAACACTCGAAATCCGCTCGATCGACGGAATCCGGAACGGTGAGCCCCCATCGGCCTTCGCGCTGCCTTTCCCGCCCAAGGGGACCCATGAAGTCCTGGGGCTGGAGGACGGTACCGTGGCCGTTCTGGATTGCATCTACGGCCTCATTAGCGAGCTCGCACCCGGCACGGCCGCCGTGCGGCTACACAAGCCCTCGAACGCCGCAGTGCGGGATTCCCTGGCTCGAATCGATCGGCGAGGTCACCCCAGCGCCCGTCCCTTCGCTACTGTTTACCCCGCATCCGGCGCCACCGGCGCTCGGGAAATTAGCCTGCTGTTGGCCCCATTCTTCAGATCCACACACACAGCGACTTTGCTGCAATGTGACCCCGCCTTCGGCGCGGCCCGGACCCTGACCGTCGCGCTGGAATCGGTCCACCTCGCGGTACCTTACAGAATCGTGCGAATAGGCGAGGAGGTGGGCATAGTCTATTTGAACGGATACGTGGACGCCTACCAAGTCTGAGCCGACGTTCAAGGTAAAGGAGGGCACAAGTGAGCGGCCTTTGGAGCAAGATCCTTGCGGAAGTGATGTTCATCGGAAGCAATCCCGCGTGTTCGGGGCCATACCATGCCTACTGCGGTAGCGTTGGCTTCCAAGACTGCGTCGTCGGCGGCGGCTCCGTGCAGTACTCCGGCTCCAGCCCCCTGCCCGGATGGGTCCCAGAAAAGTACGGGTGCGCCGTTTGCGCCGTCAATGCGTCGTGCATCGCTTGTCCGGACATCTTTTTCACCGTTGTCACGGACTGCTATGCGTATCAAAAGACATACAGTGGGAATCTCTGCTGCGCCTCGCCAGCTAAAAACCCGTGCGGCGCGCCTTATTGCTCCTACTCCCACTAAGCCGGCGGTCCCCTTCGCCATGTCTCTCCTCCCGCTCATTTGCCGCGCACTGTGTGGGTGCGTATTCCTGATTGCCGGAGCCGCCAAGTGTATCCGCTTCCAGGCCTTCCATCGAGCAATAACTGCGTACCGCCTAGTCCCCCGCGAGTTTGTCTCGTGGGTTGGCATCGCAGTCTTCTTGTTAGAACTACTGATCGGAGCAACATTGTTAGCGGGCTACGAGACCACGCTTGCGGCAGCCGCGGGATTGCTCCTGCTAAGCATCTTCACGGCCGCCAGCACCGTCGTGCGCGGACTCGGCCCGACACCGTGCGGCTGTTTTGGCCTGAGGCGATCCTCGCGGATCGGCCCCAAGCTCTTCGCGCGAAATCTGTCGCTGGCTGCCGCCTTGCTCGTCTGTGTCATCGGCAACCGCCCTTGGACCGGCGCTGTCCTCGTCTTGTCCACGGCGGGAGCCGTCGCCATCGTGCTGTGCGGAAGACGTAGGGCCGCGCGGACGCCGAAGCCCGGCCTCGGCCCGAAGCCGTGCCCCAACTGCGGCTCGCCCGCGCGCCTGGAACCCCACGCCCTAGGTCAGATCGCCGCTGGGCCGCCAGCTACCGCTCGATCCAACCCCCTGCGTGCGGCAGCACCCGAGCGCCAATGACACCGCCCCGAAGGAGGCTCCACTTCATCTCCGGGCTGCCGCGCTCGGGATCGACACTCCTGGCAGCCCTTCTCCGGCAAAACCCAAAATTCCGAGCCGGCATCTCAAGCCCGCTTGCGGACATCTTCGCGGTCGCCCTCCGGGCCATGAGCATGAGCGAAGGCGCCCTGTTCGTAAATGACGACCAGCGGCGCGCGGTGCTCGCTGCCATCTTCGATGCATATTGCTCCCACGAGCCGGAGGGCGTCATCGTGTTCGACACGAATCGCGCCTGGTGCAGCCTCATGACCCCCGTCTCGCAGCTACTCCCCGCCTCCCGCGTAATCTCCTGCGTCCGAAGTCCGGCCTGGATACTCGACAGCATAGAGCGGCTGATCCAGCGGAACGGCCTTCGCGCACCCAGGACCATCGGCGCGGACCGGGCGAACGTATTCGAAAGATGCGCGGCGATGACCGCTCCGAACGGCTTTCTCGGCTCGCCGCTCTGCGGGTTGAAACAAGCCTGGTTCGGCGAATCCGCCCGCCGGCTGATCGCCGTCAGATACAACTCGCTCTGCGAAAACCCCCGCCGGGTACTTGCCGAACTCTACGACGCCATCGAAGAAAAGCCTTTCGAACACGACTTCGACAACTTCGAATACGAAGAAAGCGAGTTCGATTCGCGCCTCGGCATGCCCGGCCTCCACAGGGTAACCGGCCCCGTAAGGGTCATGCCGCGCCGCACAATCCTGCCGCCGGAGATCTTCGCGCAGTATGACCGCGAGTTCTGGAACGTACACGATCAAAACCCGCGCGGCGTGAAAGTCCTTTAGTCGAACGCGAAGCCGCCACGCAACGCTGACCGCAGACCCCTGATCCCCATTCGATACAATTCCAGACGAATGAGCGATCTCGTCCTCGCCACCCGCCACAACCGCACCGGCGTCCTCACCATCAACAATCCCCCCGTCAACGCCCTCAGCCCCGGAGTTCCCGAAGGCATCGCCCAAGGCATCGAAGCATTCTCCGCCGACCCCGCCATCGACGCGATCGTCCTAATCGGCGGCGGCCGCACCTTCATCGCCGGCGCCGACATCCGCGAGTTCTCCAAAATCACCGCCTCCGGCAATCGCGGCCGCGGCCCCGGCCTCAACCCCATCCTCGACCGCATCGAATCCTGTCCCAAACCCGTCGTCGCCGCCATCCACGGCACGGCGCTCGGCGGCGGCCTCGAAACCGCCATGGCCTGCCACTACCGCGTCGCCGTCTCTACCGCCCAACTCGGCCAGCCCGAAGTCAAACTCGGCCTCATCCCCGGCGCCGGCGGCACCCAGCGCCTCCCGCGCCTCGCCGGCGTCGAAAAGGCCCTCGCCATGTGCGTCTCCGGCGACCCCATCTCCGCCACCGACGCCCTCCAAGCCGGCATCCTCGACGAAATCCTCCCCGGCGACTTACTTTCGGGCGCACTCGCCTTCGCGGAACGCATCGCCCACAACCCTCCCCGCCCCACCCGCGGCCGCAACGAGAAACTCCCCACCCCCGCCGAAGCCGCCCCGCTCTTCGCCGCCGCCCGCGCCTCAGCCCGCACCCGCCAGCGCAACCTCATCGCCCCCCTCGCCGCCATCGACGCAATCGAAGCCGCCGTCTCCCTCCCCTTTGACCAAGGCCTCCAGCGCGAAGCCGAACTCTTCCAACACTGCCTCTTCTCCGATCAATCGAAAGCGCTCATCCACGTCTTCTTCGGCGAACGCGAAGTCGCCAAAATCCCCGATATCCCCAAGAACACCCCCGTTTGCGAAATCCGCCGCGCCGCCGTCGTCGGCGCAGGCACCATGGGCGCTGGCATTGCGATGGTCTTCGCGAACGCCGGCATCCCCGTCCTCCTCAAGGAGTCCGACGCAACCGCCCTCGGCCGAGGTCTCGCCGCCATCACCCGCAACTACGAATCCTCCGTCAAAAAAGGCCGCCTCTCCCAAGCCGCTGCGGACGAGCGCCTCGAACGCATCCAGCCCACTCTCACCTACGACGGTTTCGCCGACGCTGATATCGTCGTCGAAGCCGTCTTCGAAGGCATGGCGCTCAAGCGCGACGTCTTCGCCGAACTCAACACCGTCTGCCGCCCCTCCACCATCCTCGCCTCCAACACCTCCACCCTCGACATCGACGAAATCGCCTCCGTCACCTCCCGCCCCGAAATGGTCGTGGGCACCCACTTCTTCAGCCCCGCCAACGTCATGCGCCTCCTCGAAATCGTCCGCGCCGAGCGCACTTCCAAGGAAACCATCGCCACCTGCATGGCGCTCGCCCGCCGCCTCGGCAAAATCGCCGTCCTCGCCGGCAACTGCCGCGGCTTCATCGGCAACCGCATGTTCGGCCCCTACCGCCGCGAAGCCCAGTTCCTCGTCGAAGAAGGCGCAACCCCCGAAGCCGTCGACTCCGCCCTCTACGACTTCGGCATGGCCATGGGACCCCTCGCCACAGGCGACCTCGCCGGCCTCGACGTCGGCTGGCGCATCCGCAAAGAATTCGGCGACCTCACCGATACCTCCGTCCGCCAACCCCGCATCGAGGACCGCCTCTGCGAGCTCGGCCGCTACGGCCAGAAAACCGGCGCCGGCTGGTTCCTCTACGGCCCCGATCGCAAGCCCACCCACGACCCCGAAACCGATCGCATCGTCGCCGATACCCGCGCCGCCCTCGGCCTCGCTCCCCGCTCCATCTCGCCCGAAGAAATCGTCGACCGCACCATCCTCGCGCTAGTCAACGTTGGCGCCCGCCTCCTCGAAGAAGGCATCGCCCTCCGCAGCGTCGACATTGACATCGTCTACGTCACCGGCTACGGCTTCCCCGCCTGGCGTGGCGGCCCCATGCACTACGCCGATTCGCTCGGCCTCCCCCGCGTCCTCGCCCGCATCCGGGAATTCGAGCGCCTCCACGGCGCCCTCTGGGCCCCCGCGCCCCTCCTCACCCGCCTCGCCGCCGCCAACTCAACCTTCTCCGCCTGAACCCCTCACTTCGGCCCCGCACTCCGCGCCTTCCCTCGGCCCCCATAACGCACCGGCGCCTGCTCCAGTGCATCCGCAAGCGCCGCCTGCACCGCCGCATTGTCCGGTTCCCGCGCCGCCGCCTCCCGCAGAAATCGCAACCCCTCTTCCCACTCCCCATTCCGTAGCAAAGCCACCGCCAGATTCACTTCGATGCCGTTATGCTCCGGCGCCAACTGGTGCGCCGCCCGGTACTTCTCTATCGCCCCCTCGAGCTTGCCCCCCTTCTCCAACACCACTCCTTCGTTGTTCAGCCGCAGCGCCGCCACCGTGTTCTGATCCTCCCTGTCCCGCGCGCGCAGCATCTCCACCAGTTCCGCCTTCACCCGATCCGCTTCCGCATCCTGCCCCGTCTCGCGCAACGCCCTCTGCAACCCATTCAAAGCGCCCTGATCCCGCCGATCCACCCGCACCGCCGCCCGCAGGTGCGGCAACGCCTCCGCCGCCTTCCCCTCGTCCAGATACTCCATCCCCAGCCGCCTCTGCGCTACCCCATCCTCCGGCTTCAGTTCCACCGCCCGCCGCAGCGCCGCCATCGCGCCCGCCGAGTCCCGCATCGTCTGGCGCACCGCCCCCAAATCCGACCACGCTTCCGCAAACTCCGGCTCCACCTTCACCGCCCGCTCCAGCGCATCCTCCGCTTTCCGCGCCTCCCCGCTCCCGGCATAAATCTTGGCGCGCAAGTAAAGCGGATACCCCGCATCTTCCTTCTCCCCCAGTAACCCGATCGCCGCATCCAGTTGCTTCGCCGCCGCCTCACTCTCTCCCGCCTCCAGCAGCGCCGCCCCCAAATTCACCCGCGCCGGAGCAAATTTCCCGTCCAGCTCCACCGCCCGCTCGAATCGCACCCGCGCGCTCTTCCCCTCGCCGAACGCGTTGTAAGCCTCCCCCAGCGCATTCTGCGCCTCCGCCGAATCCGGCCGCAAACTTACAGCCGCCGTCAACTCCTTCAAACACTCCTCCCTCTGTCCCGCCTCCTGCAACAAACTCCCCAGCAGTAAGTGCGCCTCCACATTCTTCGGTTCCGATCCTGTCAGCCCCCGCAGTAACGCAATCGCTTCCGCCCGCCGTCCCTGCCTCACTAAGTCCCAGGCATGCTGCATCTCATCCGGCCCACCCCACGCAACCGCCGCAACCAGCAGCAGCCCCGCCGCCAGCCTCCACGCGGCTGTCTTCCCTTGCCTCACGCCCCGCGCCCCATCTTCACCGCCCGCGTGATTCCCTTGCCCTCCGTCACCTGAATCAACCGCCCCGTCTCCACATCCGCCAACCGCTCCACATCACCCAGCGGCCACCGGATCTCCACGTTAACCCGTGCCGCCGCCCCCACGCCGAAATGCAGCCGGAAATCGCTCGCCGAAAGATAGGACGACTGGCTCATCACCTCCTGCGTCTGCGCTCGCGCCCCAGCGCGCACCGTCACCCGCGCCCCAATCGCGCTCCGGTTCGATTTCACTCCCGTCAGCTTCACCTTCAGAAACCGGTTCCCGCCGCCGGCATCATTCCGCAGCAGCGACGGTGGCTCGTTGTGGTTCACAATCAGGATGTCCACGTCCCCGTCATTGTCGAAGTCGCCGAACGCGCACCCCCGGCTCGAGTGCAGCGCCTCCACGCCCGGCCCGCCCATTCCCGGTAACTCCTCAAACCGCCCGTCGCCTAAGTTCCGGAATATCACCCGCGGCGTCCGGTATGCGTCGACTAACTCCGGATAAATCCCCCCGGTAACCCAGAAGATATCCGGATTCCCGTCGTTGTCCAGATCCGGCGCGCCCACTCCCCACGAAATATAACGCGTCTCCACTCCCAATCCCGCCGGCAGAGTAACATCCCGGAATCCGCCCCTCCCATCGTTGAAATACAATCCCGGCGTATCCGAAGAATAGTGCGTCTTCAGAATATCCAGGCAGCCGCCGCCGCGAAAATCCGCGACAGCCACGCCCATCCCCGCCTGTTCCATCCCGTCGTCGCTTAACGCCACGCCCCGTTCCAACCCCTGCTCGGTGAACGTGCCGTCGTGGTTGTTTCGAAACAGCAGACTCGGCGTCGAATCGCACGCCACATAAATATCCGGCCATCCGTCGTTGTCGAAATCCGCCGCCACCGCCGTCAGCCCGTATCCCCCATCCACTTTCCCGATGCCCGAAGCCGCCGTCACATCCGTAAACGTCCCGTCGCCGTTGTTGTGATACAACGAGTGCCGCCCGTAGGGCAGTCCCCTCGGCCCGCAGAAAAGCCCCTCGCCGTTGCACGCCGTCGATTGTCCCGCCCGTGGCACGGTCTTCTCATCGAACGTGACATAATTCGCCACGAACAGATCCAACCTGCCGTCCCGGTCGGAATCCACAAAACAACAGCCCGACCCGAACCGCGGCGCCGCGTTCCACAACCCCGCTTCCCGGGTTACATCCGTGAACGTGCCGTCGCCGTTGTTCCGGTAAAGGATGTTCTGCGGCAATCCCGTAAGAAAAACGTCGTCATGCCCGTCGTTGTTATAATCCCCGATCGTGACGCCGTAGAAGTAACCCGTCCGGAACAGCCCCGTGTTCTGAGTAACATCGGTGAAAGTCCCGTCGCGGTTGTTCTTATACAGCCGGTTCGAGGCATCCTGCGGCGCATCCCCGAACCGCGACCCCGTCAATACCAGGATGTCTAACCACCCATCTCCGTCGTAGTCGAAAAACGCCGCCCCGCAACTCATCGCCTCCACGATGTAGTCCGCGCGTCTCTGATGCCCGCAGATCACCGGCCGGACAAGTCCCGCCTGCCGCGCCACATCGGTCAGCCGGCAAGGAAATGGGCGCCCGGAGAACCTTCCTCGCGGGGCGGGCGTGACCCCGCGCGAAGCCATTCCTCCATGGGCGCCCAGTCCTTGCCCGAATAACTGTCCCGCCGGAATCGCCATCGCGCCAAGCAGATCCCGCCGGCTGAAAACCCGCATGAAGTCGTGCTACCGGCCCCTCAGCATATCATGGCCGGCCGCGATGCAACACGCCGCCCCCCGGCGGCGCTACCACAATATCTTCAGGCTCAACTCTATCTGCCGGCCGCTGACTAGAGCCGCCGTCGCGCCCTGGGACCCGAACGTGCCGCCCGGCGAGCCCTGGTACAGAGCCTGCCCGAAGGTCGAGTCGTAAATGTTGGTGTCCGGGTCCCCGCGGTTGAGATTGTTAAGCGTGTTGTACGCCGTCATCCTTAGTTCCGCCCGAAACCTCTCCGTAATCTGAAAATCCTTCGCCAGGTTCGTGTCCAGGTCGAAGAAAGACGGCCCGGTCAGACACCCGTACTGAAGCGGGTTGGTCCGCAGCACGTAACTGTTATTTGGAATCGGCTGAAACGCCGCCGTGTTGAACCAGTGCTGCGGCGTGGGGTTCGACACGCACGGGTTCCCCGTAACAATCATGTTGCCGAACTGCGGATAGTCGCCCGAATTCCACGTCAACACCGGTGTCAGCTTCCATCCGCCGATAAACGCATTCGCGAATTTCGAAGCATTCGCAAAATACTTCTTGTCCCTCCCAATTGGCAGCTCGTAAGTACTTACCGCCGTAATCCGGTGGTGCGGCTGATTGCTGTCCTGCCACTGGAAAGTATTGCTGTAATAAGTCTGGTCGTTGAAATTGTTGATCTGCGCGCTCTCGAGCGTATACACATAGGCGAACATGAAGTTGTATCCATGCGTAAACGGTTTCTGGATCGTCACTTGGAACTGGTTGTAATGCTCGAGGTTGCAGCAACTGCCGATCTGAAATAGCGGCCCGTACTGCGGATAGGGAACCAGCAGCGACGACAGCGGTACCTGGGCCTGATTGTACAGCGGCCCGGGCATGACCGTCGTGTTCAGGTAGTGATAGAAAGGATTCGCCACCTTTTGACTTAACACGCTATAGTTGTTCGCAAACTGCTGGTCGATCGCCGGATTCACTGCGTTCAGCTCCTGCGTGTATAACTGGTGCCCCAAATTAAGAAAATACGTGAACGACGCCACGATCTGGTCCGGTAACTCGTGCTGGAAGTTGACGTTGATCCGGTCGTTGTAAGCGTACTGAAAATTCTGCGGATACCACAGCAGGTTCTCGCCGCCACGGCCCACGTTCGTGCCGGACGCCTTCCCGTTCACCGGCCCGAAGTTTGGCAGAAGCGGGTTGCTCGGCGGAAACGGATTCGAGATCGTCTCCTGCGGCACCCCGTTCAGCAGCGGCGCCGCGAACTGGTATCCGGTCATGCCGAAAAACGGAGGCTCCAGAAAATTGATGTCCTCGAATCCCGACACCGGCGCGGAAGTGAAGTTGTATTCGGTCGGCACCACGTACCGCGCGTATCCGACGCGCAGCGCCGTCTTGTCGTTGATGCGGTAGGCCAGGCCCGCCCGCGGCGCCAGCGCCAGCGCCGGCGGATTCCACATCCCCGGATGAGACGGGGTCGTGAAATTCCAAGCCCCCGTGTAGTGATAGAAGTTGCTCCCGCCCACCAGCGCCAACGCCTGCGGAGGCATCTGCGGCGGGTTCTGCTGCATCGCCGGCACCGGCGCATTCAGGTTCATCGCCTGCGACAGATCGTGCGCCGCGTCGCTCCACGCCGTCTCATACTCGTCGCGAAGCCCAAGGTTCAAGGTCAGCCGCGAATTGACCTTCCAGTCGTCCTGAATGAACATGCCCCAGTAGTTATTGATCGGAATGGGTACCGGCCCGCCCACCATCTCCGTCGAGTTATCCATCGCGCCCAGCAGGAACGTCGCGAACTGATCCCCCACCAGTTGCGTATTCGGATTCACGAACGTGTTAGCCGTCAATGCCGAGTTGAAGTAAAACTGCGACGTGTTCGAAACATACACCGGCCCCGACGCCCGCCGGTACTCAAGCCCCGCCTTCAGGAAATGCGATCCGCGCTGCTGCGAAATCTTCCCGCTCACCGCCTCCCCTTGCGGCTTCTGGTTCCAGAAAAACCCGCGGCCGCCATAACCTTGACCGCCTATATTCAAATCCGGATAGTACACCGGCAGTCCGGGTGAATTCACGAAATACGGCTGATACCACGGGTTGTTCGGCCAGAACTGCTGCCAGCCGTTCGCCCCCAGAGTCTGCGATACGTAGGCGTCTGTCAGGTTGTTCCAATCTCCGTGTATCTCCACCACCGTCCGCGGGCTCACCGTCCAGATCGTATCTCCGGCCAGGTCGTTCGCCGACCGGTCCGTGCCCGTCGGCTGATACAACGGCGAATTGTTCGGCGTCGGGTTCGACGCAATGTCCGAAGAGTGATATCGCCCAAACCGTGCGTATGCCCGGAAGTTATCGCTCACGTTCCAATCCACGCGGTCGTCGAAGTTGAGATAGTTCCAGGCGTCCGTGTAACCCTTCGCAAAGTTATTTAGGCCCGTGATATTGGCGCCAGGGTTGTTCGGCGCCCAGAACCCCTTTGCGAATTGAACGGACAAGGGATCGAACCGGTTCGAGGGAATAATGTTGCCCGGGAACGGCGTCCTCGTCACCGTGCCGTTTGCCGCCACCGTGGTCGAAAACGGATCGTAGATCGTCCGGATCCCGCCGTCAATGTTATAGGACTTGGAAAAATTCCCTTGCGCCTCCAGCGCCGTCGGCACCGTGATCACATAGGAACCAGGGCTGTCCACTTTCCAGTCCTCGAGCGAGAAGAAGTTGAACAGCTTGTTATGCTTGATCGGATTCCCCAGCGTGCCGCCAAACGTATTCTGCCTCTGCGCGTTGAAGCTGAATCGCGTCCGGTCCGCCTCCGCGTTCAACCACGGGTACCGCCCCAGGTAGAACACGTCCCCGTGATACTCGTTCGTCCCCGGCTTCGTCGCCAGCGAAATCACACCCCCGGCGCTGTGTCCTTGCTCGGCGTCCACGCTGTTCTGGCTTACGATCACTTCCTGCACATCGTCCATGTTCGGCGGATACGTGTACTTGTGGCCAAGACCGACCGGGCTGCCATCCACCTCCAGATTGTTCTTCAGATTCGTATCCCCGCCCAGGTCCACGCTGTTGGCCGACCAGGACAAAAACGGCATCACCTCGCCACGCGTATTGATCGCCTCCGGCGCCAGCAGCGTCAGCTTGAAAGGATTCCGGTCGTACCGCGGCGTCTCCTTCGCCATCGTCGAATCAATCGTCAGATTCTGATTCGACGTGTTGAATTCCACATCCACCGGCGTCGACGTCACCGTCACCGTCTCCTGCACCGCGCCCGTGTGCAGCACCGCGTTCACCGATACGTCCCCCAGCGCCTGCATCACAATGTTTTCCTGCGTGAACTTGTTAAATCCCGTCGCCTCCACCGACAGCGTGTACGAACCTGGATCCACCGTGTCGAAGATATACACGCCCGTGCTGCTCGTCTGCCTTACCGTCTTGATGCCAGTGTTCACGTTCACCAGGGTCACCGTCGCGCTCGGAATGATCGCGCCGCTTTCATCCGTGATCGTGCCCTCGATGCGGCCCCGAATCTGCCCCGGCAACGGAAGGCTGATCAGAATCAGCAGACCCACTGCCGCCATGGCGTGAAACAAACGCTGTCTCATACAATTCCCCCCTTGTCCTTGAAGGAGTGGAGGCCGCCGGCAGGCGGGGTCCACTGCTCGTATGGGGAGAGAATGACACGGTTACCTCCAAAAGTCAGTGGGCATTTCAAAATAGTTGAAAGCTTTTTTCGTCTCTCCACGGAAACAGCGGCATCAACAAAGAAAAATGGGGTGTATACTTGCCTCCGGCGATGAAAACAACCGTCCTCTGTGCTGCGGCGTTGGCCTCCGCCGTAACTCTTACTTCCTGCTCGACCGGCGCCCGGGTGGATCCCGCCGCCAGACCCAAAGGCGTCGGCGCCATCCTCCGCCTCGACCCAGCCTTCGACAAACTCGTCCCTCCCGGCACAGTCATCGAAAAGGTCGCCGGCGGCTTCCAGTTCACCGAAGGCCCCCTCTGGCGCCCCGACGGCCATCTCTGGTTCAGCGACGTCATGGGGAACGTCGTCCGCTCCCTCACCCCCGCCGGCCAGGTCCAGATCCTCATCGAAAACGCCGGCGGCATCTCCCACGCCCCCCCTGGCTCCTTCATCGGACCCAACGCCATGGTCGCCGATAAAGACGGCTACGTCTTACTCTGCCAGCACACCAACCGCCGCATCGTCCGCCTCGACCCTCAACTCCACCAGACCGTCTATCTCGACAAATTCGAAGGCAAACGCTTCAACAGTCCCAACGACCTCGTCTTCCACTCCGACGGCGCCCTCTACTTCACCGACCCTCCCTACGGCCTCCTCAAACAGGACGACGACCCCGCCAAGGAACTCCCCTTCAACGGAGTCTTCCGCTACGCCAACGGCAAACTCACCGCCGTTATCAAGGACCTCACCCGCCCCAACGGCATCGCCTTCTCCCCAGACGGCAAACTCCTCTACATCTCCAACTCCGACGAGCACCGCAAAATCTGGATGCGCTACGACGTCAATCCCGACGGCTCCGTCTCCAACCCCAGCGTCTTCGCCGACGTCACCAACGAAACCGAACCCGGCAACCCCGACGGCATGAAGATCGACTCCGCCGGCAATATCTACGGCTCCGGCCCCGGCGGCCTCTGGGTCTTCTCCCCCGACGGCAAGCACATCGGCACCATCAAACCCGGCGAAACCCCCGCCAACTGTGCCTGGGCCGAAGACGGCAAAACCCTCTACATCACCGCCACCACCAGCGTCTACCGCATCCGCGTCGCCATCCCCGGCGAAAAAGCCCTATATCAATAACTTCTCTATGACGACCCGAAGATCCTGCCTCGCAACCCTGCTCTCCTCCGGCGCCGCGCTCGCCGCCTCGCCCAACAACAAAGCCTCCAAACCCATCGTCCTCTTCGTCGATATGCCCGTCGACCCCGCTCGCGAAACGGAAATGGTGCGCACCTTCCACACCGTCTTCAAACCCACGGCCGTTAAGCACCCCGGCTACATCGACGTCAAAATCGTCAAAATCGAAAAGGCCCTCATGGGAGCCGCCCCGCCCTCCGTCAACTACCGCTTCATCCTCATCTACGAAAACGAAGAACTCCGCCAAAAATGGGTCGCCTCCGAACCCCACATCAAAGCCTGGGGCCAGATCGAAAGTACCTTCACCACGAAAAGCTACACTGTCCTGTTATGCCAGGACGTCTGATCTTCGCCGCCTTCCTGCTCTCTTTCTCCGCCTTCGCCGCCCCCACTACCCCCGGCCCCCTGCGCGCCGGCGCCGCCCGCGTCGACATCACGCCCCCCGTCAACCCAGACTACCCACCCTCCGGTAATTACGACCACGAACACCTCTACACCCGCGCCATCGTCCTCGATAACGGCGTCACCCGCGCCGCCCTCCTCGGCGCCGATCTCGGAGGCCTCAGCGACGACATCTACTCCACCGCAAGCAAACAAATCGCCGCCCTCCTGAACTGCCCCGTCGCAAACATCATCATGTCGGCCACCCACACCCACGCCGGCTCTCCTGCCGGACCCCCGCCGCCCGGTTTCCCCCGTCAACCCACCGAACACGTCGTCGCCGCCATGCTCGACGCCGTTCGCCAGGCCAACGCCAAACTCCAACCCGCCCTCGTCGGCTACGGCGCCGGCTTCTCCTATCTCAACGTCAATCGCGACACCGTCAGCGACCAGACCCACCGCTGGACCCAGGCCGCCAACCTCAACGCCCCCTCCGACAAAACCGTCGCCGTCGTCTCCTTCACCACCCCCTCCGGCGACCCCATCGCCGCTTACGTCAACTACGCCATGCACCCCATCAACGGCTAC
>DAIDIH010000361.1 GCA_027459465.1 Bryobacterales bacterium | reverse complement strand
CGAGGGCAGCGGCAAAGGTTTGGGTGGTTTCCGGACGAAGCGGTCCGGATGCGCCTGATAGGCGGCGTCCAGTACCGCTTGGCGGCTGGCCCAGACGGATTCCGCCTGGCCAAAATGCACCATGGCCGGGGTAAGCAAGCCCAGTCCGGAATGGCGGTGCTCTTCGTTGTACCACTGGAAGAACTGCTGGCAGAAGGCGCGGCTGTCTTGGATCGAGCCGAAGCGGTCCGGAAAATCGGGGCGGTACTTCAGGGTTCGGAACTGGCTTTCCGAATAGGGGTTGTCGTCGGAGACGTAGCGCCGGCTGTGAGTCTTGGTGACGCCGAGGTCGGCCATGAGAAAGGCGACCGGCTTGGAGGTCATGACCCGGCCGCGGTCGGCGTGGAGGTTGAGTTGGCCGGCCGGAATCTGATGCTTGCCGATGGTTTCCTCGATGAATCGCTTGGCCAGTTCGGCGCTCTCACGGGGAGCCACCATCCAGCCGGCGACGTAGCGGCTGAAGACGTCGAGGATGACGTAGAGATAGAAGTAGGTCCATTGGACCGGGCCCCGCAGCTTGGTGATGTCCCAACTCCAAAGCTGGTTCGGCGCCGTGGCCAGCAACTCAGGCTTTTGGTAAGGCGGATGCACGAGCTGATCGCGACGCTCGCGGGATTCTCCTTCCTGCGCAAGGATCCGGTACATGGTGCGGATCGAGCACAGATACTGGCCTTCATCCAGCAAGGTGGCCTGTACGGCGGCGGGGGAACGGTCTTGAAAACGCTCTTCATGGAGGACGGTGAGCACGCTGACCCGCTCGGCCGCACTGAGGGCACGGGCGGGAATCGGCCGCTCCGGCCGCGAGGCCGGCTCCGGCGCCGCCGCTGCCGGCGGGCCCAAGATGGGGCGCTGCCGATAGAAGGAAGCGCGGGCCACCCCGAGGCAATCGCAGGCGGCGGCGACGCCCACGGCCGGGGCCAGATGGGTGACGGCATCCATCAGGGCTTCTCCTCCGGGTCCGCCTTCGGCAGGGGCCACCCCAACAGCGCGCCCACTTTTTTTGAACATCCATGATGATCTCGGCTTTGCGCAGTTCCTCGGTCAGTCGTTGGTTCTCCCGACGGAGTTTCTGCAACTCCTCTTCCTGCGGATTCCGTTTGGATTTGGGGCCGCGCTTGTGCGGGGTCAAACCCTTGAGAATGCCAGCCTGCCGCTCGCGACGCCAGGTGACTAGGTGGGAGGAGTAAAGACCTTCGCGGCGCAACAGGGTCCCGATGGCGCCGGGTTGTGCGGCGGCGGCGTCGGCCTCGGCCAAGATGCGCTGTTTGTACTCGGCCGTGAAGGCCCGGCGCTTGGCGCCGGCGACGACCTCCGGGTTCGGACGCGGCGGGGTGGGCGGCTCGGGCGCGGCGGTTTTGCCTGCTGCACTCCGGTCGCCCTCGCTTCGCTCGGCCTCCCTACGTTCCGCAGCAGGCAAAACCCTGGGAGAAGCCGAAGAGATTCCGTTGTTCTTCACATTGATTCCTGTTCTCGCCCTGCTCAGTAATTATGACCGGGAGAAATGTCTCATCAATGTTGGTACGGAGGGGCGGGTTGAGGAGACCAGAGCCGTGGTGGCGCGGGAAATCACGTGGTACATTCCCGTGCTCGCCGAGGCCCTTAAGAACGGCGCTGCCCGCGCGGATCTTCTCTAGACGCTGGACGGGCATCTCGATTCGGTGAAGAGATCGGCGCGCGACGGCGCTGAGCAGACTGGAGTGTTGCACATCCACGACTCGGTTGTGTTCAGTTTCTTGAATATGCACCTCATTGGCGGCGACCCTTTGCCCGGTTCCGAGCGGCCGAAGATTATTCTTTCCAACCTCACGAACTGGCAGCAGGGACTCTCCGCCCGACTGCCCGCTGGCTCGAAGCCCTGAACGGCGGCCCTGATGTCGGCTTCGCCGCAGGTGGAGCGTGGGGACCGACGTGGAAATCCAGCGAGCAGCGGCGACGGCGTCTTTGTCCGGCTTCCGGGCACCTGCGAGGGAAGCCTGTTTTGGGGAGTACGTAGCGACGAAGTATCACGTAGCGCCGGAGGTGCGGCTTTGTGTGAGGAGGGCTGAGCAAGCCGGCGACGTGTGCTGTCACGACGTCACCTTTCGAGGCGATGGGACACTGGGTTCGCATCGACCGATTCCTCATGCCTCGCCGGACGTGCGTCTTTTGTCGAACGGTATGGTTGACACCCGGTGCGACCCGTAGGAGGGGGTGAGCGAGGAGGAGATCGAGCGGCGGTGGACGTCGCAGATCCTGCAGGGACGGTTGGGGCGGGTGGAGGAGTTCGCGGATGCGGCGGCGTTTCTGGTGTCGGAGCGAGCGGGTTATATCAACGGGGTGAGTTTGGCGGTGGATGGAGGGTGGAGTAAGGGGCTGATGTAAGCCGGTCAGGGCGCGGGTTGGAGGACGGCGTCGATTTCGAAGTGGACGGTGTTGTCGACTTTGAGGAGGAAGTTGCCGGGGTTTTTCATGCCCCAGGCGACGTAGGGGACGTCGAAGGAAGTTGTCGCGATGAGTTTGCCCGCGTCCGAGCGGGTGTGGATGACGAGGGTCATGGGGTGGGCGGCGCCGTGGATCGAGAACGAGCCGGCGAGGTGGATTTCCTGATTGGGCGCGGGGAGGGCGAAGGGGGATTCGAGGCGCTCGACGGTGAAGACGGCTTCGGGGTATTTGGCGCTTTGGAGGACTTCTTTGTGCATGCGGGCGTCGCGGGCTCCGCTACCGCTGTCGCCGGTGGTGACGTCGATGACGGCGGCGCCGGAGACGCTCTGGGTGGCGGGATCGAAGCGGAAGCTGCCGCTTTTGAGTTTGAAGGTTCCGTGGACGGTGTGGAGGGTGGAGTCGACGCGGAAATGGACCTGAGTTTGGGAGGGGTCGAGGTTGAAGGTGACGGGCTGCGCGCCGGCGGCGAGGGAGAGAGCGAGTAAGGGAAGAAGACGGTTGAGGAGCATGGGTTTCATCGAGCGGTCAGCAGGCGCCAGCCGAGGGGCAGCAGAGCTTCGCGGGTGAAGGCGGCGGCGGAGATTTCTCCGACGTGCATGCTGAGCATGGTTTCAAACAGATTCGGGTGTTCGCGGAAGGCGGTGAGGACGCGGCGGCGGAGGAAGGGGACGCGGTCGAGGGTGAGCAGGAGGGAACTCATGAGGGCGGGGCGGCGCATGAGGCGGCGGTGGGCGGTGTTGTAGTCGTCGAGGCGGCCGCGGTACAGGGCTCCGGCGAGGGAGTGGGCGTGGCGGAAGGCGAGGCCGAGGCCGAAGCCGGTGACGGCGTCGACGGAGCCAGAGGCGTCGCCGATCAAAGCTACGCGGGAAGAGGCGACGCGGGGGATGCGGCGGGCGATGGAGATGGCGCCGCGTTCGGCGCTCGAGGTTGGCGCGTTTTTGAGGCGGGCGTGGAGGGAGGGGAAGCGGGGAAGGACAGCGTCGAGGCGGAGATGGGGGTCGCGGCTGAGGACGACGACGCAGACTTCGTTTTGGGCGACGGGGGTGACGTAGATCTGGGCGCCGTCACACCAGTAGACTTCCATGAAATTGGCCCAGGGCTCGATCGAGAAGTGGAGGCGGAAGCCGAAGCGGGGTTGGGAGCGGCCGGTGGATTCGAGGCCGGCCCATTTGCGGACGCGGGAGTTCTGGCCGTCGGCGCCGGCGATCCAGCGGGCGGAGATTTCGCGGGCGCCGAGGAAGAGGCCGCGGGAGGAGAGGCCGGTGACGCGGCGGCGCCAGAGGAGTTCGACGCCGGCCTGGGCGGCGCGTTCGGCCATGATTTGGTGAAGGACGATTCGTCGGATGCCGAGTCCGGGCCCTTGGGGGAAGCGGGCGTCGACGTGGGCGTCGCGGGAGAGGAAGCGGATGCCGACGAAGGGGAAACCGGCGGAGAGCGGAGGGTCGACGCCGAGGGCGCGGAGGGCGGCGAGGGAGTCGGGTAAGAGGCCTTCGCCGCAGGCTTTGTCGATGGGAGGTTGAGCGGGGTCGGCGACGGCGGCGGTGAGGCCGTGTTGGCGGGCGGCGAGGGCGGCGGCGAGTCCGGCGGGTCCGCCGCCGGCGACGGCGAGATCAAACATTTCTGTGCTCATTTGTTTTTTTCTTCACCAGCGCAGCAGAACGAGTTCGGAACAGAAGCCGGGGCCCATGGCGGCGAGGAGGGAGTGGCTGCCGGGGGGCTGGCGGCGTTGGGCGAGGTGTTCTTCGAGGACGGCGAGGACGGAGGCGGAGGAGAGATTACCCATGCGGCGGAGGCAGTTCCAGGAGGGTTCGAGGGCGGTTTCGGGGAGGGCGAGGGCAGCTTCGGTGGCTTCGAGGATTTTGGGGCCGCCGGTATGGAGGATCCAGGAGGAGATCTCGCGGCGGGTGAGGTTGTGGGAGGCGAGGAATTCGTCGATGTCGGAGGCGAGGTGCTTGTGGACGATCGAGGGGACTTCGGGGGAGAGGACAATGCGGAAGCCTTTTTCGGAGATGTCCCAGCCCATGAGGCGCTCGGTATTGGGGTAGAAGACGCTGCGGGTGGCGACGATGGTGGGGCCTTGGGCGGGACGTTCGGCGCCGGAGACGATGACGGCGGCGGCGCCGTCGCCGAACAGGCCGGCGGAGATGAGGTTGGCGACGGAGAGGTCATCGCGCTGGAGGGTGAGGGAGCAGAGTTCGACGCTAAGCACGGCGGCGGATTCAGCGGGGTAGGCGCTGACGTAGTCGTAGGCGCGGGCGATGGCGGCGGCTCCGGCGACGCAGCCGAGGCCGAAGATGGGGATGCGCTTGATGTTGGGCGAGAGGCCCATGAGGTTGATGAGGCGGGCGTCGATGGAGGGGCTTGCGATGCCGGTGACGGAGACGAAGAAGATGGCGGTGATGTCGCGCGGAGTGAGCGAGGCACGGGTGAGGGCGGTGCAGAGGGCCTGCTGGCCGAGGTCGCAGGCGGCGCGGATCCAATGGTCGTTGGCCTGGCCGAAGGTGAGGGTTTCGTATTCGTGCAGGGGGAGGACGAGGTGGCGTTGGCTGACGCCGACGCGGGCGTGGAGGCGTTCGAGGAAGACGGGGTTGTCGAGCTTGGGTCCCCAGTAGTTGACGAAGGCGCGGAGCAGGAGACGCTGATCGTAGGCGTGGGCGGGGAAGGAAGTAGCTGCGCTGGAGATGGTCATGCGGAATCGGTCTCGTAGTTAGTGGAGACGGGCAAGCTCCTGGGAGTAGAGAGGGTTGTCGGGGAACTGATGGGACAGTTCGAGCAGGATGCGGCGGGCCGTGGCGGTGTCGTGGTCGCGTAGGGCGGCGATGCCGAGCAGCAGGCGGGCGTAGGGTTTGAGGTAGACGCCGTGTGCGGCGGTGAGGCGGAGGTTGGCGATGCCGGTGTCTTTATCGGTTTGCGCGCCGCCGAGTTGGAGGAGCCAGCGGAGCGGGGCGGGCTTGAGGCTGAGGAGATAGTTTTCGACGCCGATGGCGATGTAGGCGTCGTAGCAGGAGGGGTTGGCGGCGAGGAGTTGCTGGGCGAGGGTGCGGCCGGCTTTGAGGTTATCGAGCGATGAGAGGTAGCGTTTGTCGACGAGGGCGTCGTAGTCGGCGCGGAGACCGTAGCCGAGGAGGGTGGCGAACAGGGCGTTGGAGTCGTTGGGGGAGTGGACGAGGATGGCGGCGGCGAGGCGGGAGGATTTGTCGAGTTCCAAGTCGAAGGCGCGGCGGGCGTTGGGGTCGGGATCGGGTTTCTTGCGGTGCTTGAAGGCGGAGTCGTCGACGAAGAGTTCGGACTGGAGGATGTGGAGGCGCTCGAATTCGTGGAAGAGGTAGGCGGCGGCGTTGGAGGCGGGGCCGAGGGGATCGGCGGGGTTGTGCTGTTCGAAATCGAGGAAGGTATTGTGCGCCTTATCGAAGGCGAGGTCGTACATCTCAAAGTAGCCGGTGAGGAGGGCCGGGTTGGCGGATGGGGACGGCGGCGCGGAGGGCGTTGCGGCCGGGGCGAGAGCGGCGATAAAGAGGGGGATGAGGATCAGCACGCCAAGCAACCCTTCAGATATTTACCACGCGGCGGGCCATGCCGAGAGCTTCGGTCCAGAAAAGCGGGGAAGTGTGCATGAGGTCGACGACGGAAGTGAGGGCAGCGACGAAGCGGTCAAGCTGCTCTTCGGTGACGATGAGCGGGGGCGCGCATTTGAGGGTGTGGAAGTGGTTGCCGCAGATCTGGGCGAGGATGTTGTGGTCGCGGAAGAGGCGCATGACGACGACCTGGCCGAACATGGCGGGGTGGATGGCGTGGAAGGTCTGAAAGGGGACGCGGAGTGCGACTTTTTTCGGAGGTTGGAACTCGATGCCGTTGAGTAGACCGAGGCCGCGGACTTCTTTGACCATCTCGTAGCCGGAGAGGGATTCTGCGAGGCGCTTACGGAGATATTCGCCGCGTTCGGCGGCGCGGGGGCCGAGTTCTTCGACTTCGAGGGTTTCGAGCGTGGCGAGGCCGGCGCGCATGGACAGAGGATTCTCGCTGAAGGTGGAGGCGTGGACGATGGAGCGCTTGAGGGAGCCGAAGACGGCGCGGTAGATTTCGTCCGTCATGAGGGTGGCGCTGACGGGGACGAGTCCGCCGCTCAAGGCTTTGGCGAGGACGACGATGTCGGCGGAGGCGTTGTCGTGGTGCGCGGCGAGGAAGGGGCCGGTGCGGTACATGCCGGTCTGGACTTCGTCGAGGACGAAGACGGTTCCGTATTTGCGGCAGAGTTCGTGGGCGGCGCGAAGATAGCCGGGCGGAGGGACGCGGATGCCGGCTTCGGCTTGCAGGGGTTCGACGAGGAAGGCGGCGAAGCGGCGGGTGGCGAGGCGCTGTTCGAGAGCGGCCAGGTCTGCGAAGGGGACGGTTTCGCAGTTTTCGAGGAACGGGCCGAAGTTGCCGCGCCAGAAGGGATCGTCCATGAGGGAGAGCGAGCCGAGGGTGAGGCCGTGGAAGGCGCCGGAGGCGCTCAAGAGGCCGGAGCGTTTGGTGTGGGCGCGGGAGAATTTAATGGCGGCTTCGACGGCTTCGCTGCCGGAGGAGGCGAAGAAGACCTTGGAGAGCTGGCCGCCGGCGCGTTCGCAGAGAGCGGAGGCGAGTTCTCCGGCGAGTTCCGGGACGTGGCTCTGGAGCATGCCGGGGCCGCGGCGGTCGAGTTCGGCGCGGACGGCAGAGACGATGGCGGGATGGTTGTAGCCGGCGTTATGGACGCAGTAGCCGGAAAGAAAATCGAGGATGGCGCGGCCGCCGGTGGTGTGGAGTTCGACGCCTTCGCAGCGTTCGTAGCGGACTTTCATGCCGAGG
Organism: Bryobacterales bacterium; assembly: GCA_027459465.1. Taxonomy (GTDB): domain Bacteria; phylum Acidobacteriota; class Terriglobia; order Bryobacterales; family Bryobacteraceae; genus JAJYKC01. The sequence continues at coordinate 512 of DAIDIH010000361.1, read as the reverse complement.
ACTTCGAGGAGGCGGACCCACTGCGGGTTTACGTGTTCGGTGTAGAGGGATTCGGAATTCGATGCGAGGGCAGCGGCAGCGGCAGTGGCGGTGGACAAGTGGGCGTCTCCGTTAGCAAAAAGCGGTCCGCCGGGTCCGGCCGCGGCGTAAACGCATACTCTTAGCTGGACGTGCCGAAGGTAGGCCGCGTTACCAAGGGAGAATCAGCCCGCGTTGAAGATCTTGGAGATATCGTTGTAGATGGCGAAGGCTACGACGGCCATCAGGAAGACGAAGCCAAGTTTGAAGACCATTTCCTTGACGTGGAGGCTGAGGTCGCGGCGCATGAGCATTTCGACGAGGAGCAGGAGGATGACGCCGCCGTCGAGGATGGGGATGGGGAGGAGGTTAAAGATGGCCAGATTCAGGCTGATCATGACCATGAGTTCGAGGAACGGGGTGACGCCTTCGCGGGCGGCCTGGCCGGAGGCCTGGGCGATGCCGATGGGGCCGCTGAGCGAGCGGGCGGACAT
>DAIDIH010000360.1 GCA_027459465.1 Bryobacterales bacterium | reverse complement strand
CTTCGGCTGCTGCGCGCGCAACTCATGCACCAGCCTCACCGACGACAGCACCTCGCCCACCGACACCGCGTGCAGCCAGATCGAGTCCGCCCCGCCCCGCCGGATCGACCGCGGCAGGAAACCCAGCCGCGAAGGAAGCGTCCTTAGATAGCGGCGGTCGCCAAGTCCGCGCGAAACCCAATACACTACCAGGAGGGGAAACGCGAGGGCGCGCAGCCCGAAATGGAGCAATGAAATGAGACTGTCTTCGGCTGTTTGGTTCGTCCTCATGCTTTCAGCAGCGGTTGGCGGGGAGAAGTTCGATCCAGGCTCCGCCTCCGCCTACAAAACCCGTCAAACCAATGACCACGTCACGGTGGCGGCTGTCCCCTACACCACCGACGAGCAGGCCCGCACGGCCTTCGGCAAGCACAATCCCTACAAGTATGGCATTCTGCCCGTCCTGGTTATCGTCCAAAACGACCTCGACGAACCCCTCCGGCTCAGCGGCCTCCAAGCCGAATACGAACTCCCCGACGGCCGTCACATCGAGGCCGTCCCCCCGGCCGATATCGCTTCCACCACCGCCAGGCTGCCCAAGGATTCGCCCGGTTCCCCCGCGCCGCGCCTCCCCTTCCCACTCCCCAAAAAGAAAAACCCCCTCGCCAACTGGGAACTCGATGGACGCGCCTTCACCGCGCAGATGGTAGCCCCCCACGAATCCGCCTCCGGCTTCTTCTATTTCGAAACCGAACTCATCCGTGGCGCTAAGCTATACCTTACGGGAATGCAGGGCATGCGCACCGGCAAGGGGATTATCTACTTCGAGGTCCCACTCGAACAGCCGCCGGCCAAGTGACCCCGTTACCGCTCGATGAAGTAGTAGGCGATCGTGTGGCACACGATCATGTGCGCGTCTTCGATGCGCCCCATGTGCGGTGAATCGGCGTGAATATTCAACTCCACCTGCCGCGCCAACTCGCCGCCATCGAAGCCGGTCAGCCCGATCGTCCGGCAGCCGATCGACCGCGCATACCGCGCCGCCTCCACCACGTTCGGCGACTTGCCCGAACCGCTCAGGCACATCACCAGGTCGCCCTTCCGCGCGAAGTTGCGTAGCTGCTCGACGAACACGCTCGAGTAGCCGACATCGTTCGAATAGGCGGTGATGGTGGGCAGCGAATCCGTCAGCGCCTGAATCCGGAACCGCGACCGCTTGGAATAACTTGCGCCCTTTACGATGTCGCAGGCAAAATGCGAAGCCGAGGACGCGCTGCCTCCGTTCCCGCAGACGAAGATCGTCCCCCCGGCGTCCCGCGTCTCTTCAAACCACCGGATCGCCTCCGCCACGCGGCTCATGTCTACCGTAGCCAGCGTCTCGCGCAGCGACTCCTGATAGCCTGCGGCGAAACTCAATTCATCAGCAGATCGAACGCTCTGCATAGAAACTCCTTAAGATCGGATCGCTTGACCACGGCGTCGAGGAACCCGTGCTCGACAAGAAACTCACTGGTCTGAAAACCCTCGGGCAGCTTCTGCCGGATCGTCTGCTCGATCACGCGCGGCCCGGCAAAGCCGATCAGCGCTCCCGGCTCGGCGATGTTCAGATCGCCCAGCATCGCGAAGCTCGCCGTCACCCCGCCCGTCGTCGGGTCCGTCATCACGCTGATATAGGGCACCTTCGCTTCGTCCAGCCTCATCAGCGCCGCCGAAATCTTGGCAAGCTGCATCAGGCTCACCGCTCCCTCTTGCATCCGCGCTCCGCCCGAAGCCGACACAATCACCAGCGGAACCCGCTCCCGCGCGCTTCGCTCAATCGCCCGCGTGATCTGCTCGCCCATCACGGCGCCCATGCTCCCGCCGATGAACTTCAACTCCAGCGCGCAGATGTTCACCTGCCGCCCGTTCATCGTGCCCGAAGCCGAAATCAACGCATCCGGCAGCGCCGTCGCCCGCCGCATCGCCGCCAGCCGCTCCGAGTACGGTTTGGAATCCACAAACTTCAGCGGATCCGTCGAGCCGAGCTTCTCGTCATGCACCTCGTACTCGCCGTTATCGAATAGCAATGCCAGCCGCGTCCGCGCGTCGATGCGGAAGTGGTACTCGCACTTCGGGCAAACCTGCATCGACTCTTCCAGCGTCTTGCGCCAGATGATCTGGTCGCAGTGCGCGCATTTTTCCCACAACCCCTCGGTGCGAACCTTGCGCCCACCCTCGTCCGGAGGAGCTTCCACACCCGGCTTCTGCCGGTTAAACCAAGCCACTAAACTAGTGTATCGCAGCGGTTTCCCACATCCCCCTAGCGGGGATACGGATGCCCATGCAATATCGTGAACGCGCGATAGATCTGCTCGGCCAGCATCGCCCGCGCCATCTCATGCGGAAACGTCATCGGCGAAAGCGAGATCCGCGAACCCGCGCCGTCCCGCCACTCCTCCGGCAGACCGTCGGCGCCCCCCACGGCGAACACGATGTCCCGCCCCTCGTCGCGATGCTTCCCCAACCACGCCGCAAACCCCGCCGAATCCATCCGCTCCCCCGCCGGATCCAGATATACCCGTACCGCGCTTGGATGCTTCGCCGCCGGGACAAACCGCCGCGGGTCCACCTCCCGCATCTCGCACCGCGCCGAATGCGAAATCCGGCTCACGTACTCCCCCGCCAGAGCATTCGCCTCCCGGCTCTTCGGCTTCCCGATGTAGTAGAGGAAGATTTTCACGAAAGCAATCAGCGCTCGGCCGCCGGTCGGCCCCTTCCGGGTGGCCGGCTGCCTATAGCTTAAGCCGGATAGCTGCTATTATGTGGCGTATATCCGGGCGCGCACGACGCATCCGGAAAAGGCCCGCATCGGAACCCGGGTCGAAGGGAATTAGCTGGTCCGGGTCCGATGCGGTCTGCCCATGATGGGCTTGGATCCGGCCGCGGCGGCGATGGACAACAACACCCGCTTAAGGTTCACTTCCAGCGAGGCCCGCGTCCTGAATTCCTCCGCTGGAAGCCCCAGCGCTTTACCGTTTCCCTGGATCCGGGGGTGAGCACCAATAATTTCCTTTCAGCGCGCCTCCCGCACGCCGCGAATTGACTGGAGTAGGGCACCTTCAAAAAAAGACCCTCTGTTGCAACCAGCTAACGAAAGAAGAGCGGTCTTCGTAAAATCCTTGAAACACCGGCTCCCGCAAGCACGCCGTTCCTGATGGCCACTCGCCTCCGCTTCGCCCGTTGCAATCAGAGGGCAGGTGAAACAGTAACTCCATCAATTCACCATAGAGGGTAGCAATTCCACCGCCGAAAAATGAAGTCCCCGGCACAAGAATTTTCAGCACCTTAGCGCCGTCCTCCCCTCGCCGTACGGGTCAGCGTGTCCAACCCGTGTGTCCACCTGACACAACCCGGTCCGCCCTCGTCGCGCACCTTACATTCTTCGCCCCCGGATCTCTCCGGCAAATCCGCTATGGGACAATAGAAAGCGGTTTGCGACGCCTCGCCGCCCTCGGTTTTTTCTGCTTTCTCTGTTCGCCCGCCTTCGCCGCTGATGAGGAAAGCTTCCACGTCTACTCCGACCACCCGCGCCTCTTCCTTACCGAACAAAGACTCCGCCTTCTCCGCCGCGAGCGCCAGCGCCAGTCCATGCGCTGGGAGCAACTCAACCGCCTCATGTCCGGCGGCGCCGCAATGCCGCAAGCCGCCTTCGCTTGGGCTCTCGACTACGAAGTCACCCAGAACCGCGCCGCCGCCGAAAAAGCCATCGCCGCAGCCTCCGCTCCCAACACGGGCCTCCGCTCTCTCGCCCTCGTCTTCGACTGGTGCCAGGACGCGCTCACTCCAGCCCAACGCACTCAACTCGAAACCCGCCTCCGCAACGCCCTCGCAACTCCTCCTCCGTCCTCCGATCTCCCAGCCTGGCGCGACCGCATCCTCGCCGCCATCGCCATCGGCACCGAAGATTCCGGCCTCGCCGCGAAAGTCCTCCGCGACGCCGTCACTCAATGGTGGCGCGGCCATTACGCACCCGCCCTCGGAACCGACGCCGAAACGCCCGTCGGCGGCGCTCTCTACCCCCTGCTCGAAATCCTCCACGCCGTCCGCGACAATCTCAGCATCGACCTCCGCCTGGACCGTCCCGCCTGGTTCGACAACCTCGCCGCCCTCCACATCGCCAGCCACTACCCCGCTCCCTACCCCGCCGCCGAAAATGAATATCGCATCCCGATGTATCCCGGCGGCCGCGAACCCGACCTCGACGCCGCCGCCCTCTCCCGCGCCGCCGGCCTCTCGCTCGTCGCCTTCGACAACAACGCCACCTCCAGCCAATATCTCCAAGGCTGGCTCATCATGGACCGTTACATGCTCCGCGGCCCCTTCGGCGCCCCCTACGAATTTCTCTGGGCCAACCCTTACCAACCCGGCCTGAGCTACATGCACCTTCCGCTCGTCTTCCACGACCCGAAAGCCGGAACCCTCTTCGTCCGCGGCTCCTGGGAAGACGATTCCCCCTGGTTCGGCCTCCTGCACGGACGCGCGCAGTTGTTCACCAACGGCGCCATCACCGCCCTCGAAACCGGCCCCGCCGCGCCTCCCGCCGTCTACGACCTCGGCTCGGCCACCATCATCCGCGCCCCGCTCCCCATTCACGCCGCCACCAACTACGCGAACGTCTTCGTCATCGGCCTTCGCCCCACCACGGATTACCTTGTTGAACCCGATGGCGAAGAAATGCGCGAGGCCCTCACCGACTCCGGCGGCACCCTCGACGTCCGCTTCCCCCGCCCCCGCCGCACCCGCGTCCTCATTCACGAATCCCCGTTCCCCACCGAACCATCGCAGGACCTAGCCCATGACAGCCGATGAACGCAGCCGCGCCGTAGCCGAGCTGACAGATTCGCGGGACCGCCTGCTCGCCCTCCTCGACCGCGCCGGAGAGCAAGGCTGGAATCTTCGTCCCGCGCCCGGCGCCTGGTCGCCCGCCGAATGCGCCGAACACATCGTCCTCGTCGAGGAAATGACCATCGAATTCGTCGAATCCTACGCCGCTGCGCACGCTGCTCCTCACGACCTCCCGAGCCTCGCCTCTCGCGACGAGATCATCCGTAGGTCCGCCGTCAATCGGGAGGAAAAGAGAACCTCGCCCCCGCGCGCCCGTCCCACCGGCGCCTGGACCCCGCCGCAGGCCATCGGCCGATTCCGGGCCGTCCGCGCCCGCACCCTCGCTTTCGCCGAATCCACGCCGCTGCCCTTGCGCGCCTACCGCTGGAAGCACACCTTCTTCGGCGAAATCGACTTCTACCAGACGCTGCTCTTCCTCGCGGGCCACACCCTGCGCCACGCCCGGCAGATCGAAGAAGCACTCGCTCGCGCCGCCCACAGCGGGACCTGATTCCCTATGCGCGCCGCCCGCAAGCGAGAGGCCTGCTTACACGGAGAAAGTCGTATCGGACCGGGAGCTGCAGGATATCCACGCCTAAATCCGGACGCTACCTGGGCAGAAGCCCTTGAAGGACATTCCGCTTCTGAACAAAATCAAAGAACGGCAGTGAGTCACGGCCGCTTCCTAAAGTGGTGGCATTCACCGCCGGAAAGCCACTTCGCCGCCCGCGACTACGACCCAAGCGTGCTCGACCCCGAAAAAATAGGGGAGCTTGCGGTAGTCCGCACAGTCGGCGACGAGGACATCGGCGCGCTTGCCGGGTTCGAGCGAGCCGGTTTCGTGGCCGAGGCCAACGGACCAGGCTGCGTTAATCGTGGCGGCAGTGATGGCCTCGGCGGGGGTGAGGTGCATTTGCGTGCAGGCGAGCGAGAGCACCATGGGGATGGAGGGAGTAGGCGCGGAGCCGGGATTGAAATCCGTCGCCAGCACGATGGCCAGGCCGGCTTCGATCATGTCTCGTGCGCGAGGATAGCGCGTGCGGCCCAGGGCGTACACGGAGGCAGGGAGCAGGACGGGTTGCACCCCGGCGGCGCGGAGTTGGGCGATGCCGGCGTCGCTGGTCTGTTCCAGATGATCGGCGGTCGCGGCTCCAAGCGAAGCGGCAAGTTCGGCGGCGCCGGAGCAGGTGAGTTGGTCGGCATGCACTCGGAGGCCGAGACCCAACGAAGCCGCGCGCCGAAGCACTGTCCGCGTCTCGTCGATCGAAAAGGCCGAGGGCTCGCAGAAGGCATCGCAGTATCGGGCAAGATGCTCGGACGCGACGGCCGGCAGCATCACCTCGCAGACCAGTTCGACGTAGGCGCGGCGGTTGTCTCGAAATTCTTCGGGTACGGCGTGCGCGCCCAGAAACGTCGGCACCCAGCGGACGGGTCCGCGCTCGTTGAGGCGCCGGATCACGCGCAGGATTTTCAGTTCGTCGTCGAGGGCGAGGCCGTAGCCGGATTTCGCCTCCACCGTCGTCGTTCCGTTGCGAAGGAACCATTGTTGGCGCCGGAGGGCGGCCTCGAACAGTTCGTCCCCGGTGGCTCGCCGCGTCTGGCGAACGGTTTCGAGGATGCCTCCACCGGCCGCGGCGATCTCTTCGTACGTTGCACCCTGCGAGCGGAGTTCGAACTCGGCGCAGCGCGTGCCGGCGAATACCGGGTGCGTATGCGCGTCCACAAAACCGGGCAGAGCGATGCGTCCCTGCGCATCAAGGACGGTGTCGTTGGCGCTGAGGCGGCGTTCGATCTCTTCGCGGCCGCCCACAGCTTCGATGCGTCCGTCGCGGATCAGAAGCGCGCCGTTTTCAACCATGCCGAGTTCGCGCATCTCCGCGCCGGTGCGCGGGCGCGCGGGACCCGAAAGCGTCACCAGTTGCGCGCAGTTGACGATGGCGAAGCCGGAACTCACGCTTCGCTTTCGTGCATCGGCAGCGCGATGCCGTGGCGGCGGGCGGCGTCGATCGCGGTGGGGTAGCCTGCGTCGGCGTGGCGGACGATGCCCGTCCCGGGGTCGGTAGTCAGGACGCGTTCAAGCCGCTGGCGGCACGAGTCGCTGCCCTCGGCGACCACCACCATGCCGGCATGCTGGGCGTAGCCGATGCCGACGCCGCCGCCGTTGTGGATCGAGATCCACGAGGCCCCGGCGGCGCAGTTTAACAGCGCGTTGAGAAGGGGCCAATCGGCAATCGCGTCGGATCCGTCGGCCATGGCTTCGGTTTCGCGATACGGCGAGGCCACGGAGCCAGCGTCCAGATGGTCCCGCCCGATCACGATCGGCGCCTTCAGCCGGCCGGACTTCACCCAGTCATTCATCGCGACCCCGAATTCGGCCCGTTCGCCATAACCCAGCCAGCAGATGCGCGCCGGAAGTCCCTGGAAGTGGACCCGCTCTTGCGCGAGGCGTATCCAGCGGGCCAGCGTCTCATTATGCGGGAACAGGTCCAGGACGAGTCGATCCGTGGCCCGGATGTCCTCCGGGTCGCCGGACAGCGCCGCCCAGCGGAACGGGCCTTTGCCTTCGCAAAAAAGCGGCCGGATGTATTCGGGAACGAAACCCGGAATCTCGAAAGCGTCCGCGACGCCGGCCAGTTGCGCCTGCTTCCGGATGTTATTGCCATAGTCGAAGGTGACGGCGCCGGCGCGCTTGAGCGCGAGCATCGCGCGGACGTGCTCGGCCATCGCCGCCATCGATCGCTTCACGTATTCCTCCGGGTCGGACCGCCGCAGCGCAAGCGCCGCTTCAAACGGCATTCCGTTCGGCACGTACCCTTCCAGCGGATCGTGGGCGCTCGTCTGGTCCGTCAGCATGTCCGGCGTCTCACCCCGCCGAACAAGCTCAGGCAGCACGTCCGCGCAGTTGCCAACCAAGCCGACCGAGAGGGCGCGCCCTTCCCGCCGCGCCTCATCCAGCAGTTTGAGAGCCTCGTCGAGGCTGTGCGTCATTCGGTCGCAGTAACCCGAATCGAGGCGGCGCTGGATGCGGCGGGCATCCACCTCTACGCCCAGAAAGCAGGCCCCGTTCATCGTCGCCGCCAGCGGTTGCGCTCCGCCCATGCCTCCCATGCCGCCGCTGACGACGAGCTTCCCGGTGAGCGAGCCGCCGAAGTGTTTGCGCGCGGCGGCCGCGAACGTCTCAAACGTCCCCTGCACGATGCCCTGGCTGCCGATGTAGATCCACGAGCCGGCGGTCATCTGCCCGTACATGGTAAGCCCGAGTTGTTCGAGCCGGTGAAACTCGTCGAAGTTGGACCAGTGGCCCACCAGGTTCGCGTTGGCAATCAGGACGCGCGGAGCCATGTCGTGCGTGCGGAAGATGCCGGCTGGCTTGCCGGACTGCACGAGAAGCGTTTCGTCGTTGGCGAGCGACCGCAACGACCGTACGATCGCGTGGAAGCAGTCCCAGTTTCGTGCCGCGCGGCCCGCCCCGCCGTACACGATTAAGTCGTCGGGACGTTCGGCGACCTCCGGATCGAGATTATTCATGAGCATCCGGAGCGCGGCTTCCTGATGCCAGCCCTTGCAGGAGAGTTCGCGGCCGCGCGGCGCATGAACGGCGACGGCGTTTGTCATCAAGCCCAGCGTAGCGCGGCGGGAAAATCAGCGCGCGGCCGTGGCAAGCCGCGGGCTGGGCTTGCGGCGGAGCGTACGGACCACTCGGAAGGCAAGCAGCAGAGCGAGGATCGCCCCATAGAAAAGGGGCATGCGGATGTCGCTCTTCACCAGCCAGTAGTAATGGATCACGCCGGCGGTGGCGGAAAGGTAGATCAGGCGATGGAGCAGTTGCCAGCGCCGGCCGCCCAGCCGCCGGATCCAGCCCGCGGTTGACGTCACGGCAAGAGGAACCATCGCAAGAAAGCCCGTGGCGCCGGCCGTGATGAACGGATGCTTGACAATGTCGTGGGCCATGCTCGAAAGGCTGAAAAACTGGTCGAGCCACACATAAGTCAGCATGTGGAGCGTGCCGTAGAAGAACGCAAAAAGGCCAAGCATGCGGCGGAGGCGGATCAGGTCGGGCAGCGATGTGATGTAGCGCAGCGGCGTGATGGATAGCGTGATGAGAAGGAAGCGTATGGTCCAGTCGCCGGTTGCGTGGGTGATGAACTCGACCGGGTTGCCCCCAAGGTCCTGCTGATAACCTTTCCAGGCCAGGATCGCAGCGGGAGCGAGGCCGGCGGCGAAGACAAGCGGCTTCAGCCGCCGGATGATGAGGCCGGGCTTTGGCATGGCTTAGAAGTACTTCCGCAGGTCCATGCCGGCGTACATGCTCGCCACCTGATCGCCATAGCCGTTGAACATGAGCGTCGGGCGCTTGAAGAAGTCGCCCAGACGGCGCTCGGTGGCCTGGCTCCAGCGGGGATGGTCGACCTGCGGGTTGACGTTCGAGTAAAACCCGTATTCGTGGGCATTATCGAGGTTCCACGTCGTGGGAGGCTGTTTGTCGACGAGCTTGATCTTAACGATCGACTTAATGCTCTTGAAACCGTACTTCCACGGGATCACAAGGCGGACCGGGGCCCCATTCTGGTTCGGGAGTATGTCGCCATAGAGGCCCACGCAGAGAAGTGTAAGCGGGTTCATGGCTTCGTCGAGCCGCAGGCCCTCCACATAAGGAAGCTGTATGCCCGCGTAACGGCCAAGTGGCATCTGCTTCGAGTTATAAAAGCTCTGGAAAGCCACAAATTTGGCTTTCGATGTGGGCTCGACGCGCCGGAGAATTTCGCTCAGCGAGTAGCCGACCCAGGGCACGACGATAGACCATCCTTCCACGCACCGGTGCCGGTAGATGCGCTCTTCCAGCGGGGCGAGCTTGAGGATGGCGTCGATGTCGAAGGTCTGCGGCTTGGCGACCTCGCCTTCAACCTGCACCGCCCACGGGCGCGTCTGGAGCGTGTTGGCGTACTTGGCGGGTTGGTCTTTGCTGGTGCCGAACTCGTAATAGTTGTTGTAAGTGGTGACGACTTTGTAAGGTGTTTCCGATTCCTTGGTGTTGAACGGGCTTTCCTTGAGGTTGGTGAACTTCGCTTCGGCCAGCGGGGCGGCGGCAGCGAGTGCGCCAAGTCCCAGGGAACCGGAAAGAAACCGGCGGCGGTTCAGATACACGCTGCGCGGAGTGATTTCCGACGAACGAATGCGCGGGGCAGTTTGAATCAGCATGATGGCACCTTATCTTTGCATGATGCATCAAGCCCCGGGGTTGACTCCAAACGTTTTAAGCCGGGTGGGGCGCCGGAACCCGGGGATCACGCTAAGGTGGAAACATGGTTTGCTTTCGGGCGAAGGGCCATCGCGCGCTGGGAGCGGTCGTGGCCTTTTCCCTGGCCGCCGCGGGATGTTCGCCCAAGCCGCATATTATCGTGGGCTCGAAGAACACCACCGAGTCGGCGATTCTGGGCGAGATCGCGGCGCAGCAGATCGAACGGCGGCTCGGCCTTCGCGTCGAAAGAAGGTTGCAGCTTGGCGGGACGCTGATGGCCTACCAGGCGGTGCGCGAGGCGCAGATCGACCTATATCCGGAGTACTTGGGAACGGCGTACATGACGCTGCTTCATCACGCGAATTTCGAGCCGGCGGACGCCATGACCAACGAGGTGCGATCCGAGTTCGCCACTCTGCAACAACTTCGCTGGATGACTTCGCTCGGGTTCGAAAATCGGTTCGCGATGGTTGTGCTCAAGGGAAAGGCGGCAACGGAGCATCTGGAGACGTTGAGCGAAGCGATGAAACAACCGGGCTGGAAGCTCGGGTGCGGCTTCGAGTTTCTCGAGCGTCCGGACGGATTCCGCGCTTTCCTGGCCGCTTATCCGGACATGCAGTTCACAGCCGCGCCGGAGAGTATGGAACTCGCCGCGCTCTACCCGGCGCTGAGGAAGGGGGATGTGAACGTCGTGTCGGGCAGCACGACCGACGCATCGATCTCGGACCCCGGCCTCGTGGTGCTCCAGGACGACAAAAACGCCTTTCCCCCAAATCCCGCCTCCTATGTGGCGCGCTTCGACACCCTGCGGCGCGTGCCGGGGCTGGAGATGGCTCTCGATGCACTCTCCGGCAAAATCAGCGACGATGCGATGCGAAACATGAACGCCGAAGTGGACCTGCGGCACCGCACGCCCGCGCAGGTGGCCGCGGAGTTCCTGAAGACGACTCCCTAGGCCGCGGTCAGTGCCCGATCTGCGCCAGCAGCACAGCAACCGCGCGGTCGAGTTGCGAGTCCTTGCCTTCGAGTGATTCTCCAAGCGGGCGCTGAACCTCGACATCGACGGGGCGCGGGTGCATCTCCATCGTTTCGCCGTTGGCGCCTTGGACGCGTGCTTCGGGAAGCCGTAGCAGGGAACCGTCAATGAGTTGGGCGCCCCACGTGTAGATGATCCAGCCGGCGGTCGGTTCGCCGACAACCTTGCCCAGTTTCAGAGTGCGGTAGCCTTCGGTGAAATCCTCGGCATCCGACAGCGAGCCTTCGTTTGTCACGAGCACGGTGGGCGTGCCAAGCGCCCGCTGGCCGAGCCAGGCGCGCGCCGGAACCGGCTGCATCCCGCGTGGCGTCATCGTGAGGTAATTGCGGCGCGTGAAAACATCGAGAGCGTATCCGTTCACAAAGCCGCCGTGGTTGTCGCGGATATCGACCACGACCCCCTCTCTCGTTTCGTTGGCGATGTCGAGGTCGATATAGAGCTGATCGAGAGAAGCCTCGCTCATGTCCTTAATGTGGACGTACCCGAGCTTGCCATGGCTGATGCGCTCGACATAGGCGCGGTTCGAATCCACCCACCGGCGGTAGCGCAGTTCCATTTCGCTCGCCAAGGAGATCGGCTGCACCGTGACGGCTCGTCTTTTCGATTCGTCGCCGGCGGGCGCGATGTCGAGCGTGACTTTCTTGCCGATCTCGTCCTGGAGGAGGGAATCGAGGTTAGTGTGCGGGCCAATCGGAGCGCCGTTGACCGCAAGCAGGCGATCGCCGATGTGTAAGGAGTCTTCGACGGCGGCGGGGCCCAGCGGCACGATGTCGCGAACGATCAAGCCGTCGCCGTGCTCATAGCGAAGGCGATCGAAGCGAAGGCCGAGACGGCCTACGGGGACAGGCTTGTCAATGGGTGGACCCGCGATGCCGCTGTGGCTGGAGTTGAGGTCGCCGATCATCAGACTCATGACGCGGCGCATTTCGGCCTCGGTGCGGCTGCCTTCGACATAAGGCTGGTAGAGTTCGCGCTCTTTGTTCCAGTCGACGCCATTGAACTGTGGATTGACGAAATAGCGGTTCAGCAAACTCCAGCCTTGTCGAAAGGCCGCGAGTTTTTCCGAGTCGAAGTCGACCGGGAGGTCCGTGGCGACCGCGATTGGCTTGGCTTGATGAGCTTCCAACGACATGCGTTCCACCTTGCCGGCGTCAAGGTAGACGACCTCCTTCGAATCGGGGGTGAACGCGTAATCGCGCTTCGCTCCGGCAGTGGTGGTGAGTTGCTTGGCTACAGGTTTCTCCGGCGCCAGTTCGTCGAGCGAGTAAGTAAAAAGGTTCACCTGACCGCCGGCGGCGCGGGCCGCGAACAGGAGCGTCTTGCCGTCGGGGCTGATGACCGGGCCATCGGCGTTGAGGCCGAGGGGAAGCAGCGTCAGGCGATCGCGAATGCCGTCGAAATTCACCCCGACGTGAGGCGGTGCGGCGGCTGCCTTTGCTCCGGTCTCCGATTTGCCGGCGGACTTGCCGGAATCATTTCCCGTCGGTTTTGTTTGAAACAATTCCTGGAACTGATCTTCGTGGAACTTGGGGGTGTGCGGGATAAGCCAGACGCGGGCAATGTAAGACGGCTCGGAGCGCTGCGAGGTGTCGAAAAGTAGAAAGGTTCCGTCGGGGCTCCATGCGATGCGGCCGGCGGTTTCCCCGTTGGCGAGAAAATCGGCCGGGCGGGGCGTGCCGCCGGAAGCCGGAACCAGCATCACGGTGCGGAACGATTTGGCCCCCGTGTCCGCAAAGGCGATCCACTTGCTGTCGGGGGACCAGCGCAGGGCGGGATCGCGTAATTGCCCGGTGGCGAGGATGTGATCTCCCGTGCCATCGAGCGAGACAATGTGCAGTTCACGGCCATCGCGAACATAGGCGAGCGATTTGCCATCGGGGGCGGCCAGGGGAAGTTCGTCGTTGCCGGCCGAGCGGGTGAGTTGCGCTTCTTTCGCCGTCCGGAAGTCGTAGGAAAATATCTGGCCGTTGCCGTTACGTTCCGAGACGTAGACGAGCATGTTGCTGTCGGGGGTCCAGTGGAGATCGTGCTCCGGCGCGGCGGTGTGGGTAAGCCGGATCGCGTCGCCACCGTCCTTGGCGGAGGCCGCGAAGACTTCCCCGTGCGCCGTGAGCGCGATTTTCTTGCCGTCGGGCGAGAGCGCGAGGCCGGTGAAGGTAGTTATGTGTTCGACATGCTCGGCGGGGCCGTCCGGCGCGCCGGCAAGCGTCAGGGGCACTTTCGCGGCCGCGCCAGTCTTGGTGTCGGCTTTCCAAATGGCGAAATCGCGCTCGAAGTAGACGGACCTGCCGTCGGCGGAGAGCGTGGGGAACAGGAAACGGCCGGAGGAGAATTTCGTTACCGGCCGCGGCGCGCTGTTCGGTTCCAGCGAAACCACCCATAAGTTTTGCCCGCCGTTGCGGTCCGAGACGAAAAACAGCGCCCGGCCGTCAGGCCGCCACATGGGCCAATCCTGTTTCGCCCCGCCGCCGACGAGCCGGCGGTACCCACCGTCCTCGCCCGTCTTCTTCAGCCAGATCTCGCTTTCGTCGAGATGGCTGTGGCCCAGACGCCACCACTGCGCCATGCTGAACCCGCGGGCGCAGAACGCAATCTCAGCGCCGTCCGGCGATGGCGCGCCATAATACTCGTTCACGAAAACCTCGCGGCTGACTTCGAGCGGCGTACCGCCCTCGGCGCTCACGCGGAAAAGGTCGTTGTCGCCCTGCACGTCATTTACCGGCGAAGTGAAATAAATCCATTTGCCGTCCGCCGACCACGCGTCGAGGTGTTCCGGCGCGTCGCTGAACGTGAGCCGCCGGAGGTCGCCCGTGGAGAACGTGAGGACATAGATGTCGCCGTTGCCCGTGCGGTCGCTCACGAAGGCGAGTTCTTTGCCGTCCGGCGAGAACAACGGCCGGGATTCCGTGGCGGGGTTCGATACGAGAAGATGGGCTTCCCCGCCGGAGGCTGGCGCGATCCAGATGTCGCCGCCCGAGACGAACGCAAGTTGCTTGCCGTCCGGGGATGGCGCCGGGTCGGAGAAGGACGGCAAGCCCGCGGCAGAGAGCGAAGCCGCCGCGAGGCAGGCGAGCAATGCGGAAAGACGCGCGCGGGACTTCATCGCGACGCCTCGCCCGTAGCGGTTGTCTTCAGGTATTTGTTCATCCAGTTCAGTTCCTCGGCTAAGACTTCTTCCAGTGTTTCGCGCGCCGCGTAGGCATGGGCTTCGAGCGGCAGCATAACGAGCCGGACCGTGCCTCCGTTCCCCCGGACGGCCTGATAGAGCCGTTCGGAGTTGATCGGAAATGTCCCGGGGTTGTCGTCCGCTTCGCCGTGTATTAAAAGGATCGGCGCCTTGATGTGATCGGCGCTCATGAACGGGGACATCTTGAGGTAGAGGTCCGGATCCTGCCAGATGGTGCGGCGCTCGGTTTGAAACCCGAAGGGCGTGAGGGTGCGGTTGTAGGCGCCGCTTTCGGCGAGGCCGGCGCGGAAAAGGTCGGAGTGAGCCAGGAGATTGGCGGTCATGAATGCCCCGTAGCTGTGGCCGCCGGCGGCGACGCGGGCGGGATCGACGACACCCATTGAGGCCGCCTTGCCAATAGCGGCGCGCGCGTCCATCACAATCTGCTGGAGGTAAGTATCGTTGACCGTGGCCGGCTTCCCTATCACCGGCATCGCCGCATTGTCGAGCAACGCGTAGCCGGCAAGAACGAGCAGTTGGTGACCCGTCAGCCGGGGGAAGCGCAGCGGCGACCCGCTCACCTGCCCGGCCGTGGAAGCGTCGTTGTACTCGTACGGATACGCCCACACGAGCGCGGGAAGCCTTGTCCCGGGTTTGTAGCCGGGCGGGAGATAGAGCGTGAAAGAAAGCAGGACACCGTCCTCGCGCTGGTATTTCACCAATTCCTTGCGCACCGCCAGCAGTTCGGGGTTCGGGTTGCGGTAGTGAGTTACGGCCGTTTCGCCGGACGCGGTGCGGACGAAATAGTTCGGCGCCTCCGTCGGGCTTTCGCGGCGCGTGAGGATCCGCGTTGCGCCGGAATCCAGTACGGCCTCGGGGGTCTCGTAAACGTTGTCGCCGCTTGTGAAGAGCCGCTCGGTGTTGGCCGTGGAGAGCGTGTAGCGGGCCAGGAACGGGTGGTCGCCGGTGGGCGAGGCTCCGGCGCCGATAAGATACATCGCACCGTTATCCAACCAGATCGCGCGATGGCCGTTGGGGAGAGTGTGTTCGAGCGGAGCGCCAGGGTCGCGGTAGCGGTCCTGGATGTTACGCGAGAACACAACCTTGGCGGGCGTGGCCGGGTTGGTCAAATCGATAAGTTGGGTGCGGAGCCAGCGCCGGTCGCGATCGTAGTCGCTCACCAGCGCGCCGTGGCCGTCATCGAAGGCCTCGAGGCCGCGGAAACGCTGCTCGGTTTCAAATATGGGCGTGGGCGCGGCCGTGAACGGCGCGGCTAGCGTCAGGATGCGGTCGCGATGCGCGGCTTTGGCACGAGGATCGCCGCCGTCAAGCGCTTCCACCCAGACGAGTGTCGCGCCGGAAACAGGAAGCCAGGCGGCGTCACGCGGCCCGGTGCGTACGCCTTCGATGGGAATGCGATCCGCGAGAGGAAGGTTGGCGATCGTGTGGGTGTTGCGGCCGGCCCGGTCCCAGATTTCAATGTCCGTGGGGAATTCCAAAAACGGATGAAGGTAAGAAAACGGGCGATGGATTTTCTCAATAAGGAAGTAGCGGCCGTCGGGAGACGGTTCGGCAGTCGTGAAGATGGCGGGCTTGCCGACGGGAGTGATTTTTCCGGACACGGGATCGACGAGGGCGAGTTGCGAGGTGGCGTAGTAAGTGAACAGGTCCTCGTCGTGCGCATTCTGGAGCATGTCCTCGTACGTACGGACGGGGCCGCTGTGGCCGTCGCTTTCCTGAACGTCGGGTCCCGTGGGAACTTTCGGCTCGGGCGGCGGCGCGCCACGGCCTTGCGGGACGAGCCGGACCAGGAGCGTGCGTCCATCCGGCATCCACTCGATCGGCGGACGGCGGCGGCCGAACGGACCATTGGAGTTGCCGATGACCGCATTGATGCGAACGCCCGGGACGCGATGGACTCGGCCTGTGGCCGTATCGCCGGTCCAGAGTTCGATCGCGTGGGCCGTCGTGTCTGTGAAAGCAAAGCGCTTCCCGTCGGGGCTCCAGACGGGGTCGCTAAGGCGGTGCTCGCCGGCCGGGAGCAAGACAGGAGAGGTTGCACCGCCAGGCAGGCGAACGAGAGAAAAGGATACGGTCAGCGGGAGTAAGTGGGGGCCGTTGGTATCGCTGCTGATGCGGAGGCCGGCCAGACGAAGCATGGGTCGGGCCAGTTCGGCGATGGTGGGATGGGCGATCGCCTGCTCGACGATGGCGGCCTGGTGGGTTGGACTCAACGACAGCGTCGGCGGCGGCGCGGCGTTTAGCGCGTCGACGATTGCCTTGGGCGGGGTCTGGTAGATCGTTTCGGCGGCCGGGGCGGCGAGCACGCCGGCCAGAATCAGCACAAATATCCGAACCGCGGCATTCGACATATGTGGCGATTCTACTGCGCTTCGGCCTTTCCCGCCCGCCCGCCGGCTACGAGTATTTCTTGAGCAGCTTCTTCATCCGCTTCCAGGATTCTTCCCGCGCCTTGCGGTTGGCCTCGGTTGCGTCCGGGGCTTCGCCCGCCCGCATGAAGCCGTGGCCCGCGCCTGGGTATGTGACGGGCTCGTAGGTCTTGCCGGCGGCCTTCATGTCGGCGACGGCGGTGGGAACCGTAGCGCCGATGCGGGCGTCGTTGCCGGCGTAAAACCCAAAGACGGGGGCTTCGATTCGCTTCATGGCGTCGGCGGAGGGCGGTGGCCCGTAGAAGACGAAGGCGGCGCGGAGGTCCGGGCGGTTGGTGGCGAAGCGGAACGACTGCCCGCCGCCCCAGCAGAAGCCCGCGACGAAAAGTTCGCCGTTGGAGGAGGGGAGGACGAGACCGTAGTCGGCGGCGGCTTTGAGGTCGGCCGTGATCTGGTCCGGGTCGAGATGGCTGACCGCTTCGGTGGCGCGGCCCGCCGGGAAGTCCTTGGTCCGGCCGCCGTTCGGGGCCATGCCGCTGAGAAGATCGGGTGCGACGGCGATGTAGCCCGCGGCTGCGAACTGATCGGCGACATCCTCCACCCAGTCGGTCATCCCGAAGATTTCGTGAATCACCAGGACGACGGGGGTCTTGTGCTTGGACTCCGGGTACGCGATGAAGGTTTCCACCGAGCGGCCGCCATGTTGGATGGTGACCCATTCCCGGTGGCGCGGCGACTTATCGACGGCCTGCCGGGCCCAGTCCTGGGCGGCCGCGCAGGAAAGCGAGAGTACGACAGCAAGGATCGCGCGAAACATGGAGCGAGTGTACCGCAAACAGCCTCCAAATTTGACCAGGTGGGGGTGGTAGGATAACGGCTGGGGAAAAGCCATGAATCGCCGTCGTTTTCTTGTTGCCGGCGCCGCCTCTGTTACTGGGCTCGGAGCGCATGCCGAGGAGCAGCGCCTGATGCTGCCGAGCGATAAACCCGATGAACTCGGGTTCCGGCTCATGTGGTTCAATCCCATCCCGCCGCTCGACAAAAAGTCGTACCGGCTCAAAGTGTCGGGATTGTGCGAGAAGCCGGAAGTGTTTACGCTGGCGGATCTGCGCGCGCTGCCGCAGGAAAAGATGAACGCGCGGATGAAGTGCGTACAGTGCTGGTCTACGCGAACGGACTGGGGCGGGTTCCGAGGCGTGTCGTTGTTTGATGTCGTGAAGCCGATGAAGAACGCCAAGGTGGTGAGACTGGACTGCGCCGACAAGTGGTTCGAGTATTACTCCATCGACGACCTCACCCACTCGCGCGCGATGTTTGTTCTCGATATCGCGGGCAAGCCGCTGGAGGACAAGCACGGCGCGCCGCTTCGGATATTCGATCCGAAACGATACGGGTACAAGTGCGCGAAAGCGATCACGTCCATCCAGTTTGTGGAGTCGGGGGAAGGCAGCATGGCCTGCGATCTGGGACCCTATTACTCGCCCGAGGGAATCATCAAGCCAGGCTACGATCACCCGCTGGACCTGTCTTCCGTCTCGCGCAAGAAGATTCCGGGCGGCGAAATTACCGACTACTGAGCGCACAGCACGGGGCGGGCAACGCCAGCGTCCAATGCGTTCTGCGCGGTGTTACAGGGAGAGCTTCATCGCGAGTGAGACGTTTGATTGGAGTTTTGTTTGGGGCGCTCGCCGCCGGGGCGGGCGTGGCGTCGGTGGCGACACGTCCTGTGCCCGCGCCCGGAGCCTCGGCGCCGCTGCTTGCCGGCGCGCAAGTAGACCCGGCCGTGTTTGCCACGCTAAGGCGCTCGTGCGCGGACTGCCACTCGGAGGCGACGAGTTTCCGCTGGTACAGCTACGTGTGGCCGATCTCGACCTGGACCACAAAGCATGTGGCCGAAGGCCGGTTGCACCTCAATTTCTCCCGCTGGGCGGAATATTCCAAGTGGCGTAAAGAGCGGAGCCTTTCCGAGATCGCCAATCAGGTGGAAGATGGAGACATGCCGCTGCGGCAGTACACATGGATGCATCCGGATGCGAAGTTGACCCCCCAGGAGGCGCGCGCGATCTTTAACTGGACGCAGCGGGAGCGGCTGCGGCTAATCAATGAAGGAGACCGGTGATGGGACACGGGATTGCCTTCGCGGTGTTCCTGCTTGCACAGAGTCGGCCCGCGCCGGTGGCGGACAATGTAAAGACTCTGATTCATCAGATCGCCGCCAGCGGGCGCGTCGTCTCCATCGGAGCCCGGGCCGCCGAGCGCGTAAATCCCCCGAAGGAAGTGCCGCCGGGCGCGCCGCCGCTGCTGCTCTTCCGGTACCTGGACGGAATGGGAAAGCACCGCTTCGGCCAGCTCGGGCTGGTAATTGACGATGCGGGCCATTAAGCATTTTGCGGCCTTGGCGGCGTTCGCTGGCTCCATCTGGGCGCAGACGCCGTCCGAGCCGCCACAGTTGGTGGACGGGCTGCAACAGTTTCACGCCGGCGACCTTCGCGGAGCAGAGAAGAGTTTTCGCGCGGTTCTGGCGGCAGGGGACAATGCAACGGCGCGGGCGTTCCTGGCGTTGTCACTCGCCGGGACAGGGCGGTGCGAGCAGGCCGTGCCGGAGTTGCGCGCACAGGCCTCGAATGCCTCGGACGCCGAAGTCCGGCGCCTGACGGGGCTGGCGCTGCTCGATTGCGATACGCGCGCCGGTCGGTTCGCCGAGGCGTTCAAAGATGCCGCGAGCCTCAAGGCGATGGATCCCTCCGACGCCGACACGCTCTATGAAATCGCCCGCCTCTATAACCGCGCCTGGAATGAAACGCTGCGCGAACTCTTCGAACGCGCCCCGGCTTCGTTCCGCGTCAACCAGCTTTCGGCGGAGATTTTTGAGAGCCAGGCCAACTACACGGCGGCGATTACAGAGTACAGAAAGGCGATCGCGAAAAGTCCGGCCATCATCGGGCTCCATTACCGTCTCGGACGCGCGATCCTGATGCAATCGCATTCCCCGGAGGCGATGACCGAAGCCCGCAAGGAGTTTGACGCCGAGCTTCAGTTGAACCCAACCGACGCGGCGGCCGAATACGAAGTCGCCCAGATTCTCATCGCCCAGCAGCACCCCGAAGAGGCCGCCTCCCGGCTGGAGAAGGCGGTTCAAAGCGATCCGGAGTTTCCGGAGGCTCTGATAACGCTCGCCCGCCTCCGTTCGATGGCGGGACGGAACGACGAAGCGATTCCGCTGCTGGAGCGCGCCGTGAAACTTGCGCCAAGGAGCCAGTCCGCGCGGATGAGCCTGATGCTGGCCTACCGCAAGGCGGGGCGTTTGGAGGACGCCAAAGCCCAGAAGGAGGCTTTGGAAAAGCTGGTAGCGCCGCCGGGCGGGGAATTCTCCGATTTCCTGAAGCGGTTGGGTGAGAAGAATCCGTAGCATGCGCGGGTTGCTGCTGGCCGCGGGAATCGGAGTCATGCTCGCGCTCGCGGCGCTGCCCAAAGACTCTCCCGTGGCGGCGGATTTCCGCGACATCGCCGCGCAGGCGGGACTGACGCGGGCCGTCCCCAACGGCGGGGACAAATCGAAGAAGTTCATCATCGAGACGACCGGGAGCGG
Organism: Bryobacterales bacterium; assembly: GCA_027459465.1. Classification (GTDB taxonomy): domain Bacteria; phylum Acidobacteriota; class Terriglobia; order Bryobacterales; family Bryobacteraceae; genus JAJYKC01. The sequence continues at coordinate 22,757 of DAIDIH010000360.1, read as the reverse complement.
CGTCGCGTTCCTCGACTACAACAACGACGGATTGCCGGATATTTTCATCGTTTCGGGCGAGGGCGGCCTGAGCCGGCTCTACCGCAACGACGGCCACGGGAAGTTCACCGACGTCACCGAATCGATGGGGATCACGCGGATGGGCTGGGGCGAGGGCGTCTGCGCGGGCGACTTCGACAACGACGGCTATACGGACTTGTTTGTAACATATTGGGGCCAAAATGTTCTTTACCGCAATGTGGACGGCAAGCGGTTCGAGGACGTGACGGCAAAGGCTGGGCTGACCCAGACCCGGCGGCGCTACAACACCGGCTGCGCCTTCGTCGACTACGACCGCGACGGGAAGCTCGACCTCTTTGTCTCCAACTACCTCGATTTCGATCCGGCCGAGACCCCAGCCCCCGGCGCGAACCCCTACTGCTGGTACCGGAACATGCCCGTCAACTGCGGCCCCCGCGGCCTGCCGTTTGAAAGCAATCTGCTGTACCACAACGACGGCGGAGGGAAGTTTCGCGATGTGTCACAGGCATCCGGTGTCGGTGAGCCGCGCCAGAGCTACTGTCTCGGCGTCCTCACCGCGGACTTTAACGAAGACGGCTGGCCGGACATTTTCGTCGCCTGCGACCAGACCCCATCCCTGCTCTACATCAACCGCAAGAACGGTACGTTCAGCGAGGAGGGGCTCGACCGCGGCGTGGCGCTCGACGAAAACGGCAAGGCGCTTTCGGGAATGGGCGCGACGGCGGCGGATTACGACGGCGACGGACGGCTCGACATTTTCCGCACGAACTTCAGCGACGAACGCGAGACGCTCTACCGCAACCGCGGCGGCGGGGAGTTCGATGAAACGACGGAAGCTGCGGGGCTGGCGCGGAACACAAGTTTCGTCGGCTGGGGCTGCGTGTTTTTCGACTACGACAACGACGGCTGGCCCGATCTTTTCCTCGTGAACGGGCACGTGTTCCCGGAAGTGGACCAGCTTCACATCGACATTCATTACAAGGATCGGCCGATTCTCTATCACAACCTCGCAAACGCGAAGTTCGAAGACGTTTCCCTCCGCGCCGGCCCCGGACTGCTTGAACGGCACTCCTCGCGCGGCGCCGCCTCAGCCGATATCGACAACGACGGCTTGCTGGAGTTGCTCGTCAATAATCAGAACGAGCCGCCCACCCTGCTGAAGAATGCGGCCCGTCCGGCGGGGCACTGGATCACGCTCGCGCTGGCAGGGGTGAAGTCGAACCGGAGCGCGATCGGGGCGAAGGTTCGTGTCACGGCGGGCGGCCGGACGCAGGTGGATGAAGTGCGCAGCGGTGGCAGCTATCTTTCACAGAACGACCTGCGTCTCCATTTCGGCCTCGGGGCGGCCAAGAGCGTGGAGCGGATTGATATCGACTGGCCGGCGGGCGGGCGCCAAACCCTGCGCAACGTCGCCTCGGACCGCGTGGTGTCGATTCGGGAAGCGATTTCCCAGTGATTGCGGATACTCTAATTACGAAGGGAACTCAAAGGTCTTGCACGCGCAAACGGAGTCCGGGCGTCCGCAGGGACACGCTCGGGAAGTGGCGGCGGGAGAACGCTTCCGCTTCGGAGAGAACTGGTCGCGTTTTCTCGAAAAACTGGATGATCGCCGAATAGCACAGGCAGAGGCTTCCCTCCGCGCGATGCTTGGCGTGAGCGGCCTGCGCGGGCGCTCGTTTCTCGACGTAGGCTCCGGCAGCGGGCTGTTCTCGCTCGCGGCGCGTCGGCTCGGAGCACGGGTACATTCCTTCGATTTCGACCCGCGGTCGGTGGCTTGCACGGCGGAACTGAGGAGACGGTATTTCGCCGAGGATCCGTCCTGGACGGTCGAAGCCGGCAGTGTCCTCGACACCGAATACCTGAAGCGTCTCGGCCATTTCGACGTGGTCTATTCCTGGGGGGTTCTGCATCACACGGGCGAAATGTGGCAGGCGCTTGCCAATGTGGCGCCACTGGTGGGTGATGGCGGCTTGTTATTTATCGCCATCTACAACGACCAGGGAACGGCGAGCCGGCGCTGGCTGGCTGTGAAGCGGACCTACAACCGGCTGCCTCCGCCGCTGCGCTTCCTCGTCCTTTGGCCTGTGTTCGTGCAACAGCAATGGCGCCCTGTCGTGAAAGATCTTTTCAAGGGCAGGCCCTTGGCCTCGCTCCGCCAACACGGTCACGATCGCGGCATGGACTTGTGGCGCGATCACGTGGACTGGGTGGGAGGGCTTCCGTTCGAGGTGGCCAAGCCGGAGCAGATTTTCGACTTCTACCGCGAACGCGGCTTCGAACTTCAGCGGCTCGTGACGCAGGGCGGCAGCCTGGGGTGCAACGAATTTGTCTTCCGCAAGGCGAACTGAGGCTCCTTGAGAATTCGCGACCCACGCGCAGTGGCCTACCGTCTGCGCCAGGAGGCGGTCAACGCCTCGCGTCTACTGTTTCCTCCCCGCGCCCGCAACCCAAAGCCGCAATCCCTTCCATTGCCCGACGGTGCTGCCGTGGCGGAAAAACTGCGCAACACCGCCTACGCCGCCGAAGTCGAGCGGTTGGCGGATCTCGTGCTCGCACACCGCTTCCCGCTGCTTGGCGTCGAGATCGAGACGGACGATCAGATCGACTGGCGCAAGGACTACCTGCACGGCGTGAAGACGGATCTGGCGTACTTCGCGCGAATCCCCTATCTCGATTTCGCCCGCTGCGGCGATCACAAAGTCATCTGGGAGTTGAACCGGCACCAGCATCTGGTTCTGCTGGCGCAGGCCTGGCTGCTGTCGCCAAGAGCGGAGCTTCTGCCTGAGATCTGGCGCGCGATCCGAACGTGGATCGAACAGAATCCTTACCCGCGCGGGATCAATTGGGCCAGTGCCCTCGAAGTAGCCCTCCGGGCGCTGTCGTGGTTGTGGGTGGATCATCTCGTCGGCTCGTACATGCCGCCCGCGCTGCGGCCTCCGTTCCTGGAAGCGTTGCACGCACACGGCGCACATCTCAGAACAAATCTTTCGGTGTACTTTTCGCCCAATACGCACCTGCTGGGTGAGGCCGTGGCCCTCCACGCATTGGGGACCTTTTTCCAGAATCCGGAATGGAGAGCGACAGGGGCGGCAATCGTGCACCGCGGGATAAAGCGGCAGGTGCGGGACGACGGAGCTTACTTCGAGCAGTCCACTTACTATCACGTATACGCGCTGGACATGCTGCTGTTCCATGCGATCCTGCAGCCACCCCAGGCCGATTACCAGGACCGATTGGGGTGGATGGCGCGTTTCCTGCGCGCCGTCGCAGGACCGCAGCGGGAAATCCCTTTCATCGGAGACGACGACGGCGGGCGCTTCTTCCATCCCTACGGCAGTCATGCGCGGTACGCCCGGGCGACGATCGCGGCCTGCGCCGCCTGCGATGTAGCCGAAGATGTGACGTACGCCGCCGAGGATCTGCATCCGATCGCAGCATGGTGGCTGGGTGTTGTGGACGGAGGAAACCGGGCGCACCTAAAGAGCGAACGATTCGCGGATTCCGGTTTCGCCGTCCTGACCGATGGCGCGACGCACTGCGTCGTGGATGCGGGTCCCTTCGGCCCGTTTCGCGGCGGCCACACCCATGCGAGTAAATTGAGCTTTACGCTCTGCCGGGACGGCGAATGGCTGCTCTGCGATCCAGGCACCTACACCTACGTGGCGGATCCGGGCCTCCGCAACCGCTTCCGGGGGACCGCCATGCACAATACGGTGCGGATCGACGGTCTCGATCAGGGAACCCCGGCTGATACCTTTGCGTGGCAGGAGCGCCCGGCGGCGCAGGTGACCGCATGGATAACCGGCGCGGCGCGGGACGAACTCGAAGCCGAGTGCCGGTATCGCGGTTTCCGGCACGTGCGGCGAATCGTCTGGGAGAAGCCTTCGCGGATCTTTGTCACCGACGAGATCGAGGGCCCCGCGGGAACGCATGAACTCGAACAGTTCTGGCACGCCGGACCGGAGGCGCGCGTTCTCAGCCCGCGCGAAATCGCCCTCGGCGCCGGCGCCGTGCTCGCCCTCGACGGCGAGGCGGAGATGAGCGACGGCGGGGAGTTCGGATGGCGGTCACCCGCCTTCGCCGCTCGCGTTCCCGCCCCGGTCATCCGCCGCCACCGGCGCACAACGCTTCCCGCGCGTTTTGAAGCCCGGATTTTGCTTTCCGAATAGAATGGTCCCGGGAGCAACGATGCGAACTTTATCTATTGTCTTCGCTGTGCTTGGGCTGGCGGCTGTGTCTGTTCCGGGCGAGGATATCTTCCCCGGCGACCACTTGGGCGAGTGGACCCGAATCGCAATTCCGCCCTCCAAGCCGATCTCAAATATCGCCCAGTGGCATAGCAATAGCAACGAACGGATGATCGTTTGTGACGGCAACGGCGGCCACGAGTGGCTGAGATACAATCACGAACTTACTAACTTCGTGTTTCACGTGCAATGGCGATTTACGAAATTGGACGGAACCGCGAAGTACAATAGCGGAGTATTCTTCCGCAATAACCGCGACGGAAGCATCTGGCACCAGGCACAGGCCGGGTTAGAGGGCGGCTACATCTTTGGTGACACACCGGTTGGCGGTAAGGTGCAGCGGGTGAATCTGCGCGCGCAAATGAAGGAGAACCGCGTCAAGCCGGCGGGCGAGTGGAACGACTACGTGATCCGGTGCCAGGGCGCGGACTGCACAATGGCGGTCAATGGCGAAGTAACGAGCGAGATTCACCTCGAAGTTCCGGGCGGATACATCGGGCTGGAGGCCGAGGGCTATCGCATTGAGTTCCGCCATCTCGAGTTGACGGCGCTGCCTTAGCCGGCGAGGTGTTTGGCGGCCATGCGCTGCCACCAGGGCCAGTCGTGCGCGGCGCCGTCGCCCCAAATGTCGAGTGTGTGTGGTATTCCTCGCGCGGCGAGCGTTTCCGAGAATCGCCGATTCTCTTCAAGAAGAAAGTCGTGTTCCCCGACGGCGAGAGTGAGTTGCGCGGCGCGGCAGTCGTCCAGCCGAGGGCCCTCCGCAAGCTGCGGAACGTAGTCCGGTGGGTTTTGTTCGAGAGCGTGGTCGTCGAAGTGGCCGTCGAGGAAGCGGCGGATGTCAAAGGCTCCGCCAAGTGTGAGGGTGCGGCGGAACAGTTGCGGGTGGTGGAGCGCAAGATTCATGGCGTGGTAGCCGCCGAGGCTCGTGCCGAGAGCGCCGAGCGTCGCCTCAGGGTTCTTAAGCAGAACGAGCGGAACGACTTCCTGGAGGACATAGCGCTCGTACGACGCCTGGAGGCGGACCCGGGCCGCGGGTGTGCGCTGCTTGTTGTACCAACCCGTAGCATTGACCGTGTCGAGGCAGAACAGTTGGAGCGCGCCGTTGTCCAGCGGCGCGCGCAGGACATCAATCATGCCGCGGTCGGCGAACTCGGAGTGCCGGCCCCCGGAGGTCGGGAACACGAGGAACGCTTCCCCGGCATGGCCGTAGACGGAGATTTCCATCTTGCGCCGGAGAATGCGGCTCTGTTGGACGATGTGCGCCGGAATCAAAGTTGAGATACTCCCCGCGTATGCTTTAGCGTGTATGTTCTAGTCTCCCCCATGGAATAAGGTGCAGGCAATAGAGGGGAATCGGGCATCTCTTGCAAAGACAACAAGGTGCGACAAATTTGAGACTCGATGCACTATCTGGGTGTCAAAACAAAATATGGGGCAAATGGAAGAAATCTTGGTTCTTAGTTTTGACCTGCTTGATGAGGATCCGGGTGATGAGTTTCTCGATTATCTCGAGTTGATGGATGGTTTGGAAGTGCTGGCGGCCCGGGACGAGTTGACCTAGGGCGTCGGACGGCCCCCTCGAAGGACGAGACTCAGGCGGCCGTTCCGATCCGGTTCAAAGCGAAAGTGGCGAACTGTCTCGCCATGCAGCGTATAGAGCCCGTCGCTGGTTCCGCAGTAGATCGTCTCCCCGGCTCGGTCGATGGTCGAGACCGCGTCTGAGAACCGATAGCGCCGGGTTGACCCATCCCGCAGGTCGTATCGGAGCAGACCGCCGCTGGTGCCGGAGCCTTCGCCCCGTCGTATCAGGCCAATCCAGAGTACTCCGTCGTCGAGAAGGATCGCCGATCCCGACCAGGGAGCGATGATAGGCGGGTACCGCATGGTGTACTTCCGGGAGGCGAAGTCGAACGAACCGATCGCCCCAATCCCCGAGAAGCCCTCGGAATCGTAGAAGGTATTGGCGAACCAGATGCGCGACGCGTCCGCCGTCCACGGGCCGATGTCGATTTCAAGGATGCCCCCGTGCCGTGGTTGCGGTCTCGTCGTCCCGAAAACACCCACTGAACTGACGGGCGAAGGGTAGAAGCGTTTCTTTCCGGACGGTTCGGTGACGGCAATCCCCGACGGCTGGTGCGTTTGCCCGGGTGGCGTCTCGTTTACCACGAGAAACGACGCCCCATCCGCGGTTCGCACCGGAGGCGGATCCGGCGTGGGAGGCGGGAACGCATAGTAACGCGAATCCGCCATCCGGAATGCCGGCGCCCGTCCGTCCTCGCGCGGATACAGCGTGAGTTTGCGATACCTGAGCCCGGCCAAGGGATCCCTGTTGTGGTCCGGTTCGTCCACCCCGCCGATGACGTCGTAAATAATGTGCCCGCCGCTCTTCTTGGCGCCGATCATCTCGAGCTTTCGATACGGCCGCTTCACAGGCCTCTGCCGGCTTGCCGCGTCGAAGAAATACTTGATGCTCCCGAAGTACAGGCCGTAGTCCGAGTACTTATCGAGATACACCGTATGGGTCGAAGCCGCGACAAGGGTCGGGAACGGCTCGGAAGTCTTTGGCCGGAAAATGTCGATCACGAGACGGACCCGGTTGTCTCGGCCGGAAACAAGAAACAGCCCGGCTGCGGGCTGGCCAGGCGACTTTCTAGACGCACCGATCAGGAGGATCGATTCGGTGTCCGATAGATTCTTCCTGCCCTCGATGCGGAACGTGGTTAACGACGCATCCCACTTGCGCATCACCGTCTCGACGTTGCGAAGGTCATCGGCGGGCGGACCCGCAACAAGGCACCAAAAGGCGGCGAGCGCAAGCGGGAGGCGGAAGGCTCGGCGCATAGCTCCATCCTAGTGGTTTCCCCATCGGCGCCTGCGGGAGAGACAAAATGAAAGATTGCCCGAGACACTCGCAGCCCCGCGATCCGCCTGGTCCCCTTTGGCCTACAAAGTTTTTCGATGGTTGTGGATCGCCAACGTCGCCTCGAACATCGGCACCTGGATGCAGAACGTCGGCGCGGCGTGGCTGATGATCACGCTGGCGCCAACGCCGCTGATGGTATCGCTCGTGCAGACCGCAACCAACCTTCCCGTGTTTTTGTTCGGCATTCCGGCGGGGGCCTTGGCAGACGTCATGGACCGCCGCCGCCTGCTCATCTTCACCCAAACCTGGATGCTGGTGGCGGCGGGCGTTCTCGGCTGGATGTGCCTCGCCGGGACGATCGGGCCGTGGGGCTTGCTGTGGTGGACGTTCGCGCTTGGGGCAGGCGCCGCGCTCAACGCTCCAGCCTGGCAGGCGATTGTGCCGGAACTGGTCCCGCGCGAAGAATTGGCGGGCGCAATCGCCATGAATTCGGTGGGCTTCAACGTCGCGCGCGCGGCCGGTCCGGCCCTCGGCGGATTGGTGGTGGGAATGACGAGCCCCGGCATCGCGTTTGTTCTGAACGCGGTGTCGTTCGTGGGTGTGGTGATTGTCCTTTATTGGTGGAAACGGACGCCGGTGGAAGGCGCGGAGACAAGCGACAGTGTGGTGTCGGCGATCCTGGCGGGGTTCCGCTATGTCCGCTACGCGCCGCCGCTGCAGACGGTGCTCATCCGGTCCGGCGTGTTCGTCTTCGGAGCCAGTTGCCTGTGGTCCATCCTGCCTCTGGTAGCGCGGGACGAATTGCATAGCGAGAGCACGGGATATGGCCTGCTGCTGGCGTGTTTAGGTGCGGGGTCCGTCTGCGCGGCGTTTCTTCTGGCCAGGCTGCGGCACCGCGTGGCGCTGAATCTGCTGGTGGCGGCGGGCGTGTGCCTGTTCGGCGTCACCAGCTTCGCCCTCGCGATGCTCAGCCAGTTTGCCGCGGTGTGCCTGTTCTTGTTCGCGGGCGGTATGGCGTGGATGACCGTAATGTCGAACTTCAACACCGCCGCCCAGTCGGCTCTGCCGGAGTGGGTGCGCGCGCGGGGCATGGCGCTGTACATTTTCGTCTTTCAGGGAGCGATGGCGATCGGGAGCGTGGTCTGGGGCGAGGTCGCGGAGCGGTTTGGTCTGCGCGTTTCCTTGGCCGCCTCGGGCGTGGCGCTGGTGGCCGGCCTGGCAATCACGCTGCGGCGCGCGCTGCCCGGATCGGGTTCGATCGACACGCGTCCGTCCCTTCACTGGCCGGAGCCGAACGTGGTCGTTGAGCCGAAGCCCGAGGACGGTCCGGTCCTCGTCACGGTGGAGTATGTCGTGGATGACGATGACGCGCATGCCTTCCGCTTGGCGATGGACGGGCTCGAACGCATCCGGCGGCGTGACGGGGCAGTGAGCTGGGGGCTGTTTGAAGATGCCTCGACCCCCGGGCGGTACATCGAATCCTTTCTGGTGGGCAGTTGGGCCGAGCATGTCCGGCAGCATGCCCGAGCCACCATGGCCGACCTCGCTGTGGAAGAACGGGTCCGTGGATTCCATCGCGGGGAGGAGGCGCCTCGCGTAAACCACTGGATTTCGGCAGCCCGGCACAAGGGGCGGTAACCTTGCACGCCCGATTTGCGCCATAATGCGATCCAGCCCATGACGCGCCACCTCGCCCTGGCTGTATCTACACTTGCCGCCGCCTCGATGCCCGCCGTCGCCGGCGACCTTTTGAGCGTGAATCCCACCATCCGCGATATTGTCGCGGCGGTTTCGTCCGATCACATTGCCGCAACCGAGAGGAACCTACAGAGCTTCGGGACGCGGCACATCGAGTCCGACACACAAGATCCCGTGCAGGGAATCGGCGCGGCCCGGCAGTGGATCTACGGCCAGTTCAAGAGCTACAGCCCGCGGCTCCAGGTGCGCTTCGACACCTACCGGGTGAAGAAGCAGGGCCGGATCACGCGCGACACGGAACTGAGGAACGTGATCGCGACCCTGCCCGGGACCGTGCATCCGGACCATCAGATCCTCGTGACGGGGCATTACGATTCCCTCGTCGTGCATCCGAAAAAGGGGACGAAGCCGCCGGAGTTGGATTTCGACCGCGCGGCGGCGGAGTTGTTCGCGCCCGGAGTCACCGACGACGGGAGCGGGACAGCGGCGGTGCTCGAACTGGCCCGCGTGATGAGCAGTCACCAGTTCGACAATACGCTGGTTTTCATCGCCTTCGCCGGCGAGGAGGAGGGGTTGATCGGCGCGTCGTTGTTCGCGGACAAAGCGAAGAAAGAAGGCACGAAGATCGACGCCGTGTTGAACAACGACATCATCGGCAGCGTGCTGAGTGGAAACGGCAATATGGACAACACCCGGGTGCGCGTGTTTTCCGAGGAGCCGGCGGATTCATCCTCGCGGGAACTGGCGCGCTACATTCGCGAAATCGGATGGCGGTACGAACCGTCGCTGGCCGTGGAGTGTGTGTTCCGCGCGGACCGGTTCATGCGCGGAGGCGACCACACGCCGCTCAACCAGAACGGCTTCGCGGCCGTCCGCCTGACCACGCCGAGCGAGAACTACTCGCATCAACACACCGTGACCGATACGTTCGAGAACACCTCGCCGGAATATGCCACCAAAGTGGCGCGGCTGAACGCAGCGGTAGCCGCGAGCCTGGCGCTCGCGCCGCTTCCCCCCGACGTGGATCGCGTCATCGAGAAAGGCGAGCACAAGGGCGAGACGGCGCCGCGGATCACGCGCGGCAAGTCGGGCTACGACGCACACCTGGAATGGAAGAAGGAGAATCCCGAGCCGGACCTGCTTGGCTACGCCGTGGTGATGCGGTCGACAACGGCGCCGTTCTGGGAGCACGAAGTGTTTGTCGGCAATGTGCAGGAATACACGCTCGAAAACGTGTCGATCGACGACGTCGTTTTAGGAGTCAAAGCCGTCGACAAGGACGGCAACGAGAGTGTGGTCGCTCCGTATGTGTTCCGTCCGCGCGCGCTGCACAAAATCGAGACGTACTAAGCGCACGCCGCGCGGCTCCGTTGTGCGCGGCAACCCCAAAAGTGTCTTACACTTCAGCACATGGGTAAGCTCTGGTTTGTTGCGCTGCTGGGCACGGCGTATGCTCTGGGCGGCGTCGCTTCGGTGGAGGTGAGCGGCCACACGGTCGCATCAGGCGTGGAACGGTATTCAGGCGACGTGCGCTTCACCGCCGATCCGCGCGCCTCCGTTAACCGCGGCATCGTCGATCTCGATCTCGCCCCTGCCGACGCGCGGGGCCTGGTGGAATACTCCGCGAATTTCTACGTCCTCTCGCCGGCCGATCCCGCCAAACGCAACGGTACAGCCCTGGTGGAGATTTCCAATCGCGGCGGCAAGGCGCTCCTGCAGACCTTCGATTTTGCGAAAGGTTCGCTCGCGCCCCTGTCCGGTGAAGACTTGGGAGACCGTTTCCTGCTCGACCGCGGCTTCACGCTCGTATGGATCGGCTGGGAGTTCGACGTCCCCGACGAACCCGGACTGATGCGCCTCCGCGCCCCCCTCGCGCTCGACCATGGCAAGCCCGTCGAAGGCCTGGTCCGCTCCGAGTGGACCGGCAACGACCTGATGCGGACAATTTCGCTCGGCGACCGCTCGCAGATCGGGTACCCGGTGGCGAATCCGAACGACTCCGCAAATGTGATGTATGTGCGGGACCGCGTGGATGGACCGCGGACGATGGTGCCGCGGTCGCAGTGGAACTTCGCCGGCGCCCGCCATGTCACGCTCGAAGGCGGCTTCACGCCAGGGCGGATTTACGAAATCGTCTACCGCGCGAAGGATTCGGTTGTCTCGGGACTCGGCTTCGCGGCCGTACGCGATTTCGTTTCGTACCTGAAATACGCCCCGCGCAGCGCCGCGCAGCCGCTGGCCGGGTTCTCGCGCCGGGCCATCGGGTTCGGAATATCGCAGGATGGCCGCTTTTTGCGGACCTACCTCGCCCAGGGATTCAACCTGGGCGAAAACGGACGGGCCGTCTTCGATGGTGTCTGGGCGCATGTCGGCGGCGGCGGGCAAGGCAACTTCAACGCGCGGTTCGCACAGCCCTCCCGCGACGGACACCCCTTCTTCAACGTCCTTTATCCGGTCGATGTCCCGCCCTTCACCCCCGATGAACTGCTCGCACCCGAGCGGGCGGCGCACGTCGCGCCGAAGTTGTTTCTCTCGAACGGGTCGTATGAATACTGGGGCCGGTGCGCGTCTCTGATTCACACCACGCGCGACGGCAAGCAGGACGTGCCGCCGGGCGACGGGATCCGGATTTACTTCTTCGCGGGCTCCCAGCACGGCCCAGGCTCGATGCCTCCACGGACCGTCTCCGGCGCGCAGTATCCGGCCAGCGGAAACGATTACCGCACAGCGATGCGCGCGCTGCTCGTGGCGATGCAGAACTGGATCGCCGAAGACCGCGAGCCGCCGGCTTCAATGTTTCCCTTGATCAGCGCCCACAAAGCGGTGCCGGTGAGCGCGCTCGAGTTTCCGGCCATTCCCCGCGTGCATCCGCCGGCGCACCCGCGCCAGGCATACCGGCTCGACTTTTCCATCGAGCCGCCCCGCTTGGGCGAGCCATATCCGGTTCTGGTGCCCCAGGTGGACGACGACGGGAACGAGACCTCCGGTATCCGCATGCCCGAGATCGCCGTGCCGCTGGCGACGAACACGGGCTGGAATTTCCGCGATGCGTCGATCGGCGCAAGCGACGAGCTTTATAGCATGGTCGGCGCCTGGCTCCGTTTCCCCCGCAACCAGGATGAGCGAAGCCGGACCGGGGACCCGCGCGAGTCGATCGCGGAGCGCTACTCGAACAAGGACGACTATTTGAGGCAGATCGAGGACGCCTCGCGCGAGTTGGCGCGGCGCGGCTATCTGCTCGACGGCGATCTCGCGGCGCTGCGGGACCGCGCATCGCGCGAGTGGGACTACGCGACGGCGAAGTAGATTTCGCGGGAGGCGGATTTCGGAATGAGATACGGGCTCGCATTCGTAGCATTCACGGCGGTGTTGGCCATCCCCGCCGCGGCTCAGACGCCGGTCGTGCTCCATGCGGCGCGGATGCTGGATGTGGAATCGGGCCGGATCGTTACGCCGGGCGAAGTCCTGGTGCGCGGCGAACGTATCGTGGAAGCGGGACCGTCGGTCACGCACCCGGCCGGTGCGCAGGTGATCGAGTTGGGCGATCGCACTCTCATGCCCGGACTGATTGACGCCCATGTCCACCTGTTTCTCCACCCCGGCGCCGAAGACCTCCAGACCGTGAAGGAGTCCGTGCCCGAGCGCACCATCCTGGCAACGCTGGCCGCGCGTGCTGACCTCATGGCCGGCTTCACGGCGGAGCGCGACATGGGCACCGAGGGCGCAGGCTCGGCCGACACCGCGGTGCGGAATGCGATCAACGCAGGGCTGATTCCAGGGCCGCGGCTCAGAGTCAGCGGGAACGCCATCGATATTCTCGGCGGGCACGAGGACGCTATCGATTTCAACCCCGCCCAGCATGTGCTGTCGAACGCAACCTACGCCAATAACGCCGCCGAACTCGTCCAGGTGATCCGCGAGCAGTTCAAGGAGGGCTCGGATTTCGTCAAGATCTACGAAACCGGTCGCGACACCCTGCGCGACGGCCAGTTTCACACCGTATACCAGTACACGGAAGCAGAACTGCGGGCGGCCGTGCAGGAAGCCGCGCGAGTGGGCCGGCGCGTCGCCGTGCACGCCACCGGCGAACCCGGAACGCTCTATGCGGCGCAGGCGGGCGTGGCGAGCATCGATCATGCAAATCAGTTGAGCGAAGAAACGATGCGCCTGATGCGCGAACGGCAAATCTTCGCCCTGCCGACGTTCACCATCGCCGAGTACTTCGCGGCGCACGCGGCCACGCCCGCCGATGCCGAGCGCGAGCGCCGGATGCTCGAATTACACGCCGCGCAGTTCCGCATTCAGCTTGCGCGCGGCGTGCCGATGGCGATGGGTTCCGATGTCGGCCCGTTTCCCCATGGCACCCAGGCGCGCGAATTCGAACTGATGGTCCGTTACGGGATGCCGCCGATTGACGCCATCCGCGCCGGCACCCTCAACGGCGCGAAACTGCTCGCCTGGGACCGCGATCTCGGCGCCATCAAGCCAGGCATGTACGCCGATATCGTGGCCGTGCCGGGAAATCCGCTCGACGACATCCGCGCGTTGGAACACGTCGCCTTCGTCATGAAAAGCGGCGTGGTCTACAAGCAGCCCTAGCGCGCCGGCTACAGCCTCACGATGTTTGCCCCGGCGCGGCCGCGGAGGGCATTCCGCGTGTCCACCACGAGCTTAGCGCGGGAAGAGATCGTGTCGTAGTCGAACGCCGCGTGGTCGGTCACGATCACCACGCAGTCCGAGGCCACGGACGCTTCCACCGGATCCTGGCTCGAAAGGGAAAGACCATCGAGCTTCAGGTTGGGAATGAACGGGTCGCTGTAACTGACCTTGGCGCCGCGCTTGTCGAGCAGCAGGAGAATATCGAGCGCGGGGGATTCGCGCAGGTCGTCAATGTTGCGCTTGTACGCCGCGCCAAGCACGTGAACACGCGAACCGCGTAGAGGTTTGGTCTGGTCATTCAGCGCGTTCTGTATTTTGTCAACGACGAAGTGCGGCATGTACCCGTTGATGTAGCCCGCTAGTTCGATGAAGCGCGCTTCGATGCCCGCCTGCTTGGTTTTCCACGATAGATAGAAAGGGTCGATCGGGATGCAGTGGCCGCCGAGCCCCGGTCCCGGATAGAAAGGCATGAACCCGAACGGCTTCGTCGCCGCCGCGTCGATGACTTCCCACACGTTGATCCCCATGCGGTCGCACATAAGCGCCATCTCGTTTACCAGACCGATGTTGATCATGCGGAACGTGTTTTCCAGCAGCTTCACCATTTCGGCCACGCTGGTGGAACTGACCGGAACCACTTTTTGGAGCGCCTGCGAGTAAAAGAGGGCGCCCATCTTCGTGCACTCCGCCGTGATCCCTCCCACAACCTTCGGAATGTTCACCGTCTGGTAAACCGGGTTCCCCGGGTCCACTCGTTCCGGCGAAAAGCACAGGAAAAAGTGCTCCCCAACCTTGCGCCCCGGCGCCTCCAGCATCGGAAGAACGAGTTCGTCCGTCGTCCCCGGATAGGTCGTCGATTCCAATATGACCAGCGAGCCCGGCTTGAGGTGCTTCGCGATCTCCTGGCAAGCCGACACGATAAAGCTCATGTCCGGATCCTTGGTCTTGCGCAGGGGCGTCGGAACGGCGATGTTCAGCGTGTCAAGCGTGGCGACTTCGGAAAAATCGGTCGTCGCGCGGAAGCGCCCGCTTTGAACCAACGGACGCAGGACCTCCGTCGGCACATCCTGGACGTAGCTTTCGCCGCGATTCAACGTATCGACTTTCGCCTGCTGCACGTCGATGCCGGTCACGTGGAAGCCGGCCTTGGCGAATTCGACGGCCAGCGGCAGGCCCACGTAGCCGAGCCCGACAATTCCGACGCGGGCGCCTCGGTTACGGATCTTTTCGGCCAGAACTTCGCTGGCTGTCCCTGTTGCGGTTGGTTGCATGGTGAAAGCGAGAACTCTCAACTACTCTCCGATTCTACCCGACACACCTGCCGCGGCAAGGGAAGAACGCGCGGAAAAGGCGATAATTTCAATCCCCATGCCATACTAAATAGCGAGGTCGCGTGAGTTCACAAGCGTTTCAGAGATCACAAGTTGCCGTATTCGGCCTGGGTTACGTCGGCTGCGTGACCGCCGCATGCCTGGCAAAAATCGGCCATCGTGTGACCGGCGTGGACAGGGATGAGCACAAGGTCCGGAGCGTGCTCGAAGGCAAGGCGCCATTTTACGAACCGGGGCTCGAACCGGTGGTGCGCGAAACAGTGGCGGCGGGGCGGTTGACGGCCACCACCTCTGCCTCAGACGCGCTTGCCGGCGCGGACGTCGCGCTGGTGTGCGTCGGTACGCCCTCGCAACGGAACGGCAATCTCGGCCTCGATCAGTTGCAGCGGGTCGTGACCGAAATCGGGGCCTGTCTGCAGGGACGTACCAAACCCCTGATTCTGGCCATTCGCAGCACCGTGTTTCCCGGCACCTGCGAGGAAGTCGTCGCCCCCGCCGTCGCCGGCCGCAACGTCAAAATCGTCTCGAACCCGGAGTTCCTGCGCGAAGGCGTCGCCATGAAGGATTTCGAGGAACCATCCCTCGTGGTGGTCGGCGGGCAAGACCGGGGCGCCGTCGATGCCGTAGCCGCCCTGTACGATCCGCTGGGCGTCGAAGCCTGCAAGGTCTCGCTGCGGACCGCCGAGATGATCAAGTACGCGTGCAATTCGTTCCACGCGGTGAAGATCGCCTTCGCCAACGAGATCGGCGCGCTGGCCCAAAGCCTGGGCGTAGACGGCGCCGAGGTGATGGACACCTTGTGCCGGGACGAGAAGCTCAACGTCTCCGCCGCGTACCTCAAACCTGGCTTTGCCTTCGGCGGGTCCTGCCTGCCAAAAGACCTGCGCGCGCTGGTCTACCGCGCCGGGCGGCTGGACGTTTCGCTACCGCTGCTGAGCGCTGCCATGCCGAGCAACGCCGCGCACCTGGAACGCGCGATGCAGGCGGTGCTGGATCTGCCAGCCAAGCGGATCGGCGTGATCGGGCTCGCGTTCAAGGAGAACACGGACGACCTGCGCGAGAGCCCGGTGGTCAATCTGCTGGAGACCCTCATTGGGAAGGGCCGCGACGTGCGTGTCTTCGATCCGCATATCCGGTTGGAGGCGATCTACGGGACAAACCGGCAGTTCATCCTGGAAGTGATTCCGCATGTTGGAAGGCTGCTCGACAACCGCCTGGAGGAGACGCTCGCCTGGGCCGATCATCTGGTCGTCACGCAGAAACAGACGGCGGAGGCGGCGGCGAAAATTGTCTCGAGCGGCCTGCCCGTGCTGGACCTCGCAGGCACAAAGCTCGGGGTTGGCGCCGCCGTGCCCGCGTCCGGCGATTAAGCAAGCGTCGCCGCGGCTCGATCCTCTATACTTCTAGGATGATTTTTCGGGGAATTGTGGCCGCCGTGTGTCTGGCCACCGCATGCGGCGCGGTCAACCCCGCCCTGCTGACCCAGCCATGGAGCGCGCAGTGGATCTCCGTCCCCGGCGCCCCCGCGCGGAAGTTCGGTGTATATCATTTCCGGCGCACCCTGTCGCTAACAGAGAAGCCCGCCACATACATCGTGCATGTAAGCGCAGACAACCGGTACCAGCTTTTCGTGAATGGCGAGCGCGTGTCCGAAGGCCCGGCGCGCGGAGACTTGAAACACTGGCGCTACGAAACAGTCGACCTCGCCCCGCATCTGCGCGCGGGCCGGAACGTGCTGGCGGCCGTAGTGTGGAATTTCGCCGACTACGCTCCCCAGGCGCAGATCACGGACCGCACCGGGTTTCTCCTCCAAGGCGATACCGAAGCCGAGCGCGCTGCCGATACAGGAAAAAGTTGGAAAGCCACGCGCAATGAGGCCTATCGTCCCCTGCCCGTGAGCATGGCCGACGTGCACGGCTATTTCGCCGCCGGACCGGGCGAGCACGTGGAGGCAGCGAAGTACCCGTGGGGATGGGAGACGCCGGATTTCGACGACAGCGGATGGGCGTCGGCCGCTGAGTTAGGGCATGGCGACCCCCGCGATGCCGTCGACGGCGGCAACCGGTGGATGCTCGTCGCGGACTCTCTGCCGCCGATGGAGGACTCTCCCGAGCGGCTTGCGAAGTTGAGGGAAGCGAGCGGCGTGCAGCCGCCCGCTGCATTCCCGGCCGCGCGCGCGCCGTTTGAAATCCCGCCGAACACCCACGCCCGGCTCCTGCTGGATCAGACCCATCTCACGACCGCGTATCCCGAACTGCTGGTGAGCGGAGGGCGCGGGTCGCGCGTGTCGATCGGCTATGCCGAGTCGCTCATGACACCGGGCGATGCCCACGGCCGCTGGCGCAAAGGCAACCGGGACGAGGTCGCCGGCAAGCAGTTCGTCGGTTATCGCGACGAGTTTCTGCCCGACGGCGGAATGCACCGGCTCTTCCGTCCGCTATGGTGGCGCACATGGCGGTATATCGAGGTGAAAATCGACACGGCCGCGGAGCCTTTAACCGTCGACGACCTGCGCGGCGTCTTCACCGCATATCCGTTCGACCGCAAGGCGGAGATGGATGCGGGAAATGCCGAGATCCCGCGCATCCTCGACACCGGATGGCGCACCGCCCGGCTCTGCGCGCATGAAACCTACATGGACTGCCCGTACTACGAGCAGCTTCAATATGCCGGCGACACGCGGATCCAGATTCTGGTTTCGCTCTACATGACCGGCGACGCCCGCCTGGCCCGCAACGCAATCGCCCTGCTCGACGATTCCCGCACCGCCGAGGGCGCCACCGAGAGCCGTTGGCCGACCCGGCTTCAGCAATACATCCCGCCGTTCTCCCTCTGGTGGATCGGCATGATGCACGACTACTGGATGTATGCCAACGATCCGCAATTTGTGCGCAGCCGTCTGCCGGGCGTGCGGGCCGTACTGAGTTTCTTCGCCTCCCATGAGCGAAGCGGCGGTTGGCTGGCCGGCGTGCCGTGGTGGAATTTCGTCGACTGGGCTTCGGCCTGGCCGCGCGGCGTCCCGCCGTTGGGAGCCGATGGCGGCACGGCCGCGCTCGATTTGCAGCTTGTCATGGCCTATCAGTGGGCCGCGGACCTCGAACGCGGGCTGGGCTCGGCCGCATTGGCCGAAGAGGACGCCGCTCAGGCAGGACGGCTCGCGGCCGCTGTCAGAAAGCGGTACTGGCATGCCGCGCGCGGGCTGTATGCGGACACCTCAGAGAAAACAAGCTTCTCCCAGCAGGCCAATGCCCTGGCTGTCCTCGCCGGGCTGAACTCGCCCGCCGAAGCCCGCGCCATCATGGAACGGGTTCTCTCCGATACCACGCTGACACCTGCGTCGCTGTACTTCCGCTTTTACCTCAACGCCGCAGCCCGCGCGGCGGGTCTGGGTGGCCGCTATCTGGAACTGCTGGCCCCCTGGCGGCGGGCGCTGGCCCTCGGGCTCACCACGTGGCCCGAGACAGAGGGCGATACCCGGTCCGACTGCCACGCCTGGAGCGCAAGCCCGAACATCGAACTGTTCCGGACCGTACTTGGCATCGATTCATCCGCCCCGGGCTTTGCCCGCGTCCGCATTGAGCCGCATCCTGGCACCCTGAAACAGGCGTCGGGGACGATGCCTCACCCGGCGGGAGTGATCCGCGTTCACTGGACGCGCGTGGGCGCGGAAGGGATGAGCGCTGAGGTGTCGCTGCCGCAGGGCGTGACCGGAGAGTTCGTCTGGCGCAATGCGCGGCGGGAACTGGCGGCGGGGACTTCGAAAGTGAGTTTCTGAAGATGCCGCCACTGCTGGCCGCCTCAGCGGTGACGAAGTCCTATGGAGGGGTGCGCGCGCTTCGGCACGTAGACTTCGAGCTGCATTCGGGCGAAATTCACGCGCTGGTAGGAGAAAACGGCGCGGGGAAATCGACGCTCATCCGGATTTTTGCGGGTGCGGCGCAGGCCGATTCCGGCGAAGTGCGGTTCGAGGGTCAGCCCGTCACGCTCCACGATCCGCTGGCCGCCAAGGCGCTCGGCATCGCGGTGATCTATCAGCAGCCGGCGCTGTTCGGCGAACTCACCGTGGCGGAGAACATAGGACTCTCGCTCGAAAGCGGAGGTCTGTGGCGGCGGATCCACTGGAAACAGCGAAGCCGGCTGGCACGGGAGTTGCTCGCGCAATTGGGCTCGACGATCGACCCGGAGCGGCGCGCGGCGGCGCTCAGCATGCCGGAGCAACAGACAGTCGAGATCGCGAAATCGTTGGGGGCGCGGGCCCGCGTGCTGATATTGGACGAGCCGACCGCGTCGCTGTCCGAGCGCGAGGTGAACGCGCTGTTCGGCGTACTTCGCGATTTGCGCCGGCGCGGCGTGGGCATGATCTACGTCTCGCATCGTCTCGAAGAGTTGCCCGAAATCGCGGACCGCGTGACGGTGCTGCGCGATGGCGAAACGGTCCAGACGCGCGCCATGGCCGAAGTGGATCGCGCCACGCTCATTCGCATGATGGTCGGGCGCGACCTCGATGCGGTCTTCCCGAAACGGGCAGTGCCCGCGGGCCACGTCGTGCTCGAGACCCGCGGCTTGACCTGTCCGGCCGCCGGCGTGAAGAACGTGTCGATCACGGCGCGCGCCGGCGAAATTGTCGGCTTGTCGGGGTTGGTCGGCGCAGGGAGAACGGAACTGGCGGAGGTCCTGTTCGGCTTACACCGCCCTTCCTCAGGCTCCATCCTGCTGCGGGGCAAAACCGTAAACATAACCTCGCCCCAGGACGCCGTCCGCCTGGGGATCGCATACGTTCCGGAAGACCGCCGGCGGCACGGCCTCCTCATGCCGATGAGCGTCGCCGAGAACGTAGCACTCGCGCAATTGGCGACCGCGTCGGGCCTGCAAAAGCTCCACGAGCAAGGCGAGTACCAGAATGCGGACGACTATCGCAACCGCCTGGCGATCAAGACGTCGAGCGTGGCGACCCCGGTGCAGACGCTCTCCGGTGGCAATCAACAGAAAGTCTGCCTGGCGCGGTGGCTGACCGCGGCGCCGGCCCTGCTGATTCTCGATGAGCCCACGCAGGGCGTGGACATCGGAGCGAAGGCCGAAATTCACCGCCTGATGTCGGATCTTGCGGCGGGCGGCATGGCCATCGTGATGATCTCCTCCGAACTCCCCGAAATTCTCGGCATGAGCGACCGGATCTACGTGATGCGATCTGGCGCCGTGGCCGGCGAGGTGAGCCGCGCCGAGGCCACACAGGAGCGGCTGTTGGCGCTGGCGTTGGGCGAAGCGGGTGCCCCAGCGTGAGGCGTGAGGCATCCGTCGCGATCGCCTGGGCCGCGCTGTTGATTGTCCTGGCCTTTGCCGCGCCTGGGTTCTTCAGCGCCGGGAATCTGCGCGATCTGCTGCTCGCCAACGTCTCCACCCTGCTGGCGGCCTCGGGCATGACGCTTGTGATTCTCGCCGGCGAAATCGACATTTCGATCGGCTCGATGTTCGCCGTGCTGGCCGTGATTGCCGGGATCTCGGCGCGCGCGGGGATGCCAATGCCGTTGGTGGCCCTCACGGCCGCGGGCGCCGGAGCCCTGCTCGGCGCCGTCAACGGCGGGCTCGTCGCCGGGATGCGCATCCCGTCCATCGTCGTCACCCTCGCCACCATGATCCTCTGGCGCAATGCCTTGAACTGGGCCACCGGCGGGGCATGGATTGAAAACCTCCCATCGAATTTTCAATGGTTCGGCCTGGGCCAGACCGCGGGCGAGGTGTTCGTTCTCAGCCTCGCCGCGTCTGTAGTGGCGGCGCTGGGGTGGGTGCTCAAAAACATCGCGGCGGCCCGCGCCGTCTATGCGACGGGCGCCTCCGCCGAATCGGCCCGGCTGGCGGGCATACCCGTGCGCCGCGTCGTGTTCTGGGTGTTCGCCGGCATGGGGGCGATGACCGGATTCGCCGCGGTGCTGGATGCCGTCCGGTTTCGCGAAGTGCAGAGCAACGCGGGCGTCGGTCTCGAGTTGAAGGCGATTGCGGCCGTGGTCGTCGGCGGCGCTTCCATCACCGGCGGGCGTGGCACGCTTCTCGGCACGGGGCTTGGCGTCGGGCTGCTGGCTAGCGTCGGCCCGGCGCTGACCTTCCTGCACGTCAGCCCTTATTGGGAAAAGGCGATTCAAGGCGCCATCATTCTCGCGTCCGTCGTCATTGACTTCGCACGCGGAGCGGAGGCGAGGAAGAATGGCTGATCGCAACCATAACCTCGCTCTCGCGGCAATGCTGGCCCTCGAAGTGGCCGTGTTCAGCTTTAGCGGGGCGCAGTTTCTCACTGTGGGGAATGCCTTCGAGATCGCGCGGCTCAGCGTTGAGCTTGGTTTACTCTCGCTCGCCCTGACGCCCGTGATTGTCACCGGAGGCATCGACCTCTCTGTCGGCTCGCTGCTGGCTCTTGTGGCCGTGACCTTCGGAAAACTATGGCGGGATGGCGGTCTGCCGGTCGCCTGGGCCGCCGTCGCGGCGTTGGTCGTGGGGCTTGCGGGGGGTGGGCTGAACGCGCTGCTCATCGCGCGGTTCGAACTGCCCCCGCTTATCGTCACCCTCGGCACGTACTCGATGTTTCGCGGGATCGCGGAAGGACTTACCGGCGGGGCCGACAACTTCTCGAATTTCCCGCCCGCATTTCTCTTCCTGGGCCAGGGCTCGCTCTGGGGATTCGTCCCGCCGCAGACACTCATCTTCGCGGCGGCCGCCGCGGGTTATGCTTGGCTCTTACACCGGACGGTGATCGGGCGCGGGTGGTACGCCATCGGCCACGCACCCGCCGCCGCCCGCTATGCGGCTGTGCCCGTGGCCCGGCGCCTGGCGCTGGCGTACTTACTTTCAGGTGCGGCATCGGCGGTGGCGGCGCTTATCTATGTGGCCCATGTGGGGCAGGCTAAGGCTGATGCGGGCACCGGGTACGAGTTACTCGCTATCACCGCGGTCGTGCTCGGCGGAACGTCCATCTTCGGCGGCGTGGGGACCATCGGCGGGACCCTGCTGGGTTTGTTTTCGATCGTCGTTCTCGAGGACGGGCTGCGGTTGTCCGCCCTGCCGTCGGAGTTGACGGGCATCTTGACCGGCGTCCTGCTGCTGGCCGCGATCGGCGCGAGTTCAGTCGCCGGACGGATCCCGGCGCGGTTTCCCATGCGGCGCCTGGCGATCGCGGCCGGTCTTCTCGCCATCTTGGGCTTCGGTTGGCTAATCGTGGCGATGCGCACGGAGGCCGGGCCGGGCGGAAGAAGGCTCGTGATCGCCGTGATGCCGAAAGCCAAGGGCGATCCGTACTTCGTCAGTTGCCGCGCCGGCGCGGAGGAGGCGGCCGCGGCCCTGCGCGCGGATCTGATCTGGGACGGGCCAACCAGCATGGACCCCGCGCGGCAGAACGAAGTCATCGAAGGCTGGATCACGCGGCGGGTGGATGCGATCGCCGTCGCCGTGGCCAACGACGTCGCCATCTCCACCGTTCTCAGAAAAGCCAGGGCCAATCACATTCCCGTCGTCACCTGGGATGCGGACGCCCAACCCGACGCGCGGGATTACTTTGTCGACCAGGCTACGGCGCAGGGGATCGGATACGCGCTGACGGACGAGGCGGCGCGGCTGCTTGGCGGACATGGCTCGTTCGCCATCATCACCGGCGCACTCACGGCGGCGAACCAGAACGAGTGGATCCGTTACATCCGCGAGCGGATTGCCGCGAAGTATCCGGGCGTGACGTTGACCGCCGTGCGGCCAAGTGACGACGACCGGGACAAGGCATTTGCCGAGACGCAGACCCTGATGAAGGTATACCCGGATGTGAAAGTGATTCTGGCCATTTCGGCGCCATCGGTTCCCGGTGCGGCGGAAGCGGTGAAGCAGTCAGGCCGCGGCGATGTGAAGGTGACGGGGCTTTCGCTGCCGAATATGTGCAAGCCGTATGTCCACGCGGGCATCGTC
>DAIDIH010000359.1 GCA_027459465.1 Bryobacterales bacterium | reverse complement strand
GGCTGAATTTGGGTGTTGCTGAAAGCTCCTGTTCCAGAAGTTTTCCGGATAATGCTGCTGGCAGACAAAGAATCCGGCAAGGGGTGCGGCTGGATCGCTCGCAAACGCCAGGGTGAAGGCTACGTGCGTTTCCGAGCCATCCGGCTTCTTCGCCTTGCGTTCGAAAGACAAAGGTTCGAAGTCGCCGATGCCTTGCTGGGCGAAGCGGGCGGCGTCGGACGTTGCATCCGCAGAGCTGAGAACGAGCATTGCGATGCCTTCCCGTTGGTCGAGGTAATTCCGCACGAAGGCTCCAAAGCTGAATTGGCGCGGCTGATGCGGAGGGATGAGATGCGCGGCGCTGCCGAGAGTAATCAATTCGATAAAAGAGGAGCCGAACTGGATGAGGCGATTTTCCGTGCCCCAGGGATGGCGATTGCGAGGACCGACGTGAAAGCCGAGCCAGCAATAAAAGTCCGCGGCCTGGTCCAGGTCGCGAACGGCAACGACGATGTGGTCGATATGGCGCACTGGCGAGGGAGAAGGTTATTGATTCGGCTTGGCGCTGCTTGCTCGCAAGCGTTGGATTACTTCTGTTACGGCACGGTCGGCGGCGTTGAGTGCACCGGCCATATAGCCGGGCTCCTCCGCGCTTGTTTCACTTCCGCCGAGCGACAGGTGTTCCTGCCAGGCTCCGGTCACCCATGGTGCCACCGAGGGCTCGGGATGAGTGCCTCCGATCCGGTCGTCGGCAGTGGCGGTGAAGGGGTCGGCCGCCCAGTCTTTGAAGATGGTGGCGCGGGGATGCAGCGCCCGCGGTCCGTAGAGGCGAGCGAGTTGATCGAGGCAGGATTTTCGAAGGGCGGCTTCGCCGAGGGAGGCGCGGACGCGGGCATCGACGCCGAGGAAACCAAACAGTGCGGCTTTACCGGAGGCCGTGGTTGCATCGTGAATTTCGCCGAGAGGTCCGACGAAGCTTTGGGCCGTGCCCGATAGGCCGGCATCGCGCCAGAAAGGGCGGTCGTAAACGGCGAAGAACTTGGCGTGAGGCGCCATCCATGTTGGGGTTTCGCTCCAGCGTTGTGCGATGGCCGGGGAAAAAGAAATGTTTGCGAGGAGCCTGGGAGGGACGGCGGCGATCACTTGTTCGGCGACGAGAGAGTCTTGGGAGCCATCCGCTTTCGCGAGCGTCAGCGAGACTTTCGCCGCGACGAGTGCCATCTGTCTTACGCAGG
Source organism: Bryobacterales bacterium (assembly GCA_027459465.1). Classification (GTDB taxonomy): domain Bacteria; phylum Acidobacteriota; class Terriglobia; order Bryobacterales; family Bryobacteraceae; genus JAJYKC01. The sequence goes on along the minus strand of DAIDIH010000359.1, from coordinate 105,291 downwards.
TTTCGATCAAAACACACTCGGGCGGCAATTGCTTGGCGAGCGCCGATACCAGGGTTCCAGTGCCGCCGGCGAGACGCATGGACTGCGGCTCCTGGTGCGTGGCGCGATAACGCCAGGGCGTTTCGCGCGACATGCGTTCGAAGATCACGTCGCCGTCGTTGTGCTGGGGAAAGGTTGCCAACCCTAACTCGCGGACAAGCGACGTGAGTTCCGGCTGCATTGCAGGCCAAAACCAGGACGGGCCGAGATCGAAGCCGTCTTGGGTAGGTTCGCCGGTTTCGCCGGCCGAGAGGATGCGTCCTCCGAGGCGATCGCGTGCTTCGATGAGCTTAAAATCAATTTCCGCGGCGTGAAGCAGCCTTCCGGCGTAGAGACCGGCGAGGCCGCCGCCTATGATCGCGACCGTGGTAGGTGCCGTGTTCAGTTTCTCCTCAATTGGGAGCAATCCAGAGACTATAGTTTAGGCAAGAACCCGACGGCGTGACGGCGTTGGGTCCCTGGAAAGCTCTGATGGCCGCCAAATGTGTTTTCCTTCCGCTCCAAAAAAATGAATCTGCGGCTACTCGCGGACACTCACCAACTCGGAACATACCGCCCCCAGTTAGCGGTGGCCAACGAGAGAGGGATTGTCTTTTGCCGTTTTCCTGCGGCAAGGAGTCCGGAAACGGGAGCGACAGAGGAGGGAGCATGAACAAATCAGCAACGATTATCACGTCAATCGCACTCTTTGTGGCGCCAGGAATGGCGCCACAGATACGCGCTCAGGCGCCCCAAGGAGGTGGGGCGCAGACCCAGTCCGCAGGTTCGGGGAGATCGGCTCTGGCGTCTCAATTGGGTGTCTTTGTGTACCCAAAGAGCAACCAGAATCCGGGGCAGCAGGCCAAGGACGAAAACGAGTGTTATCAATCCGCCAAACAGCAATCGGGCATTGACCCAACCGCGCCGGCGCCACCTCCGCAAAAGGCCGAAACAGCAAAAGGAGGCGGGGCCAAAGGTGCTGCGGGAGGGGCGGGAGGAGGGGCAGCAATTGGCGCCATCGCCGGCGACGCCGGGAAGGGAGCGGCGATCGGGGCCACAGCCGGCGCTGTGAGAGGTCGCCGTCAGCAGAAGAAGGCCAACAAGCAGGCTGAGCAACAGGCGCAGCAGAAGACTCAGGCCCAGCAACAACAGACGCTGGAAACCTTTAAGAAGGCGTTCTCCGCCTGTATGGATGCTCGCCAGTACTCGGTGAAGTAGGAGAAGGCAAACACGAGGGGCGCCGATTGAAGGTCTGGAGCGGGAGACGGGACTCGAACCCGCGACGTCCAGCTTGGGAAGCTGGCATTCTACCACTGAATTACTCCCGCCCTTCGGCAAATCAGCTACTTAGCTGATTCCCAATCACTTACACGAGACGGTCGAAGTCTCTAAAGTCTCGGAAATCCACCAAATCTACCCCGTTTGGTCGAAAAATGGACACCAAAACGGACACCAAGCCCAGCCTGAGAATGTGGGCCCGCCGACCTCTCGTTTTGGTGTCCATTCTTCGCCCGAAATGGGTTCAGCCACACTATACCACAGGGGCACGTTGAGCGGGCTGCTTACCAATCGGGAGTCTGGTTGCAGGGTTTGACGAAGTGATCGAAACGGTTCGCGAGTTGGAGACACGAGTAAACGGCGCTCCCGCTGGGATCGATTAAGATCACGCACGCAACATCCACGAGTTTCCCGACCCAGGCTGGCACACCCCGAATTCGGCCAGGAGCGCGTGCGCCTGCTTCTCTGGCTGGCGTGAGATTTGCGATCGCTCAGACCTTAGCCACTGCGTACAATGGAACATGCCGATTCTGGCTCCGGCAAATCTCCCCAAGGCGGGCTGGGCGGTACTCCTCTACGGTCCACCGCCTGAGATCCAGCTTCTCGCAGGCGAACTCGACGACAGCGGTCTTGAAATCGTCCGGATAGGCGATCATTTCTTCTTGCAGGCGCCTGAAGTTTTTGCCCCCCTCTCCTGGCCCGAGGAAGTAGCTTGGGCGGCAGCCGCTGTATTACAACAACTGAACACCGCAGCGCGGTTGCGTTATGCCGTGCGTCTACCGATCCATTCGGGCGCCGCCATACTGGTCAACCGTGAGGGCTTCTGGGATCAGGATGATGTCGACCGCGCTGTCGCGGAAGTCTGCGGCGACGGTACCCGCCCTCTCCAGATTTCCTTAGGGCGAATTCGGAGAGCTGCCAGGCAGAGGCCTCATCTTGCTCGCGCCCTGGACCTGTTCGCCTTGGGCTCCGCGGCCTGGAACTTGCGACAAGCCTTCGACGAAGCGCTACGGGACCTCGGGCCGCAAGCGGAAGCGTGGATTGCAGCGCGCGGCCGAGCGGCGGCCGAGGAATGCGCCTGGTTCAGAGCGACTGTGTATGGATCGACGCCGCGACGGCCGGGCCTCTCCAGGCGTTCCCGATTTCCGTGGCCACGGAAGCAGACGCGCGCGATGCCACCTCTCGCTGCCAAGACATTTGTGAGGAGCTTTCCCGAACAACTGATACTTCTTCGCTTCAAGGAGAGCGGTTCATGAGTGCCGTTTGTTGTTGGTCCCTGGTTCGGGACCAGGAGGTCGGTGGTTCGAATCCACTCGCCCCGACCAATTCCTTCAATAATTTACAAGCAATGAGCGGGCGAAACGCCCACCCATTTGCCCACCCACTTCGAAAGTTGCTGCCCTGGACCTGCGGCTCCTATACTGCGGCCATGGCAAGGAGCGCAGCCAAGCCGCTTGTTTTCCCCTCCGCGGGCGCCGGAAAGCGGAACTCATCTGGCCCAGTTCCAGTGCCTGTCATCGACATTGACGTACGCCATATCGGTCGGAAAACGACACAGGCGTTTCCAGGAATCCACGCGCCGGAAGGTTGGGTGAAGAAGGAGGACCGCCAACGCGAGGGCAAGGTCTGGATCGGGTATTTTCATCTTTGGACCCAGGACTACACTGGCCGGCGCGTGCGCACGAAAAAAGAGAAGAAGCTCGGCCCGGCCACCATGCCCAAGCACGAAGCGCAGCAGAAGCTCGCCGATTACATCGAGGAGTACACCGGCAAGCTTATCCGCCAAGGGGAATCGATCGAAACGTTCGCCGATCTGTGGAAGGCTTTTTCGGCGGTGAAGGCGGGTTCCTGGGGGAAGAAGATGCGAGAGGACCTGAAGTACCTCTTCAACAAGCACGTCATTCCTGTACTCGGTCAACATGCTCCCTCCAAAATCACGCTGACGCCACTGCAACTGCTCATCAACAAGATGGCCGAAGATGGGTACTCCAAGTCCGCCGTGAAGCACATACGCACCTACCTGAAGGCTTGCTTCGAATATGCGATCGATGAGGACCTGATCTCCAAGAATCCCGCGCGGAAGCTCGCAATGCCAAACATCCCCCAAAAGCCTTGTGAACGATTCCTCCGTGTTGAGGAAGTCCAAGCCCTTCTCGCGGCGGCCTCCGTGCGGGAGCACCTCGTGCTGCGAATTCTTGCTGTGTGCGGCTTGCGGCCCGGCGAAGCCCTCGCTTTGCGTATTGACGATGTCGAGGACACACAACTCCGCATCGACGAAGCCGTGAAGGAACGGCAGAGAGGCGAAGATCGCATTGGCACAACGAAAACGGACGAGAGCAACAGCTACGTTCCCCTCCCACCGGACCTCAGCCGCGAGCTTGCAGAATGGATTGCTGCTCATCCAGAGCGCGGCAATCCTCGTGCTTTCCTGTTTCTCAATCGCAGGGGACGGGCCTTCAGCGTTGGCAATTACTTGAAGAAACAACTCAAGCCGTTGGCGGAAAAAGTGGGGATCTCCGACCTTACCCAACAGGCGTTTCGTCGTACCTCTTCGACGCATATCCAGAAGCACGGGACCGTCAAGGATATGCAACGTCACCTCCGTCATTCTGATCCAGAAACAACCCTGCGGCACTATGCCAAGGCAATCCCCGAGAGCCTCCGTCAGGCCGTGGCTGCACTCGACACCCAGATTACCGGCAGGATGAATGTACCAGCCCAGAACGAATCGAAATAGGTGTCAGGCAAATCAAGGGACGTCTCCGGCGGACGCGAGACTTGCCGCGCGAGCCTTAGCCCCCTGTCGTTCCTGAGTTTTATGTCGCCCATAACCCGACTTTTGACGGGGGCACCATCACTACCGTAAACAGGAATCATGCCAAGCGCTGGTTCGAACGAGCATCTGACCCCACGAGTTAACGGAGTGGACTTCCACCTGGCGGGGGTCGGCGCAGCCACTGAACTTCGGCCTATCAGGCAATTGGTGCGGGCGCGAGATGTCGCGCAAAAGCTGGGAGTGAGCATTTCGTGGGTGATACAGCATGCATCGGGAAAGCGCAGGCCCTATCTCCCGGCTGTGAAAATGGGGCCCGGGAGAAGCCCGCTGAGATTCGATCCAAAGGATGTGGAGAAATTTATTGACGACTGTCGATATCTCGCGGGGCAGCAGCCGAAGAGGTAGAAGGGAGCCTACCTACCTTTGAATCTAAGGATGTTCGTGGCCAAAGAGCATACTGGCCGCACTAACCCAGCAAATAGCTCCAAAACCATTCTACGTGTTCACCCGAATACGTCAATAGTGGCGCCAACGGGTCCTCCAGCCCGGGAGCGCCTTCACGAAAAGGGCGCATCAAGATGTGCGAGAGATAGGTTCAAGATGAACATTCGCTGAACGGGAAGGGCGGATGAGCGAATCATTTCTGACTACCGGCCTGCGTGCCGCATTGGCCGAGCGGCTCAAACGCAGTGAAGACGCCGCTGTGGAACCGATTTGCCTTGCCAGCCTCGCTCTAAGGCACAGTTCCGGACCTGAAGCGAGGTATGCTCTACGAGTTCTCCTGCGATCGCAAAACTGCGACGGAAGCTGGGCTCCGCTGCTTGGAGGCGAAAGAGACGGCTGCTGGACGACCGCCTTAGCCGCTCTGGTTCTTCTGGCTTTCGCGGCAGCGCCAGAGCGCCTTTGTCACGCAATCTGGTGGCTACTTGATTCGAGAGGACGAGAGGCAAATTGGTTCTGGCGTTGGAAGTTCAAGACCGTCGATACAAGTGTGAAATTCGATCCTGCGAAGTACGGGTGGAGTTGGGTACCCGGCACAGTAAGCTGGGTGATCCCAACTGCTTTCAGTGTCATTGCTCTTCGGCAGATCCAAAATCGCGGAATCTGCCACTATCCTCAGCTCATGGACCGAGTCGTCCTTGGCACCAGCATGCTCCTCGACCGAATGTGCCCCGGTGGCGGCTGGAACGCCGGAAACGGAGTGGCGTTCGGCGTGCCCTGTGCGCCGTACGTCGATGCGACGGCGATCGCACTGCTTGCCCTCCGCGGACATGAACCCGAACCTGGTATTCGGGACTCGCTAACGTGGCTGGTGAATCATTTGGTCTCGTGCCCGTCTCCCTACAGTCTCGCGTGGGGAATCCTCGGTCTGGCCGCGTACCAGCGGTATGACGCTGCCCACGATTTGCTCGATCACGCCGCGGCGAACCTTGCCAGCCTCATCGAAAAGAATTGGCCCGCCGATGTCTGTACTCTCGCGGTCTGCGCGCTAGCGCTGGACGCGGTCGACGGTGAGAATGTTTTCGAGGTGTAGAGATGCCTAAGCTCGATCGTCGGCGAGCCCTGATCAGCGCTGCAGGTATGGCCGTCGGTGGTCTGGCGACGGCGGAGTTCTTGCCCGAGGAGACGCTTCTTCGCGACCGGCGGCCAGAGCGGTCCAGGGTCGCCATCGTCTCAGCTGAGGCCTATTCCGAGCACCTCATCGATACCCTCATGGAAGGACTCCGGCTCTTCAGATTGTCGCTCAGCGGCAAGGCGGTGCTGCTGAAGCCGAATCTTGTCGAGTACATTGCCGGCCGCGAGGTCAACACGAATCCGATGCTCGTCACGGCTGCGGCCGAGGCATTTCTGCGGCTCGGCGTACGGAGTGTCGTGGTTGCGGAAGGGCCGGGGCACCAGCGGGACACCTTTCTTGTACTCGCGGAAAGCGGCCTGGGCGATCGGCTGCGAGAGCAAAAGCTCACCTTTATCGACCTCAATCGGGATGAGCTGACCAAAGTGCCCATCAAAGCGAACTACACAGGGCTGGGCCAGCTCTGGTTGCCCCGGACCGTGGTCGCATCCGATTTCATCGTTTCCATGCCGAAGGTGAAGACCCATCATTGGGCCGGCGTCACGCTCTCGATGAAGAACATGTTCGGCATCGTGCCCGGCGTCAAGTACGGGTGGCCAAAGAACGTTCTCCACTGGAAAGGAATCCACCGCAGCATCCTCGACATCTGTGCGACAGTGCCGATTCACTTCGTCATCGCGGATGCAATCGTCGCCATGGAGGGGAACGGCCCCCTACAGGGCCGAAACCGACGCCTGGGTAAGCTCGTTCTCGCTGACGATCCCGTTGCCGCCGACTTCACGTGTACGCGGTTGATGGGTTTGGATCCGAATAGTGTGTGGCATTTGGATCGCGCCAGTCGATTCCTTGGAAATGGCGCACCTGAGCGAATCGATCTCATCGCCGAGAGAATCCCGCCGCATATCACCCCCTTCGATGTCCTGCCGGAATTCGCAGACCTTCAAGCGCGAAGATAGATCGGGATGTAATAGGCATCGCTGCTGTACGCAGTCTTTCGAATACAAATAGGGCTGAGAACATTTTTCGGGTCAGCCGGTTTCGCATAACAATGCGGCGCTTAGGTCCAGGAACATTCTTCGTGTGAGCCGCACGAGCGCAGTGGCTGTGGATAGCCCCGAGAACATTTTTCTGGTTCCTATTGAGAGTCGATCAGGGTGACGCGGGCCCTGATAGGTCCAAGAAAATTTTGTCGCTCTCGTGTGTTTTCGATAAATGGGGCCTGGGCTTCAGATAGCTCCAGGAACATTATCCAGGCTCGAAAGCGCCGCAAGAATTCATTCGATAGGTCCGGGAACATTTTTCGACTACGCGCAAAAAGACTCAAAGAAACAGAGAGCGCGGAGTTAGGCGCCTGCTATAACGCTAGCCGACGTATCCCTGCGAACTGGCGCTCCCCTTAGAATCGGGCGAGAGGAATGCGTGTTCTCATCGATTGAAGATTTGGGGCGCCGGCTGGAAACAGCGAAGTACGTCGTCGACCCGGTGACGCTGCAAGTGGTCTATCTGGCCGCACGCATGCAGAAGCCAATCATCGTAGAGGGTCCTCCCGGATGCGGCAAGACAGCATTGGCGCAGGCAATCGCGGCAGCCGGCGAAACAGTTATCGAACGGCTGCAGTGCTATGAAGGCATCAATGAAGAGAAGGCGATCGGCAAGTTCGATACGGCCCTTCAAAAGCTGTTCCTTGAAACCCAAGCCGACCACCTGCAAAGGGATTGGGATACGATCCGCACCAACCTGCACACACTGGACTTCTTCGTGCAGGGCCCGCTGTTACGGTCCCTGCTTTATGAGAAAGCGTGCGTCTTGCTGATCGATGAGGTGGATAAGGTCGATGAAGGATTCGAAGCTCTGTTGCTGGAAATCCTGTCGGAATGGCAGATCTCGATCCCGAAACTCGGGACCATCAAACACAGAACCATCCCCTTTGTGATTCTCACGTCGAACGAGGTGCGCCGCCTGGGTGACCCTCTGCGCCGGCGGAGCTTCTACCTGCGCGTCGAGTTCCCGAGCATCGCGCAGGAAGCGAAGATCCTGAACGTTCGCAGTACAACCTCGAACGCATCTCTACAGCGAATTATCGCCGGGCTGGCTCACGCCCTTCGAGGATGGCAGATGGAGAAGCCCGTCTCGATAGCCGAGATGCTGGAACTCGCTCAGGCCCTCGAGATTCTGAAGTTCGACGACATCACGCCAGGGATGCGGGATATCCTACTGCCGCTGGTGGCAAAGACAGAGGCGGACCGGAAGCGGCTCCTGCTCCGGGATGGGTTCGCATCACTGGTTCACGACTCACACCAGTATGCGCAGAAGGTCACGGCGGCCACGCTGGAAGACGAGCTTGCAGGAGCTGCGGCTGATGGGTAGCCCGGCGAATCAGATCGCGAGATGCGCCAGTTGTGTCCTCTTTTGCCTGGGTTGGCCGAGTTCGATCCTGCGAGCGGGCGATACTGGACAACGCGAGACGGCCGAGCGGTGGGCGAATTACTACGCGGCTATTTATGGCGTGCCGCCCGACCTCGTTCACGCAATTATCGAGGTTGAGTCAGCCTGGCAGCCGCACGCGGTCTCCAGCAAAGGTGCCGTCGGCCTTATGCAGTTGATGCCGGCCACGGCGGTAACGTTTGGGGTCACGAACCGGTTTGTGACGCAGGATAACGTCCGCGGAGGCGTAGCCTACCTTGCCCGGCTATTGAAACTATTCCACGGTGACCTACGGTTGGTGACGGCGGCGTACCTGACAGGCGAGGCACGGATCCTCTCTGCCGGCCTCAGCTTCTCAGACGCAGCGGTCTTCAAGTATGTGAACAAAGTCGCTCTGCTCTATCGTCAAATCCGCCGTAAGCGAATCCAGAAGGAGCAGGTTTCCGAATCCAGAGTGGAAGGAGGCAATTCGCCATGATGTTGCGCAAGTGGGCGCTTCTCGCCCTGTCAGCCATTCCTGTAATAGGACAAACTCAACCGGCCGCGCTCATTGAAGTGCGCCCCCAGGTCGCGGCCCCTTCGATGCGTGATGGTCAGGTAACAACGGTCTTCCTGGCTCCACGGTACGTTACGGCGATTCGGGTGCCGGAACCGGTCAATTCCGTCGTGGTTGGTGACCCGACGTCATTTTCCGCTGAGCATTCCGATCGAGAACCGCAACTGGTGTTCGTCAAGCCAATTACGACGAAGGCCGCGGAGACGAATCTCCTGATCTCAACCACGCGCGGCTTGCAGGTCAGTCTGCTGCTTATCAGTCGTGGTGAGATGAAGGACGGTGGAGCGGCCGATGTCGATTTCCTGATGCGATACAAGGCTGCCGGGCAGTTTCTGGTGCAGCCCAGCGATATCCCATCAGTGGTGGTGCCGCAGACGGTGGGTCTTGCCGCTCCCGTGCCGACATCTTCGTCGCCTGTAAGATCGATCCCGATAGTACCTGCAGGGTTTGGATCCAACAGCAGCCCAGAGCGGACTGCGGTCGCGGTGAGAGCAACGAAGCTTGAGCGAAGCGGGCTGGACAATCTTCTGGATCGCCAACGCCGTGCACCCTTACCCACACTCTACGGCCAGAAACCCGGAATTTCGTCACCAGGAAGGGAGCTCATTAAGGCCGGAGTCAGCGAGGTGATCGACGATGGAACCGCAGTGATAGTGCTTTTCTCCGCAGTGAATGCTGAGGACCATGCGGTCGAGTTGATGCCGCCGCAAATCCAGCTCGGGGGTGTGAAGAAGACCGGCGTGCTGATTCGAAAACCGCGGTGGTCGATATCGGAGCAGCTGGCCGTCGGTGACTTCCGCCTGAGCCGCCGCCGGCTCGGACCGGGCGAACGAGCCGATGGCGTGGTGGTGTTCGATCGACCTTCGTTTAAGCAGTCGAACGAAACGCTGTTCCTCCAGATGGCCGAGTCCGGCGCCGTGGACCACCCGGCTCTGGCTCCGATCGGCTTCGGGATCAGCAGCCTTCGAGGGGTGGATTATGACGGAAGATGATCGCATTCATGGAAACTCAGAGCTAAAGGATCCTGAAGAAAACGATCCGACTATAACGAGACGGCTGAAGGGTGCAGACGCCACCGCCGGGGGACGGACGCAGGAAGACGAAATTGAAGAGCCGGCGCCGGGGCCTGGGGGAGTCGTTCAGCAAGTCTGGCGGCGAATCCAGGAAGAGAGGCGGAAGCCCAAGAGGGTTGAGGTCAACACCCGCGGACAGAACAACATGGATCGCAGCAAGGCCTTTCTTGTGCTCGCGACGGCGGTTGTTCTTGTCGGCTTCGCATTCCTCGCCCTTTTCTCAACGTCCGGCGCTCAGAAGCGAGCACAGGAACGTCGAACGCAACCGAGCCTGGGACGCCCGGCATCTTCTGCGCGGCAATCAGGTCAACAAGGCTCAACGGTGCCGCTTCTGAGCGCTGAGCAGGCGACGGCGGATCCGAATGCCGATCAGTTGAGTCCGGACGATATCCAAGCCACTGCGCGCCAGACGCAATCTAGCCGGCAGCCAGGGAAAGAGGCCAAAGGCACCGATCAGTACGCGCTCGCGAATGCGCCAACGTTTGACGATCCCGCCCTGGACGCATACAGGAGGCAGAACAACTATGTGTACACTCCTCCGCCGCCTCCACCCGCGGCGCCAGCCGTCAAACCGGCCGTCGCGCAAGCGGTGGGCCAGTCGGATTCACTGAAGACGTCCTCCCTCGTCTTCGTCCGCTCCGTGACATCAGCGGCCACGCCTTCCTCACGATCGAGTATGGCTCAACCCGCTCTCATCCAACCCCGGCAGGTCGCGGCTCTGTTGCCAATCGGAAGCCGCTTGGTCGCCCGCCTTCAAACTGCGGTCAGCAGCGCTGTCAAAACGCCGGTGATCGCGGTGATCGAGTACAACTATGAACGAGATGGCGAGATCGTGATCCCGGCCGGGACGAAGGCGGTAGGCCAGTTGACGCAGGCAAACCAGAGCGGCCAGGTCGGACTGCGGTTCACCGCGCTTGAGACACCCGACGGCAATACCGTCACCATTGAAGGCAACGCCGTTAACCTGGATTTCGGTCCGCTGAAAGGGAGGGTGAATGGTCAGAATCGCGTCAAACGCGCGCTGGTCAGGTCCCTAACCGGTATCGGCTCCATGGCAGCATATGTGGTCGGTGGCCCGGGATACGGCGGCCTAACAGGGCCCGTTGATCAGAGCATCCTGTTACGGGAGCGGATCGCTTCTAACGCCGGATTGGCCGGCGAGCAGGAACTGATGGGCCTCGCATATAACCAGAACATTGTCGTGACGCTCCCTGGCAACACAAGGTTCTACATCATTCTTCAGGCGCCGACCTCATCGGCGGCGGAAACCGGCGTCGCCCCGGCATCCACCTCTCGAACAAACATCGCAAGTAGCGATGGGCAGGCGGTCCCAACTGCCGCCGAACTCCGCGAACTCATCTCCTTGAAGGAGGAACTCAACCGGATGTACCAAGAGGTGGCGGCAACGAAGACGGCGCAGGCGCCTATTCCCCAGCAGTGAGTAACCATGGAACCGAACTGGAAACCGCTCGAATCGCGGCTGGGATCGGCGCGCTGTGCCGGCTTCATGTTCATGGGACGGGCAAACGGAATTAACCAATACAAGCACGGCATCAGCCGCCGATATCTGTTTCTGGACGACGAAGGACACGCGTATCGGACTACAGCGAGCGGGGCCTTCCGCCGGATTCCATTCCGAGAGGCGCTGAGGCGCGTCGAGGCCCCTCTGAAGGAAATCGGTGAGAGTCTGAGGACGCCGTACGATTCTGGATACATTCAACGCAAAGACGCGGCCCTGCGGGCTGCCGGGATCGACGTGTTGCGGATTCGAATCGCATCCGAGGATAGTGGTTGCTAAAGCGAACACGCAGCCGAAATTCACGGCTGAGCGAGTAGCGAGGCTTTCCAGGATGCGGTAAATTAGGCCCCAAGGAGTCTGGACTGCGTCCCGAGAGGCAAGTAACGGGTCCGATCCCTTGGGTCATAACCCAACTCGGCCAATTCCTAGGCGACGGATACCGCGAGATCCGTGGACTCATCTCCTCCAACACGCCTCAAAACCTCAAAAAGCTCTTCACGGGAAGCTTGCTGGCACTCATTCTCGTTCTGATTGCCATCACTGTAATCGCGTCGCAGATTCACCCGGCCGTAGCGATCCTGGCGGTCACCTGTGTCCTGTTGATCGTATACGGGCGAACTCTCTTTCACCGCTTGGCCTTATTCTTCGGATATTTCCTGTGCGGTTTCGTACTCTTCATCGGGGCTGGCCTAATCACGGCCGTGCCCCTGGAGAAAGAGTACCCCCTCGTGGCGAAAGTGGTCGCGGTCCTTTTGTTCATTTTCTTGTGCTTGGTGATCCCCGGCTTGCTCACGTTGAGACCGAGGCAAGCGATGATTGCGGGCGGCGGCGGACAAGGAGGGGAAATGAGGAAGCCGGCGCTGACCTTTGTCGATGTCGGAGGTCTCGAGGACGCGAAGAAGCAAATACGGGAACTGATCCAGGCCAATTTGGATGGCAAGAGATTGGGACAGTATGGCGTGTACCGGAACGGAATTCTACTTCATGGTCCGCGGGGAACAGGCAAGACATTTCTGGCGGAGGCGGTAGCGGGCGAGTTCAAGCTCCGGTATTTCTACGTGTCCGCTGCCGGCTTGCTAAACAGGTTTGTCGGGGTCACGGAAGAGAACATCCGCAGCGCCTTTCTCGAAGCCCAGACGAATCGACCGGCATTGCTGTTTGTAGATGAAATCGATGCCTTGGGTACGAAAAGGCAGCATGTCGGCGACTCGGATGACGCTGGCGGGGCGGCACGGTCGTTCAACTCAATGACGGCGAGGCTCATGAAATGCGTGGATGACGTGCGTCGCCACAACGGTCTTATACTCATGGCGGCAACAAACTTCTACGACGGGCTGGATCGGGCGCTCATTCGGGAGGGCCGGTTCGACCTCCATCTTCGTTTGGATCTTCCTCGTGAGGAGGAACGGGCACAGATTCTTCAGGCACGGCTGGCCAAGCGCCCAGCAGCCACAATCGATGTCCGATCGGTCGCTCGTAAGACCCCGGGTTGGAGTGCAGCAAAGCTGGGTTCCCTCGTAGATCGCGCAGCCTTCATCGCCGCGCAGGAACAGCGGCCAATCGAAGACAGAGATCTGAGCCTGGCTTTCGCCGACACTGGCGGGAAAGACCGTGCCGCGTTCAAGGAAGTCGATTGGGACGATGCTGTTCTGTCTCCAGAAATTGAAGCGGATCTCCGAAATTTGATTCGGCTTATGGATCCGGCGTACTGCGAAAAGCTCCGCGTATCCGTGCCCACCGGGATGCTCCTGGTGGGGCCTCCAGGGACCGGCAAGACAATGATTGCCAGGCTAATTGCCACCCAGACCAACCGTAGCTTCTATCCGATCACGGCAGCCGATATTCTCGGCGGTACGATCGGTGCTTCCGTCAAGAAGCTGACTGAGCTTTTCTCGCGGGCGAAAGAAAACAGTCCCTCCATCATCTTTATCGATGAAATTGACGGGTTGCTTCCTCGAAAGAGCGGACTCCAATCACAGCACGACATCCAGCTCGTCGAACAGGCTCGCAGCCTGATTAGCGACTTGGAGCCGCAGCATAACGTCTTTCTTATTGGGACGACAAACCATCTGGACAGCATCGATCAGGCGATCCTGCGCGGAGGACGTTTCTCTGAAAAACTCGAAATCGGTCCCCCCGATCAGGCCGGCTACTTGCGCCTGTTGAAGCGGCACCTGAATGGCGTCTGCCTGGCCGATGGTCTGTCGAGCGATCTGATAGCCCAAAGGCTCGGCGGCGTCTCGCCCGCCGATCTTGAAGCCATCTGCAACAGCGCAAAACGCATGGCGATGCGTCGCATGCCACAGGACGGCGACGAGTTGCCGCCTCTCGAATGGAGCGATTTCACCGAGGCAACGAAGCGCGTCCAAGCCCAGTTTTAACGCGTCCTCGATCTGGTGGTCCTACCTCTTTCGTTATTCAGGTTTAGAAGCACTAGCCGATCCCGCCCCAAGAGACTTTTGAAAACGTTACACGATTTGCTCTATTCTGCCTCCACGCTCCGGTCACCGCGCAGATCAGCAGGCTCTCAAGGCTGGGCTGGCTGCGGGATTGTCAGGGGCGCAACGCAGCTACATGGAGGTAAACGAACCATGAATCAATTCGCACAGAGAGTGGTCGTCGCGCTGTTCCTCTGCCTCGTGATAACGCAAACCGTGGCGATCGCTCAGAATCTGGGAGCCGCCCCGCAGGTGAACGTTGCGGTGCAGGGTCAGACAGGGGCACAGCCCGAAGGCGCGTTCCTGAACTTCGTGAACTGGATCGGCAACGTGATCGCACCGGTCGGTGCCGGCGTCGCGGTTTTGGGAGCAGTGGGCAGCTACGCAACCGGGCGGGGAGTGTTTCGCTGGCTCGTCACAGCGACAGGACTTCTGGCGATCTCGGGCCTGACCCGACTGATTGAGTTCTGGATCGCACAGGGTGGAGGCGGCGTTTCCTAAGCCTGACCTTGCATCCTTGAACCAAGGCAGGTCGATTGGGAACAACCGGCCTGCCGAGTTCGCGTTGGGGGTAATGATGGCAGTTCCTCAACTCATACTCGACGGCATCCGCTTTCTGCTTGCTCTGGCCGCGCCTGCCTCGCTGGTAGCCCTCGTCCTGGCGGGACTCGCGCTGCGAAGAGAGGGAACGACGTCGTTTTCGGTTGGTGGTGGCGGCTTCTCGAAATGGATGTTCTGGGCGATCGTAATGATCACACTTCCGCAGGTATTTGGCTGGTTTGCATTTTGGGGCGTTGGAGCCCCACTTCCCTCGGGGGGAATCGGAAACGGGTGGATGGCGGGCTTCACAAACGACGCTGTGAACTTCGTGAATAATTTCGTCATCGCGCGTTTGGTCCCGGTGCTCGCTGCATGGATGGTCCTGCGATCTGTCATTGATTTCAGCGAGGGATACACGCCACTCGCTTCCATTCTCGGTGCCATGTTCCTGCTTGCCATACCGGCCACAGCGGCGCTGTTACAGGGGTGGAATGACGGCACGCGGTTCGGCACGGCGTCTGTGCTCGAAGGCGCGTGGACCTACACCGCCAGTCGGATCATGCCCATTGCAGCGGGCTTGGCAGTTATCGGCGCCATCGTGAATTTCGCGTTTGGAAGGCCAGCCATTCGGCTAATCGGCTGCGCGGGCGCGTTCCTAACGGTGGCGGCTCTCTGGCGACTGGTGACCTCGATGATGTAACACGCCGGGCATTATGAATTTCCTCACTGGCATCACAAATCTGACGAACTGGACAGGAAATGTCATTATGCCGACACTGGCTGCGCTCTTCTTCGCGCTCGGGGTTCTGCGGTTTGCGCACGGGCAGGCGCATACCTACACGCCGTGGGCTGGGTTCCTTTGTCTCATGGTATCCGGTGTTCTTCGTGGCATTGAGAAGTTCGCGTCACAGGCTGCCTGGAACAATCCCGATCTGATCTGGATCACGCTTCGCGGCCTGGTCGATTGGACCTGCAACGTATTTCTGCCGGTATATGCCGTCCTGCAACTCATCCAGGGACTCATGCAGTACTCCGGCATTGGCCACCGGGTATACGCCGGTGGCGCTTGGATGCGGCACTTTGCTGCGGCCGCTCTGTGTCTTTCGTTATCGGGGCTGCTGAGGCTGGCCGAGTGGTTCATATCGAAAGGCTTAGGCGGCATCAGCTGAAGGAGGTATGCCATGGCGCTGAACATCAGCCCGGTGCACCGAAATCTCCACACGCGGGTGACCTTTCTGCACCTGGAGTTCGAAGACTGGTTCATTGTGATTGGGCTCGCGGCGCTGACCAATATCTTCGGCCGCTGGGTAGACCGCGACATTTTCGGAATTCCCATGAACGTGTTCTTGCAGTACATCGTGCCGGTGCTGAGCGTACCGTTCCTGATGCTGTTCAAGTACGGAAAGCCAAGCGGTTACCTGAAGGACCTTTTGGCGTGGCACACGAAGCCGCGGATCTACTGCGGAATGGAGCCGGACTCCCAAATCGAACTCGACTACCTGACGGATGAGGATATCAATGCCCACGACTATCGAACAGCATGAGCGATCCCTGCATCAGCCCGCCTTCTGCGAGTTGTTGCCGGTGAGGGACATTCTGCACGACGTGATCGTCAGGACGACCGGCGCGTTCGTGGCAGGGTACGCGCTGACTGGCATCAACTCTTACTACCACAACGACGAAGGCCGGAATCGGACGAAGCTGGCGCTTGAGGCCCTTATTCGATCGTTGCCCGAGCGATCAATGCGGATGCAGGTTCGGTTCGAAATCACAGAGGGCCTGGGGGATCTCTTGGATGATTACAAAAGCCAGCTCCGGAGCCAGAACCAGACTCTGCTGGCCCTCGACAGAGGGAGATTGGATGCTTGGCGAACGCGGGAGCGCGAGGGGTTTTATCTGCGTCCTCTGCTGCATGCCTATTTTCACTGGAACCCGGCGGTCCACCATGAACTGCCCGGCGGAGGGCTGGGCAACATCGCAAAACGCGTAACTCTGGACGGATTCAACCTCTCCGCAAATAGGTGTATCCAGCGAACGAGACGAGAGCACGAAGATCTGTTGTCTGAATTTGCGTCGATCCTTTCCGGCGTGGAACAGACGCTGAGAGCCACCGGAATGGTAGTCAGGCGGCTGAGCGATGCCGACATTTTTCTGGAACTCAAGAGGGCGCTAAACCCGCTGCTGAGGGACCCAATTGCATTACGCCGGCCGGAATCGTCGCTGCGCTATTGCAGTGCGCGCGAGCAGGTCGTCAACACCAACATCGAGCATGAGGAGGAGACCTACATCCGTGTTGGTGGCCTCCTGCACTCGTTCGTGACGTTGAAAGACTTGCCCGATGCAACCTTCCCGGGGATCCTGCGCGACCTCGTCGGCCTGGATTTCCCGATCGTCGTGAATACGGAGATCACGATCCCCGACCAGGCGGCGATGATCAAGCACTACAAGAGTCGCCTCAAGAAAATGCAGGCTGCTCAGCGCGATTCGCACGGCAATCTCAGAATCGACGTAGACGCGCAGGTGGCACAGCGGCAGCTTATGGAGACGCTGGAACAACTGATCTCCAGCTCTTTGAAGACGTGCCGCACCAGCATGGTGATCAGCGTCCGCACATCGCAGCCGGTACAAAATCACCGGGATCTGGCGGAGCAAGAGCGCATCCTTGCTGACCGCCGCCACAAGGTGCTGTACACAATTATGCAGATGAACGGCAGCCGCGGACTGCAGGAGGACCTCGCCAAGCGGCGTCTGTTCGTCGGAGCACTTCCAGGAATGGGCGAACAAAATCAGCGGGAGAATGACTGCCTTACCGTTCATGCCGCCGACCTGCTTCCCATTGAGACGTCCTGGCGGGGAATGCCGCAATCACCACTGGTTTTGTTGGAAACGCCATACCGGCAACTCGTCCCATTCTCGCCGTGGGATGCCGCTCTCGCCGATGCCAACATCCTGATGATGGCGGCTTCCGGGGGCGGGAAGACCTTTATGGCGATGTTGTTCCTGCTGATGATGTCCCGGATCAAGCCACTGATATCCATCCTGGAACGAGGAGATTCCTACCGCCCTCTAGTTGAGCTGATGGGAGGCCGGTGCATCGATGTCGACCTCGAAGGGAGCGTAACACTCAACCCATGGGATTTGCCTCCGGGGACTACGACTCCGGGAAAGGACAAGATTGCTTTCCTCAAGAACCTCACCCGCCACATGATCGGCGACAGCCCGCATTCGGATACCGCATTGCTCGACAACCTGCTGAGTGAATCGATCAGTCGCACCTATAAACGCTGCGCAATCCGCCACTCGAATCCGATCCCGACCTTCAACGATCTCCGAGAGGAACTGCAGCAATGGCGCGATGAGGAGAGGATCGAGCGCACGGTCGAGGAAGCGAAGTTGGCCGCTTTGAAGCTTCGAGAATGGACCGGCGAGCGGGGCGTCTACTCGAAGCTGTTCGATCAGCACACAACGCTGCAAACCGACGCAGACTGGCTTTTCTTCAACGTGGAGCGGCTCAGTGACGATCCGCGGCTTGAGACCGCGATGAGCATGATGATCGCCCACGCGATGCAGGAAAGGGCTTCCGGAAAGACTGGTCAGCACAGCATTACGGTGCTCGACGAGTGCTGGTCGTTGCTCGATTCAAACGTTCTGGCGCCGGAAGTAGTGCAGCTGTTCCGAACTGCTCGAAAGCGCGGGGGGAGCGTTTGGGGGATCTCACAGACCCTCGAAGACTTTGTCGGGACGGATTCTCAGCCGCGGGTCCACGGGCCTGGGATCGTTCGTAACGTCTCCACGAAGATCATCGGACGTCAACCTGGCGACGTGGCCCCATTGGCGAATCACTTGGCGCTGAACCAAGTGGCCCTCCAGGAAATCAAGCAATTGAGCGCGCCACGAAAGGGCCGGAGTGCCGACGTTCTGCTCGTGATTGGAGAAAAAGCCGAAACGACACAACTCGTCCGGCTCGTTCCGACATCCGTCGAGTACTGGGTGTGTACGACGTTCCCTCGCGAGCGGGCATACCGGCGGTATTTCCTGGAGCAGAATTCTCAGAAGCCTCTCCTCGATGCTTACGACGAGCTCGCACGGCGATTCCCAACGGGCCTCGCAGATGAACCGTCGCTCCCTGAGGAACTGAGCGGAGCAGTTGCAGGCCGCGCTGCCGCCGGAGGAGCCAAAGCATGAAGCTACTCTGTCTTCTGTTCACCAATCTGTTGGCTTTCTTCCTGGTGGCCCGCGTACGTCGCGTCGTAGCCCTCACTCTGGTTGGCGCGCTTGCTTTGACCGTCGTAGCCCCGCCCGCAAGAGCCCAGATCGGCATCGGGGCGGTGATCGCTGCCGCAACTGCAGTGGTCAAGCTCATCAATAACGTGATCGGCGGGCTCCTAAATGCCGTCCGGAGCACGATAGGCTCGATCAATAGCGTCCTTACCCAGTTCGACAACCTCTGGGAGCAGGTAGTCTACCCGCTTCAGTTGATAAACCGTGCACGGGCCCTCGTAAGCTCGATGATCGGGCAGTACCGCGGTGTTCTCACGGCGCTCCTTCAGATAAACGTGTCGAGCGCACAGCTTCCGAATCCTGTGGCATTGGAAAGCGTTATGCGCGACCGAAGTGCCGGCGACTTTCCGCAGTTGACCAACGCCTTCGGGCAGACGTATCGAGCAATCCCGCAGGCAACAGACGCGCACCCCATGGAGCGCGACCTCGCCGACATCGATGACGCACTAGCGATGGAGAACCTGAAGACCCTGAAGGCTTCAGATGCCATGGTGGACCAGATGATGAACGCGGCGGAGTCGATTGAGGACGAGGGAGTGAACATGGCGCCAGGTTCTGCTCCGTATCTCGCTGGCGCGGGAATGATCGCCTCGGTCAAGAGCCAGGCAATGATGCAGCGCATGATCGCTGCCGCGATTCGTGAGGAGGCGGCACGGGTGGCCCACGATAACACGATCAGAAAACGAAACGCGACTTTTAGCGCTCAGTTCCGAACGGACGTAGAGACGATGTTCAAGAAATAGGAGGGAGAATGCCGGCTTTCTTCAATCACGTCTTCCAGTGCCTTTGGCAGGAACGGACGAAGGTCATCGCCCTGATGCTAGTACTCGCGCTGGTGGCGCCGCAACCCGCCAAAGCGCAATTCATCGATTGGGCGGCGATCGTGGCCGCAATCAATGCTATCGGCACCGCGATCAACAACGTCATCGGTGGTGGGTTGCAGGCGATCAACACCGCTCTGGGCGCGGTAAACAACATCCTGAATACGATCAACAGTTTCTTCCAAACCCAGATCTACCCTCCGGCGGCGATCAATCGGGCACGCGGAGTCGTTGGCGTCGTTCAGGGCATTTACAATGTCATCCGCGGTCTAGTTAATCTGAATGTCGCTAGCGCCACCCTGGCAAATCCAAGCCAATTGGAGAACGTGCTGCTGTCGAGGAACCCCGGGAACATAGGCCAGGTCTCCGGCCGGTACACGACAGTCTACCAGTCCCTCCCCGCATCGACCGATGCCCCGCCAGCAGTACGAGACATGATCGATATGACCGATGCTACGGCGGAAGCCGGGATGAAGAAGGCCATCGCGATCGATGCAGCGGCCGACCAGTTGATGGACGCGTCCGACCAACTTGCTTCCGAACTCGGACAGGCGGCTCCAGGGACAGCTCCGATGATCGAGGCCGAGTCAGCCGCGATGCTCGTGAAGGCTCATGCGCTGACGCAATCAGCCATGGCTGAGTTGTTTCGAATTCGAGCTGTTGACATCGCCAACACAGGCGCCGCGCTGAAGTTCAATGCAAACAACGCTAGCGACACGCGTCGCGACCTGACGAACATGTTCAAGAAATAGGGTGCGCCGATGTTTTTCTTTGAGCAGACCTTCCAAACTGTCCTGAACGGCGTCTCAGGGGCGTTCGGGCCAATGGCGGCGATCACGACAATCGCAAACGCCATTCTGCTGCTTTGTGCGCTATTCGCGGTTTATGAGGCGTATGCCCGTGGCGGTGATGCCAGAATGATCGGGATCGCCGCGGCCAAGTTCCTGCTTCTGGGCTTGATCTTGTCGAATTACGACAGCATCTTCCGGTCGGTCAACGGCGGATTCAATCAAATCGCGGCCGCCATTTCGCCGAACGATTGGGCAAACAACTGGATGCTTCAGGTAAATCAGTATTTCAACGGCCTTGGGAACGCAAGCTGGTTCAATCTGGTCGTCAGCAGTATCGTTGCATTGATCAGCGTCTTGGTGCAACTCATTGCCGCAGTCGTGTTCCCAATCACGCTGCTCGTCTTCACGATTATGTATTGCCTTTACGGCGCAATATTGTACGCGCTTGGGCCGCTGATGCTTGCGCTATACCCAGCTTTCGGAGTCGGACAACTGGCGCGGAGCTATCTCGTGAACCTGTTCGTGTTTCACGCCTGGGGGATCATATATGCCCTGTTCAGTATTCTCCTCACTGCTATTAACGCTGATACGCTGGCGGCCATGTTGTCGGCCAACAGTCTGGGAGGCTGGTTCCAGGGAGCCAGCACCGCACTGCTCATGTCACTGGCGAGCATTTTGTTTGCTGTGATGGTCGCGCTCATTCCATTCCTGGCGAGAAGGATCGTAACGGGCGAGATCGGAAGCTCCATGATGATGATCGTTAATACCGTCAGTTCTGCCGTTGGCAGTTTCGGATTCAGGCTGCCTGGAAGGTAGCCGGAAAGGAAATCATGTTCTTCAAACGGAAGCAAGCCAGCTCTAGCGAACCGTTGCCTGAGAGGACTCACTACACCAAATACTATGAGCATGACGGCCAGCTTCGGGCATATGCCAACCGATCCATGCTGATGGCTGGGCTATTCGGTGTAATCGCATTCGTATCCCTCCTATTTGCGATTTACGTAAGGCTCCAGCCGCCGACTGTGATCAGGGTTGGTGCGGACGGCGAAGCGACGGTGGTTGGGGGCAGCCCCGCGAAGGGACCAATCACGACTGGAATCCTGAGGGTTCTCGCGGCGACGCAGCCAGGAGATGTGTCTCCGACCGATATTGAGGGACGTGCGATGGTGCGGAAGTTCCTGGAGCGCTACCTCCGATATACCCCAACGTCGGTGGACGAGAACTTGGCGGACGCGCTGAACATGATGACCCAGAACTTCAGGGTTTACAGCTTGAACCAGCTTCGAGACCAGGACGTCGTCGGGAAAATCAAAGACGAACAGATCACGTCTTCGTTCACGATTCGGTCAATCGAACCTATCCCCGGCCAGCCATGGGCGTACCAGGCGTTCGGCGTCAAGGAGGTTCACCGCATTCGAAACAAGAGCGAGTTCACGGACCGGATCGTCGGCAAGTATTTCGTTCGACTCATCCAGGAACGCAGATCAGAGCGAGTGCCCAGCGGATTGCGGGTTGCCGAATACCGCGAAGAGCAGATGGTGGGGCAAAAGGATGTAGGGCTCCTGCAGGAATCAGGCCTGCTGGACCACTGACGGTTCTGCCGGTCCCGGTCTCTGAGAGGGCATCTCCGGATCGGGGTCGCAGATGCGAGGCCAGCGCAGTCTGGCGATAACGCGTGCGTGAGAGAGGACGCGGCACGGCCTGTCGGCTCGGGAGGGTCGGCGGGCCGTGATTCAGTTTGATGAAAGGAGTGATCTCCGATGGCGACATTGACGACGGAGGCGCCGATTGGGCCGGCCGAGAGCAAAATGCCCGTCAAGGGGAAGGAGCGCGCGAAGCGCCGCAGAGGCGGCCGAGTCGACGAGTCTGGTGCGCGCTACTTCCTGGTGAAGAGTTCGGGGACCGACAAGATGGAACTCGGCGAGGAAGCGGGCAGCGAGAGCGAGGCCATGGTGACAGCGTTTCGGACTGGAGGCAGTTTCGCTGTCGTTAGCGAATGGAAGACGAACGCCGATCTGTCAAACGGTCAACCGGTTATCAAGAAGGAGGCAGTTCGCAAGGAAAGAAAACTGACGCATTCATAATCGACGGCACGGTCTCATGACGTAAGTCGAGGCGATCCGCAGCTTAATGCGGAAAAGTGCTGGCCGGGTTTCCACGTGAATCCCTGGCTGGAGTTCATCAACCCTGGCCATGGATAAGCAGCGAGACCTGAATCAGCGGTCTCCTTGCTGTTCTGGCAACAGACAGAAAAGGAGAAGAACCATTTTGAAGAACAAAATGGCAACACTGCTCATAATCATTTCCGCGATGCTCATCGGCGCCGGCATGACCTGGCAACAGCGTCTGCTGTTCGTCGGCGGCATCGTTTTCGGCTTGGTGGTGGAAGCGCTACCGGATCTTGTAGATCGCTTGAAGGAAGCTGTCGCCGATAGGTGGCGGCTCTCACAGGTGGTCAGGAGGTCCAAGGCGGCGTAGAAACAGTAACAACCCGGTGACGGCTCTCTGAGCCTGGCACCCGGGAACTTGATTCAAGTTCACGGCAACAGGCAGGGGGATGCACCGGTGACGGCGCTCCAGTCTGGCTGTTGCTCATTCAACAACAGATAAGGAGATGCCCAATGAGAACGATAGTTACCTCCCAATTGCCCGTGATGGCGTTGGAGATTGACGAGGAAGGAACGGTCGCTCAGAAGTCGATGCAACTGACCCGGCAAGGACAACTCGACAACACGCTCCTGGATGCTCTGTATCCGGGCATTCGTGTCGCGACGGTCGAAATTCCGGGCGCGGAACTCGACGACTATGGGCGAGCCAAGGTGGAACAGGCTCTGGCGAAGTTCACGGTCGGTGGTGTGGAATACCGCCTCATCGGCGCTTCGGGCTCCGCGAAGAACGGCAGGTATTACGCCGTCAACAAAGAGTTCGAGCGAGCAATCGCGGACCGGTTTCAGCAGTGGCCCGAGGCAGCGGTCACGTACTTCGGCATCCTCATTTCGCCTTGCAAAGTGCGGATTGAGGAGCCGGACGCGCGGGTGCTGGTTGTCGATGACCATTCACTTGGAACGAATGACTGTCGCGGATGGATCCGACGATCGCTGTTTGATCGGCTGGGTTTTCCCGATCGTCATTTCTATCAGTTCCGCCTCGCGTTCAACCGGACACAGGCGAAAGGCAGCTTCAAGGTGATGGAGAATGACGTCGCTGATTACGTTGGCGCCGACATCATCCTGCCGAAAAGTGCAATGAAGCCCGCGCTACCGGAGAAGTCGGTGCTGGTCAGGCTGTGTTCGGGTGACGCGCAACTTTTTCGGAGCCCGATCGTGCTGGGTATCCGGGAGGTTTCGCGACCGCTCGAATACGAGTCGAGCTACACGCTGCTGACCCATGCGCCGGATTCAACCATCGACCTGGAGGTCATCCCCCATGCTCTCGAACAGGTTCGGAAGTTGAAGACGACGGTCGATGAAAACAACTTCGATGAACTCTTCCGGCTTCTGGGCACATCGAATGCCTCCCGTCCAGTCGGCGGAGACGAAGATCCCGAAGACGGCGACTACACATCCGCGGAACGTACAGTCGTGGAAGCGGTTTTGAAAGCCGACGGAAGCGGTCAGCTCGCCAAATTCCCTTTCATCAACAACCAACTCCAGCGGATCCTGTGCCGGTGGGCCTACAAGCTATGCACGGCAGGTGGCTTCCGGCTGCCAGCCTTCGCATTAGCTGACGACGGTTACCTGGTGCTTCACGATGGGCGGGTCTACTGCGGTTCGGATTGGATGCCCGAGAACACAGCGATCACGAGCCTCGGCTCAGCGCGGATGTTGGAGGTACGTTATCCGATCCGGGCGAAGGACGACCTGCTTCCGCTCTGCAAACTGCAGGTTCCGGATGTTGCCGCACGCCTCATGAATGACCTGTCACGGCAGGGCTGTCCGACCTGTGAACAGCACGTTGTCGAACAGATTTTCAATGGGCAATTGCGGCTGGAACACACGATCACCCTTCACTCAAAAACTGCGGCGAAGAACGGAGGCGACTACGACTTCGATGTTGTCTGCGTTGTGGAAGGGAACCGATTCCCCCGATGGGTCGAGGATCGTTTCAATCATCGCGAGTCCTTTGCGAACGAGAAGGATAAGCGCAAGAAGCGGCGCTCGGCCTGGTGGAATCTCCCCCAGGTTGCGGTGTCGGCGAAGGGAAACGAAATCGGGATCATTACAGACCTGATGACTTCCTGTCTCGCTGAAGGCCGCCCCGATCTAGCCGAAACGCTGGCGAAAGAACTCCAGGCGGCGCTCGATGCCTTGAAGCACGGGACGCTACCGAATCACGAGGTCATCGCCGGCATCCGCAAACAAATTATCACCGCTCCGTGGCTCAAGGTGAAGGATGAAAAGCGCATTGGCGATCTGCCTGTCCACCTCGAGGTCAGTCCCACGGACCGGATCGGCAGGCTGTACAACATGCTCCGCAAGGAGCTCGAAGACTTCTTCAGCGATGTCCGGCCACTAGCAGACTTCCGCGGTTTGATCGTCAACGGGCGATTTGACCGCGAGATGTACACGGAGGCCGGGCAGATCGCAAGGGTGTATGGCGTCAACATATCCCTGATCCTGGAGAAGCGAGAGAAATACCGGCGCGCCGTGGCCGACGCCGATGCCGCCGTGAACGCGTGCTCACTCGACGATATGGTCGCGAGGCGCAAAGCGTTCAAAGCGCGGAACAAAGCGAAAGCTGCGCTGCATTGGTATGAGGAACGCTCCCGGCAGGAGATGAGGAATATGATTCATCTCGTCCGGAAGTGGGCCGAGCGGAAGTCGGCGAACGCGTTCGACTGGCTGGCCGCTCTCTACGCGATTACCTGCAAGGGGAGCAAGAGCACTGGGAGCATCGTGTTCTACGCCTTTCCGCAGGAACTCGTCAACATGATTGCGGATCGGACCGGGGGCCGTCAGGTTACGGTTTCGATTCCGGATCTGATTTCCGGCGAGGTGTCCATCGACGAAGACGGAAACGTCTATCTGCTCGATCAAATCGATGACGGGCAGGGTCAGATCGTAGAGAGAGAGACCTTCCTGATGCGTGTCACCAGGGATGGCGACCTGATCTACGACCATGGCCGGCCTCAACGGATCCACCCCGTTGAGTTCGTGTCCGGGCGGGTGGAAGTGAAGGACGGGAGGCTGGAGCTTCCGGGTTCCAGGCTGAAACCGAAAATCACCAGACCCGTTCCGGGCGTGCAGTAGTTCCGACGGGGAGGCTCGATGCGAATCGGGCCTCCCCAAGGGGCCTTGAGGAGATCAAAGGGAACTGAAGGAGAGACGTCATGAAACGAATCCCTCTTATATTCACCGCGTTCGCGGTAGTGGCCGCGTTCGGCCAAAGGATTGAGACGCAAAAGACGGACCGAACGAGGATTACCCGCCTTGCCACTACTCAGAACCATTTGAGCGTTCTTGAATTCGACGAGCCGGTGAAGGAAGTGGCTGTGGGCAGCTCGAATTTCAAGGTGGAGTGGCGCGAGAACAAGGTATTTGTCCAGCCACTTGAGCCGAACGCCTCGACGAACCTTTTCATCTGGACGGCCTCGGGGCGGCAGAACTACGAACTGGTGCCGGCCGGCTCGGTAGACCAGATGGATTTCGCGATCGATGAAGATCCCCCCACGCCGCGGCCCAAGTTGGCCGATCCGCCTCCGCCTGCACCACCGGCGCAGTCGAAGGTCCCGGCGGCGATGCTCATGGAGAGCACGCCTGTGACGTTGGCCGGCGCATTTAGGAAGGGCATGGGGGTCGAGATCCTCCTCCAAGACATCTATCAGAAGGATGGCCGGGTCTATCTCCGCTACGCCATCGTGAACGGCGGCACAACGGCCTACCTCCCGGCGGCCCCGGAAGTTTTTCGTCTGAACTCTCCCCACGCTCAGCAGTCGTTGATTCCGCTTGCGCACACTCAGATCGCCGGGGATTTTCAGCTGCGTTGGAAGGACGCAGCGCGCGTGAACGTGGTCGAGGCCGAGCTGCCGGCGTCAATCCTTCGCCCCGGTCAGAGTGCCCATGGTTTGATCGCGTTCGATCTGCCGCCGAAGAGCGGTCCGCCAGGTGAACGCACCGTGGTTAGGCTCTCGTTCCCGGCCGACGGCGCCGAGAACGTCAGCGCGGTGTTGGTGCTATAGCCATGGATACCACGACCCTGACGGAAGCCGAGTTTCGCTGCCGACTCCACAGACGGAGGCCGGTGTTTCCTGAGGCGAGCGTCCAGCACCCTATGACGATCCAGGAGGTGGACACAGAGTTCCGCAGCGCCCGCCAGAAACGTTCCGATATCGGCGTTACGAATCACGTTTTGAACCTGTTTCTCGAGCCCAGCAACCCGTTCGAGCCGGGAAGGACGCGGAAGCCGAAGATGGAGGCCGTGGTATTCGGGGCATTGTTTGCCCTGGTCGCGATTGCCGTCCTGGCTTTCAATTGCTCTGCTCCCCGGCCGTGAGGTTGACCGCCATGTCGCCAACTTGGAAGAACTGTCTGAAGCGTGTGCTCGAAAAAGGGGAGATCGTTGGGCTGGTTGGCCTGACCTTAATGCTCATCGTGACGGAGGCATGCTTCATTTATTGGCTCAATCACCTTCAGCTTCCCGGCCGCTCCTCTGCGGCGTCAGGGTTCCTGGCGATGCCGCCGTGGTACCGAAGGCCCCGTTTCGAAGTAACCCTCCTGCTGACAATTGCAGCTGGAAGCTTGTTCCGGGTGTGCGGTAGCCTCTGGGCGGCATGGCGGCACCGAAACCACGCGACTGCCGCCCAGTTGCTCAAATCGCTTCGCCAACAGATCAAGACCGCGGCATCCGTGACGGTGATAGCCGGCTTCAACCTGGCCTTGGCCACATGGCTTCGCTAGACACCCGCTGCGCTGTACCGAGCCTTCCCACTATACAGCCCCATTAGGAGTCGGAAATGACGCGTGAATACTACGCCGATCAACATCCCCGCACACCACCGCTCTCACATTCCGCCGGGTTCGTTGTCGTCAGTTTGCTGTTAGCCGCGATCTTTATCTACTGGCTGATCTGGACTCGGGCGTATCACTACACCGATCTGCAAACCACCGAATTCCTGGTGTACGCCCTCCTGGGCATCGCCGTTCCCGGCATCAGCATTCTGGTTCTCTCGAAGAGACGGGCGTGGAGGGAGAACCAGCTGCGATATCCACCGCTTGTGATGGACCCGGGCCGGGACAGGAAACACGTTGCGCGTGCCTGGGAAGACGGTGGTGTTGTCCTCGGCTATGACGTTCACGGACAGCCGTGGATCTGGCCGGACAAAGTCAGGGTGATGCAAGGGATCGTTCTCGGGATGACTGGGAGTGGGAAAACTACCCTTTTGGAGAACATCATCACGCAGGACCTCCAACGCCGCGTCGGTCCCCCGGACGCGCCTCATAAGATTCCGATGGTGATCTTCGACGGGAAGGGTGATTTGGAGTTCTTCTATCGCCTGCTTCCGCACATCGCGGCGGCCGGACGCCTCGACGACCTTCGTTTGATTAACCCCGCCCGGCCGGAGCTGTCGTGCCTATACAACCCGTTCCACACCACCGACGAGAACTACATGGCGCAGGTCAACATGGTCTTCGGCAGCTTCAACCTGCACGACGAGTTCTTTGCCAAGCACCAGTTGAACTACCTGGCTGACATCGTGCGAGTGCTGCACTACACCGGGCTGGCGTTCAACTTCTACGACGTGATCGTGATGGCACTGGATGAAGAGGTGCTGAAAGACCAGATCGAAAGAGCAAGGAAGCGCATCCAGCTCGACCGGGATGTTAGCACGCAGCGACGATTGAACTTCGAGATGTCCGTGCGAAATCTGATGCAGTCGTTCGAAGACCGCGAGCGCGTTCCGAAGATCCAGGGGTTGCTGAACGAATGCATGACATTCCTCGACGATGAGCTGTCCGTAATCACCGGCCCGTACGAGGACCTGTTGTCCATCGATGACGTGATCGAGCGCGAGTTGA
Organism: Bryobacterales bacterium; assembly: GCA_027459465.1. Taxonomy (GTDB): domain Bacteria; phylum Acidobacteriota; class Terriglobia; order Bryobacterales; family Bryobacteraceae; genus JAJYKC01. Next base: position 77,188 of record DAIDIH010000359.1, on the reverse strand, counting down.
TCCTGTTCGTCACCCTCAACGTCAACAAGAACACCGAACCGGTTCGCGCACTCGGCAAGATGCTCTTACAGAATCTGCAACTGGTGGTTGGCAAGCGTTACGAGAGCGAGGCCGAGCGAAGGCGGCCGAATAAGCCGATCTTCTCGGTGGTCCTCGACGAATTCGCGCCGTTCGGATACCGGAACTTCGCCCAGATTCTGCAAACCGCGCGCGGCACGAACACCGCGTTCCTGTTCTCGATGCAGAGCCTGCCACAGCTTCTTCAGGTGGGAAAGGGTTTCAAGGAGGACGTTACCAGCGCGCCGAATACGAAAATCAGCCTGCGAACCCAGGACGAGGAGACCGCGAAGTTCTTCATCCGGGCGTCTGCTGAGCACACGGTAATGAAGCGAACCGTCTCCCTGCAGCGCGGCGAACTGTTCGGCTGGGAGCGCTTTGAACGGGGAACGAGCGGATCGGAGCGCGAGGAACGCGAGTACCGGGCAGAAGACGAACGGATTAAGAATCTGCCCAAAGGGCAGATGCAGATCCTCATGACAGACGATACAGAGGGCACTCTGCATCGGCACTTGCACGTCCGGCCGCCGCAGGACGTCGGGATCTCACCTCTGGACGGGGAACTTGCTCCGCGGCTGAGGCCATCCCGGGCCGATGTGCAAGGGGCGAACCTGCGGTTCAAGAACCCCGAATTGGTCGCGCAATTCGGCCGGCGGATTCAAGGAAGGAGGTAGACCGTGACACACGAAATGAAACAGCACGCCTGTCTTGCCATACTCCTGGCAGTCCTCGCAGCGCCTGCGGCGCTCGCCGAACAGCCGCAGGAGCAGCAAACGGCACCGGACGGTGTGCGTACCGCTCCGGTAAATCCAGTCCCTGGCAAGAGCGCGATGCGATCGCCGGCGGCGCGCTACTCGCCTTTGGCCGCCCAAGGCGGTTATCAAAGTCTGCAGACGACCTGGTACGACGCCTTCTTGCACTCGCTCAACCCCACGAACACCGACTGGGGAAAGCGCTGGGAGCAACGCCGCGAGGTGTTCCTTGAGAACACTTTCGGCAACAAGTACTTCGTGTTTTGCGCGTTCCTGATGCTGTCCTTCTACGCTGCCTTGCTGGGGATCGGCTGGATTGTATGGGACCACAGGAAGGACATCGGGTACTTCGAAACGGAGCTGGTGAAGGCGAGGAACTGGGCCACGTACTGGAAGGGCCGCGCCATTGAGGCGATCACAAAACACAACGAGCACATTGAAAAGTGCAACCGGGTCATTGAGTCCGGCGAAACCGGCGTGCCAGTTGGCGATGCCGCCGAAGCAATTGACCTGCGGCATGAGCTGGAGCGCACTCGCTCTGAGCTTCAAAACGTGACGTCGGAGAAGCTACGCCTCAAAAGTGAGCTGGACGAGAAGGCGAAGACGATCACCGACCTCTCCCTTCGTGTGGATGCGGTGAGCAAGAAGATCGCCAATGGAAGAACTGAGAACGGGAACGATGGCGCTGACGACAAAGGCGCCCTCGTTGCTCGGATCAACCGACTCGAAGCCGCTCTGGCGACGGCAACGCAAGAGAACCGACGTCTGAAAGGTGCATGAGGACGCGACCATGCTAATTTCGGTGCTGGGATTCGGGAGCATCTGGACGCGTCGTGAGGCGAAGCCGACGCTCCGTTCAGGGCATTTTCCGTTCCCCGCGCTCGCCTACTACAACACGACCGGCGTGCTTGTGGCGAACAAGCTGCGCTACAGGCCGTGCGTCTACGGCGTCGCCCGGTTCAACGCCAGCGGCGGTTTTCGGCCCGATTGCGTGCACCAGATGGTAGAGAAGGTATTCGATTGCGAACCTCCGTGTGTGTGGAACGGCCACAATAAAGTGCTATTCAAGAACTTGCTGAGCCGTCCGGAGCGGCCGGATGCGTACCTGCTAATCGTGACCGAGGAGCAGTCGGGTGGCATCACCCGGGAGCGCGCCGGCGGGTGGCTGCACCACGAAGGATGCGTAATTTCATTCAGCGAATGTAAGGAACGGCAGGAGGCGATGCTGGTGATGCCGGCGTACACGTGGATCCGGGGTCGACTTGGGACCTTCTTCCTGGAACCGGACGCGCGGAAGCCGTGGCGTGCGCGGCTGGTTCTGTCAGCAGCGGTGTGAGCGAGAGATGCGCTATCGGAAGGGCGGAATCGATCTAAAGTCCTCTCAGGACACGTTTCTCTTGCAGACGGTGCTGCGGTCCCGCCACGTGTCACATGAACAGCTTTGGGAATTCGTGCAGCATAAGGCACGGGAGCACCGGCGGCGAGTTTTCAACTGGCGGCTGAAGCGCCTGGTCGACCACGAGCTGGTTGTGCGACGAACGGCGGCGAAACGGTCGTGGGTGTACTCAATATCGAACGCAGGCGCTGAACATTTGGTGGACCTCGGAGATTCGGCAGCGCTGCTGGTGACCGGGGGCTTCGTGGACCTGGACGAGACGACGATCGAGCATTCGTTGGGATTGAATGACGTCCATTTGGCGCTGCTGCGTGCGGGCGGCTTGGCAACGTGGCGGTCGGAACTGGAGATCCGATCGCTCAACGAGTTTACCGGGTACGGGTTCCCGAAGGACTACGATGCTGTCGTCCAGGTGGAACGGGGCGGCCGATCCTATCAATTTGCCTTGGAGTACGAGCGCACTGCCAAGACTCCGGAAAGGTACGCTCGGGTTCGCCAGGCCGTCGAAAGAGAATCGGAATTGGACTGCGTTATCTACCTCGTACCCGCGTATCCGCTGTTGACCTACGTGGCCAGCTTCTTCGAGGGCTGCCGCAGGTCCGTCTACTTTGCGCTCTGCGACGAGTTCCAGAGGGATACGATCGAGACTTTGGTGATGGACAGCCGGCGCGTCCGATCGGCTCCCTTGTGCAGCGCCCTGGACGCCAGATCCTCGCGTGGCACCCCGGCGGCGGCGCATTGACTTCTCATTGCCCACCCTTTGAACACCTTTTGAGCTTTTCGGATTGAGCGAAGTTTCGTCCGCTCACGCACTTGCGAATCGACTACCCGGAGTTTTGTTGAACTTAGCGAATTGGCGGTGGTGGGGCAGATAGTGATCGGACGGGACTGATTGCTGGAGGTGGTGGATCGTGGCGGGGCGGTAACATTTGCGCCGAAGTGCTCGGAGTTCTGGGTGACGGATCTGTGCTGGAAGTCTGGTCCCGGCTCAGGGCTGGCGGCTGCGGTTGCAGACGAAGTCGGCGAACTGGTGGGCAGCAGCCACCACGTTGTCGCCGCTGTGAATAGCCGCAAGCAGGTCACTTGGGACGCCGGCGACACCGACGACAGTGCCGGCTAGCTGCCCGGCGATTGAAGCGATTGTGTCGGTGTCCCCGCCGCAGGTGATCGTCATCGCGAGGACGTCTGCGAGGTTATTTGAGGCTATGGACTGTGCGCAGTACAGGGCAAGTGGCACAGTGTCGACCACGTGGCCGGAAGCGCCGAAGCGGCTTGCCACGTCGGATGCTGGGAGTTGTGCTTGCATCAGTTGCCCGATCCGGTCTCGAACAGCGGAATCTGGAAGATTGTCGCGCGCGAGAGCGAGGAACGTAGTCTGTGGTGACCAGGATCCCGCTACGACGGAGCGAATGGCAAGCAGGACGGCAAGAGCTCCGACGTAGGCTTCGTCGCTGTGATGGGTGATGCGACAAACGTCCCGGATGATCACACGGTGGTCTGGGTTGACCGGGTCCAGCAGAAATGCGAGAGGAGCGATTCGCATGGCGGCGCCGCTTCCCGCTGCATATTCCCCGCGCGCTCCAGCCAGTGCCCAGTGCGTTCCCGCGGCGAGGTCTCGCATGGCTTTGTAGGTGCTTGAGCCCATACCGTGGATGCGCCCAGCTCGAAACCAACGCACAAAGTGAGAGGCGACATTCGCCGGCTCGACGCAATCACTCTCGATGATTGCCTCACACGTCGCGAGAGTGAGCTCAGTATCGTCGGACAGTGCCGATCGTTCGGGAACGTGAAACGAAATTGGTCCGGTCCTGCCCTCGTACGCGCTGCCCCATGCGTCGCCTAGCGCTCCGCCAAGCAGGCAGCCGGCAACCCGGCTTTTTAGGTCAGGAGAAGCAAACATAACGCGAACTCTCTCTTATTTTGGCCGAGAGCCACCGGGTGGATTCGGCGAGGTCGGCGCAGGCACCGGCAAGCGTGGAGGAAGCTTGTCTGGCTGGAAGCGGCTCGGCGGATTGAGACCTGTGCATGGCGAAGTTTCACAGCGTGCACCGACGGCTTCCGTTCTTATCCCGCTGCCACGTGAAAGAGAGCCGTCAGCGCAGTCCCGTTTTAGCCCCGCAAGCTCGAAGCGTCCACGTCGCGCGGGGTGGGTAACGCCAATTTGAGCAATCACAGAACAGAAAGGAGCAAAACGCGATGCAAGAGTGTCCCGTTGTGAATGGAACGCCAGTGGTTCCTCTGCCAGCGACAAATGGTGTGCCGAAGACCGTCGGCCCGTCCGTGGTATTCACACGAGAGGAACTGCGGCACGCCGTGGCCGCGCTCGAAGAGCCATTCGACCCTACCGAGATCAAGTGGCGGGTGACGAACACAACCCAGATTGGTAGCCGGAACGGACCGCGCTACCGCGGGCAGATGTTGGCATACGCTGACCCGCGTGCCTACATGGACCGGCTGAACGAGCTGTTCACTCCCTCCGGGTGGACGCGGGACTACGCCGTGCAACTGGTCCAGAACTTCGAACGCAAGGAGCGAGGATCGGCGGAGCGGACCATCACAGCCAAGATCGTTGTCACGTGCAAGTTGACGATCTATGGCCTCGGGATGCACACGGGGCTGGGAGAAGAGTGGGCTGATAACGATAATGCCGGGACCGCAGCGGAGGCGCAGGCCTTCAAGCGGGCTTGTTCGTGTTTCGGGCTGGGCCGCTACCTCTACGACCTGGACGGTCAGTGGGTGGATCTGGACGAGAAGAAACGGCCCCTGGAGACGCCGCAGCTGCCGGACTGGGCGCGACCGACGGCTTGTCAGCCGCCGAGACAAGGCTGCACGGGCGGGCGGAATGGTGCTCGCGGTGAGCAGAAACAGAACGGACACGGCTCGGTAAGGAACGGACGGGGTGGCCTGTTTCGAGACGAAGTGCTCGGTCAAGTGAAAGCCTTGTGCGAGACGGTCGGGTTCAGCCTGTCCACCGGCGTCCTCAAGGCGGTGGCTAACGGGGACGATGCGGCCAAGATTCGTGACATGGCCAAGCTGACTGCGGTCTTCGAAAGACTGCAAGATCTTGCGCGGGGCGTAGAGCGGTTACGCGCCGCGATCGGAAAAGTAGGAGAGCGTCGGTATTCCGATCTATGCCGGGAGGCGAAGCTGGCGAGCGATTCTATAGACGACATCCCGGACCGAGCCACACTGCGGAAGCTCCTCCAGATTCTGGAACAGGAAGCTGGGCTGAGTGAGCCGTCCGCCATGTCGGGTAACGGAAGCGGCTCCGTGAATCCGCCGGCAAACGATCACGGTGGCATTGCCGAATTGCGCGGCAGGTTGCTGCGGGAAGCGGCTCGTGTGAGCGGCGCACTGAACCGCACCCTGGGCGACGTAATCCAGGAGGCAGCAAAGGGCGCATTCACTCTGGCGACGTTGCGAACACTGCCAGATGCGGAAGCGGACAAGGTGGCGGCAGCGTTGCACCAATTGGAGCGGACGGCGGTTCCGCAGTGAATACATCCGGACGAGGCAGTTGCCGCCAAAGTCCGACACGGCGGCTAGGGATCCTTGTGGATCTTTCGCGAGCTACTAGCGATCGATCCGGAACAATACTCCGAAGCAGTCACGAGTGCCGCGCCACATTTGCTTTATTCATGGCGGAGAGCCGACATGGGATCGACCTTCGCCGCGGATCTTGCCGGCAGATATCCCGCCAGGACCGCCGCCACTAGCAGCGATGCCGCGGCTACCGCCATGGTGAGCGGATCGTGCGGCTCGGTTTGATAGAGGAAAGCCCTCACCAGCTTCGATCCCACCAGTGCAGCCGGAATGCTGATGGCTAGCCCCAGACTGGTCAACAGAAGCACTTCACGCAGCACCATCCAGATCACGCTCCGACGGGGCGCGCCAAGCGCCATGCGGATTCCGATTTCGCCCGTACGCCGCGCTACGTTGTACGACATCGACCCGTACAACCCGACGCAGGCGATCAATAGCGCCAATATTGCGAAGCCGCTGCACAACCGGGCGAAGATGACTTCGCGGTTCATGGTGCCGTCGATCACCGCACTCTGCGTTTGCATATCCGAAACGGGCAGGCGTGGGTCGGCCTCTCGTACTAGCTCGCGTACCATGCCGGCTAATGCCATCGGATTTCCGGCCGTCCGCAGCTCGTAATACATGTTGCGAAGCCCACCCCAAACATTCATCGTGTAGGGGACGTAAACGACCGGACGGAACTTGTCGGTGACATCGCGGCCCACCATCGCATTGCCCGATACCCCGACGATTTCCGCCGAACACTCTGCACAAGACGCGGAACCGAAACTCACGAACTGGCCCAGCGGATTCTGGCCGCCCATCAGTCGCTTCACGAATTCCTGGTTCACCATGGCCGCCATGTGCGAGTGCGTCATATCGTGCTGCCCCAGCTGACGGCCAAGCAGCAACGGAATCTGCATGGTGCTCAGAAAATCCGGTCCTACGGACACAACTAGGCTTCCCCTCGGTTTATCTCCGCCCACGCTCACCTCCGTAAACATTCTTCCTCCAACCAGCCGAAGGTCGGAGAAGCTGGCGCCGCGAACTCCAGGAATTCCCGCGAACCGGTCGCGAAGTTTGCCGTAAAAATCGAATACTTTCGCGTCGCGATGGCCCGCCTGGGTGGCGTTGAGGCTGAAGATAAGCACGTTCTCGCGGTTGAACCCGAGCTGAACCGATTCCAGCTTGTTCAGCGTCCGCACAAACAAGCCGGCCGCTACTAGAATCACCAGGCTCAGCGCCATCTGCAACACCAGCAGGCCTCGGCTGATCGACCATATCCCGCTGCCGCGCGCTGTCCCTCCGCCGATTCGCGATTCTTTGAGGGCGGGCAGCAGATCCATGCGCGTCGCCCGCAGCGCCGGCGCCAGACCAAAAAGCAGGCCGGTCGCGATCGCAAGGCCGGCTGTGGCGGCGAGGACGTGCCAGTTCAAATTAGCATGCAGTGTGAAGTTCTCCTCCCCGTTGGCAATAAGGGCTGTCAGGAACTGGATTCCCCACACCGCAAAGAGAATTCCGATGGCGCCACCAGCGGATGCTAGCAGAACGCTCTCAGTGAGAAGCTGGCGGACCAGCCGCGAACGGTCGGCGCCGATGCCGAGCCGCAAAGCAATCTCCCGTCGCCTGGTGGTGGCGCGGGCCAGCAGCAGGTTGGCGATGTTGGCGCAGGCGAGGATCAGAATCAAGCCGACTAATATCAGCAGAATCACCAGTGGACGGGAATACTGGTAGCGCAGTCCGTTGAGTCCGGCGCCTCCATCGCGGACGACCAAGCGGGGTAGGTCGGCCCGATTCCGTGCCGTGTTCACGGTGCGCATCCACTGTTGGAACTGTGGAGCGAGCACGTTCTGCGCCTGCGCACGACTGACTCCGGGACAGAGACGCGCCATAGTCACTATCCATTCAGTATTGGGGTCGTTGAAACTTTGGCGTGCGAAGCCCTCGCCTGCGAGCGTCAGGACGGAGTGGATGGGAATGTAGACATCCGGCGCCATGGCCGGGTCGGCGCCGAAGAACTGAGGCGGCGCGACACCCACCACAGTGAATGGATGCTGGTTGATCAACACGGACTTGCCAGTGGCATTTTCAGCGCTTCCGAACCGCCGCTGGCTGAGAGCATAGCTGATGACCGCGACCGACGAACCGCCGGCGCGGTCGTCATCGCTCATAATGAGGCGTCCCGCCGCGGGAGGAACTCCCAGTGCTTGAAAATAATTCCCCGTGACATATTCGGTCCTGGCAATTTCTGCCCGATCTCCGGCCGCAAAATGAAGATCCCCGGCGCCCTGATATCCAAAGACATCGGAGAAGATGCGGTTGTTGCTTTGGAACTTGGCGAATGCCGGGTATGAAAATACGCTGTCGCCGTACCCCGTCCCGGTCGGCAGGAAGCTGTCGTCATGCAGGTTCATGCCGTGGACTTCGTTCTCTTTGGTCCAAAAACTGAGGATCACGAGCCGCTCCGGATGTTCCACCGGCAGCGACCGCAGCAGAATGGAGTCCATGAAGCTGAAAATGGCCGTATTGGCGCCGATTCCCAATGCGAGCGACAGAATCGCCAGCGCGCTGAAGGCTTTGTTGGACACCATGTTGCGCAGTGCGTAGCGCAGGTCCTGGACGAATTGTTCGGCCAGCGTCCAGCCCCAGGCCGCGCGCATCTCCTCCGAGACGCGCGTCACGTTCCCGAGTTCGCGCCGCGCGGCCAGATAGGCCTCGGCGGGCGACCGGTTTTCGGACATTCGCTCATCGGTCTCTTCGCCGAAATGGAATTCGAGTTCGGCGCGTAGCTCGGCTTCTTTATCTCGGCGGTGCGCCAGCCACGCGAGTTTCCGGAAGAATGTTTTCATTGCGCCTCCTGTTCAGCGGGATTCAGAACCAGCCCGATAGCCCTCGAAAGTGCCTGCCACTTGGATTGCTCCTCGGCTAGGTGCTTGCGGCCGGACACTGTCAGCCGGTAGTAGCGCGCCCGTTTGCCCTTATCCGAAAGCTGCCACGATGCGGAAATCCAGCCCTTGGCTTCGAGCCGGTGTAGCGCCGGATAGAGCGACCCGGTTTCTACTTGCAGCAGATCCTCGCTGGTCCGCTGGATGTGTTTGGCGATGGCGTGGCCGTGGCTCGGGCCGGGAAGGAGAGTGCGGAGGATCAGCAGGTCCAGCGTGCCCTGCAGCAGTTCAACGCGAGGTGGATCGGGCATTGTGTAGCCAGTCTACATCATTTTGTGTAGCATGTCTACTAAAGTCGACGATGTCGGCCAATGCCGGAATCCGCTGCCTGGATTGTAACGGCGGATCCTCGAAATGGGTGGCCGGAACCCATTTCTGAGAGTTTAGCCACACTTGGACGTTGTAAGGCGCGCTGGGACCGGCTGGCTACCCCATCCATTCCCGGCATTCCCGTGGGCATTCGACAAAGGTCCTCTGGCGGAGCTATGCCCGCCGACGCCCCTCCGCGTGCTCGCGAACACTGGCAGTCACAACAAGAAACGGAGATCTAAAACATCATGGACACGAATCACCTGCTCGTAAAGGAGATGCTGCGGGTCCAGGAGCCGAGCGCAAAGCGGCTCGGACTGGACCGGCTGGAAGAGGACAGACTGATCCTGGCTTTTGCCCGCTGGGCGGAAGGCCAAATCAGGAAATGGGTCGACTATGCGAAGGGCGTTCTGCTCTTCGTCATGGTTCCCGGCGACCCCGAATCGGGAATGTTCTACGTCTATGACCGGGCGGCGCAGACGTTCTGGATGGTGGACTTGGCCGGCACATCCAGTTTTGGAGGCTATCGGCTCGACGAGTTTGAGCAATTGGCCCAACTCCATGGTCTGAAAGCACTTGCCCAGAATCCACGAGCTTTGCTCGCCGCGCACTGAGGAGACTTTTGAAAATCGCAGAAGTTTCGGTGTATAGACGAGCATGGAGCGAACGGCCATGGACCACCGGCTACCGGCAACATTGGAGCTGGCCCGCGAATTCAGCGAGCTGTTTGTGAACCGGCGGGCCTACACCATTCAATCGCGGCACCCTCACCCCGAAAGCGGCCGTCATTACTACTACCGTCCGAAAGCCACGGACGGCCGCAAACCCACGGGACTGAGCCTCGAAATCGTTCGGCAGCATCTGGCAGGCGAACTCACGATCGGGATCTACGCCATCAACCCGGCGACGCAACGCTCGAAATGGATGGCGATCGATGCCGACTACAAGACAGCGCTCGAAGACCTAATAAAGGTGCAGCGCCAGTTGCGGGACGACGGGATCGAGGCAGCGCTGGAGAAATCGAAACGCGGCGGGCATCTGTGGATTTTCTTCGAACGCCCTGTGATGGCGCGTGAAGCACGCGTCTACATTTACCATTTGGCCGGAAGGCTCGCCGTCCAAGTCAAGGGCTCCGGGCTGTCCGACGGAATCGAGATCTTCCCCAAACAGGATGAACTGCGGCCGGGAGAGTTCGGCAATGCGATCCGGGCCCCGCTGGGAGTTCACTGGGGAGCTCGGGAAAGCCGGGGGTGGCGGTATTGGTACTACGGCGCGGACTACAAATTGGAGGATCAGCTCGCCTATCTGCGGCGCCTCCCGAAGGTCCAGGAGGAGCACTTGCAGCAAATGATCGTGGGGAAAGCGGTTCCGCAGGAGTATGCGCAGCGGGCGCGACAGATGGAGACGCCCAGGTATTTCGAATCGAAGCCCGGTGAGTTCCGGATTCTGGGGTACGTCGAAGTCAGACGGCAAGTCGGGCGAAACTGGGTGGCGCGCTGCCCGTCATGCGCTTCGCAGGGGCATGACAAGAGCGGTGACAACCTGGCGATCTCGGTGGAGGAACCTCGGAAATATTGCTGCTGGGCGGGGTGCACGAAGGAGATGATTCGGACCGCAGTGGGCCGACCCGTGATCCAACGGAGGCTGGCATGAGCAGACGACGACCAGCCTTCGTCCGAATCGCGCGGGCGATGATCGCCGACACCGGCATCCTGTCTGGTTTGTTGATTGGAATTGTCGCCGACGCCAGTCTCTGGCGGGACTCTGGGGACTGGCTACGACCACTTGGTTTTCTGGCTCTTCAACTGGGAACAGCCGCAGTCTTCGCGATCGCTGCGGATTCCCCTGTGCCTTCGGGCGAGGAAAGGAGTTGTACGGATGCCGAACGCGGAACAACGGGACCGGACGGAGAACCGGCCCGTGCAACCGAGCTTAGCTGCGCGAGGTGAGCGGCGGCGAATCGAACGCCGGTTACAGGAAGCCGGCATATTTTGCCAGCCCGAAGTCTCGCGCCAGTATCAGGCGATGGCGAAGCGCTCCGTCTTACGTGGAGTCGAATCCGGCGGCGCCACAAAGGAGATCGGCCGATACGTTACCTTCTGTGACGGGGAGGGCGAACCCATAGCGTGGCTCCAGCCTATCGACTCGGTCGCCGTAAATGGGCGCCACGCCGTGGTGATTGCGCCTGCGCTGGTCAGCGTCGAGGTATTCCGGGTACGGAACACGTACGACGTGCTGATCGTCAACCATGAGGTGGTCCAGCCTGTGGAGGGTCGGCGTGGGCAGATTGAATCCAAAATTGTGTTCCGGGGGCGACAGGGGTATCTGCCTTTGGACTTGACCGGCGATGAGAAGAACATGGCTGGACAGATCGTCCCTGAGTTCTTCAATAAAGCCGGCGAGCCCATCGCGGTTGCGCCACCATTCGGGAAGGTCCTAAGGGCGGCCGTACGGGGCGCCACATGCACTGGATGCACTCACCAGCACTACTTGGTGCCACCTAAAGCACCAGCAGCTGCTGCGGTCGAGTCAGCAGCAAAGCTGGGGCCGACGAACGACGGCGACCGGAGCGAGGGGTCGAGTGCGATTCCGGCAACTGAAGACGCCGTAGCCGTGTAAGTGAGAGGGGGAGCCGTGCAACGAGTGAAGAACGCAACTCTGGTCTTTTGCCTGTTCATCGTGCTGCTGGTAATCTTCAGCAGCTACTTCAGAGCCAACGAAGTGGGCACGCTGTTTGGCGCTCTCGCCGGAACCCCACTGCTGGTTCACATCTTCAACCGGCTCGTTCCGAGTCGAAGGGCACCCGGGGCGGACAGTAGCCTTGCGCCGTTCATCGCTCGCACGGAGCCTCTGCCGCGGCCCAGCGAGCAGGTTGTGGTGCTTCGGATGGAAGGGCCGAACGGGCGGCCCTGACGCCTTCGTTTTCGTTGGTTTGGCCGCGGAAGACGCTAGTGGTCCGCACGAGGGAAAGCATGGTGCCTAATGCGAGTGGGAACCAAAAGTGTACTCATCGGGGCGCACTGTTTCTTTATCCATCCCTTTTTCGTCGCCGCCGGCTGGTTGCGCCTGAACGGCATCCCGTGGGATCTGCGGCTGTGGGTAGCATTCTTCGTCCACGATCTGGGTTATGTCGGGTGCCCGAACGTTGAAGGCCCGGAGGGTGAGGAGCACGTACATTTGGGGGCCAAGATCATGGGCCTGCTCTTCGGCGACTCCTGGGCTGATTTCACGCTGCGGCACTCGCGTCACTGGGCAAAGAAGCACGGCGTGAGCGTGTCGAGGCTTTGCTACGCGGACAAGATGGCATTTGTCTTGACGCCCGCCTGGCTGTACATGCCCATGGCGAGAGCCACGGGCGAGCTTGCCGAGTATATGGCGAAATCCCGCGATCGGCAGGTTGGCGGAGGAGCGTTTAACGAGGTAGAGAGGGCACAAGTGGAATCTGGCGACGCAGCAACTTGGCTTTGTGGCCTCAAGAGCTACACCCGGCGTTGGATCGAGCAGCACCGGGATGGGGCCGAAGACAAGTGGACCATCAGCCGTGTCCCTTCCGCAGGACAAATCGGTACGAGGTAACTCACCGTGTGCATTTGCGCGGTTTCGACAAGGCGGTCAAGTGGCACGGGGCGGCCGACTCGATGGCTAATGGTCGACGTCTGATAGCCGCGTCCATTGTGGCAGCGCTGGTCGCGGCAAGCTACGTCGGCCCGTTGATCGTCGGTGACTGCACATGCTGGGTACGAGGTCTGCTCCTTCGGGTCCCGCGCCAATTCTGGGAAGGCAGTCGTCAAGATCTGTGAACGTCCCAAATCTCTGCTTCCTTCGCTCCACCGCGTCGCGACAATCCCAACCGAAAGTGCTCTGAGGAGAAGCTCGGCCGATTGCCATAGACCGAGGCGGGTTGGACTCCTGCGCGGTTGCGGGACGCCTCGCTGGTGGGCTGTATCGCGGCCTTGGCAAGCGGCGGAGCGAAGGAATGCCGAGAGGCCCACTCATAAGTGCTGGGAGAAAAGCTGTGTGCAGAAAACGATTGGCGCCGCTATGCGCCGGTTGCCCGGAGCGAGTATATGCGAACGCGATGCGAACAACACAAGGCAAGGTGGCGCCAGCGCCGCGAGGAGTATCTGCGGTCCTCAGGGCGCTATGCCGATCTGGTCAGGGAGGGCTACGAACCCGCGCGGCCAACGGCGACATGGACGCTGATCGAGGGTGGTCGTGGCGGCCGGCTCGGTAGTGTGCCCACATCGCCGGGATTTCAGGTATTGAAAGGGGTCGCTTCGTGACGCGCCTCGATCGGGAGTCACGGCTGGTACGCGAGACGGGGGCATTTCTCAAGCAGCGTCCGCTGGTTGTGGAACTCTCCGCGGATGGTGCGCATTCGCCCGAAAGGGGCGCGGTGGGGTTACGAGGTGGACTATGAATCCATCTTCGCGCTCGGAGCGAGAAAAGCAGCCGAGAAGGAGCGCGCGCAAAGAGTGGCGCGCAAACAACAAACGAGGCACTCACGATGAAAACAATTCTTCAAATTCTCGAAGCGGCGGGCGGACTTCAAGGGGTGAAGCGTATCTCGATTGAGAACAGCCCGTGGATGCTGCTCGTAATTGAGGTGCTCGCCGAACCAGGACCGGATGGCCACATTGTGGTGTCCGCGGCGCACTACGGTGAACAGAACTCGGACCCGATGCGAGATCCGGAGATGCTCTTCGAGGTCGTCCAGGACGAGGATGGGCAGCCACAATTGTGGCCATTCTATTTCCGCAACGACTACGTCGGCGTCGAGCAATGGAGCCGCTATACGGCCGAAGGCGGCGAACTGGTTTGTCTGCCGAAGAGAACGAGAGAGATGGAGGAGTTCGCGAAGATCTGGGATCGAAATCTGACAGAGCAAGGGTTCTTGGAGGCCTATCACAGACAGGTGGCCTGCGGGCTGGCGGCGGACGGAGGGAAATGAGTATGGCGAATGGAAATCTACTGTGCGATTTCTGCTCTGCCCCGGGACCCGCGTGGCGGTACCCGGCTCGCAGTTTTATCGCGTACAGCGCCGCGAACATCGCTGGCGAAAGCGTCGGGGATTGGGCTGCGTGCGAGGAGTGCCACGTGTTGATTGAAGCCAACGATCGGCCGGGTCTGGCTCAGCGGTCGCTGGACGAACTGATCGCCAAACACCCGGAGGCGGTGATGGCGGCGCCGGCTCTCTACCAGGACCTGGCCGGGCTTCACCAAAAGTTCTTTGAGTTCCGATGCGGCTCTGCAGCGCTAATCACCACGGTTGCGCCCTGAGAAAGAGGAAAGAGGAGAAAGGCTATGTCGTCCCCGCTTCAGCCGATGCAGCAGTTCGCAAAGACGCTACAGGCCGCGCGGCGCGTATCGACACCGTTGATCGCGATACGCACACCTGATCCGGCACTGACGGTCGGGCGCGTACTTGAGGAAGTTGGGCGAACGGCAGCCGTAATCCAATGGGACGTCGTTCGAGGATTCGCGGCCGTGAATGACTGCGGCAAGAAGGAGCTGGGCAAGTTGGTCACGGACCGCGACCCCGCCAGCGTTGGGCCTGTCGAGGCACTTGTATTGGCGTGCCTACTGGGCGACGATGCAGTCCTCATATACAGCAACGCGCACCGATTCTGGAGCGATCCGCAGGTTGCCCAGGCGATATGGAATCTTCGGGACCTGTTCAAGGCAAACGGTCGCATGCTCGCGTTGCTTACCACGCCTGGAGCGATCCTCCCCGACGAACTGATGCAGGACGTCCTCGTGCTGGATGAACCTCTGCCGGCGGTCGATGACCTGAATCGAATCCTCGACGAAACCATCGCGGCGGCCGAGGTCCCTGAACTGGATCCGGTGGACAGCTCGAAGGCGCTCGATGCACTGCTGGGCCTGGCTGCTTTTCCCGCGGAACAGGTGCTGGCAATGTCGCTCTCGAGGACCGGGCTGGACCTGGACCAACTGTGGGAGCGCAAGCGTCAGGTCATCGAACAAGCGCCCGGCCTGAGCGTGTGGCGCGGCGGCGAGACGTTCGACGATATCGGTGGCTGTGACAATATCAAGCGATTCCTCCGAGCCGTGATCGCCGGCGAGGACGCGCCCCGCGGCGTGGTCTTCCTGGATGAAATCGAGAAGGCGTTCGCCGGTACCGGCACGGACCTGTCCGGCGTAAAGACGGAGCTGACCGGAACCGTGCTGGCGTGGATGCAAGATCGCGGCGCCGACGGCTGTATTCTGATCGGGCCTCCGGGAGCAGCCAAGAGTCTGGTTGCAAAGGCCGCGGGAAACACCGCTGGGATTCCCACTATCGCTTTCGACCTTGGTGCGATGCAGAATGCGATGGTCGGGGCATCTGGAGAGCGCCTGCGGGCGGCCCTGAAAGTCGTCGATGCAGTCACGAACGGGCGGAGCCTTTGGATCGCGACCTGCAATTCCATCGGAACGCTGCCTCCCGAACTGCGCCGGCGGTTCACGCTCGGTACGTTCTTCTTTGATCTGCCGTCGCCCGAGGAGCGTAGCGCAATTTGGAAGATCTACATGGGCAAATACGGCTTGTCAGGAGAGCTTCCGGACGATAATGGCTGGACGGGCGCCGAGATCAAGGAATGCTGCCGAAAGGCGTACCGCCTGAAGTTGACGCTCGAAGAGTCGGCGGACTATATCGTGCCGGTCGCTCGTTCCGCAGCAGACCAGATCAAGGCTCTCCGCCAGCAGGCATCGGGCAAGTTTATCAGCGCGTCGCATCCAGGAGTTTACGAGTTTCACGAATCTGGCGCGATGGTGCGAACAGGCCGTGCATTCAGAAGCCCTGGGAACTGACGGGGTCTCGTCTGAAGGGACCGCCTGGGAGAAGCTCCCGATTCGAACCATAGGAGCACACCGCCAAGTGTCAAGATGGCGAAAACTACTTCTAGTTGCTAGACGGGCCAAGCACCGTCCGGCAACCCGGACGCGTTCAGCGCAGGGCGCCACTGCAAGCCGGCTGCCTATACTCGTTGGCGCGAATGCTATCTGCGGTCGCTGACACTCCGAATCGACGCGCGTAAAGAGGGATAAAGCTCTTCAAAGTCCTCATCCCTGACGGCCACGGACCCGGCTGCCGAGAATTGAACGGGCAGACTCCGGCCGCCGTCCTGGACTTCTGCCTGTGCTTTATCGAGCTGATAGGGGCGATTCCGCGTGACATCCTTAAGGGCAGCACGAACATCCTTGCTCCCGGTCAACACGAATTTCGCAAGCACCCCAGCATCGATCTCAATTCCAGAGACTCGCAACGAATCGATTACAGTACGGCGTCCGGTCTCCTTACTGAAGGCGTCGATCCACCGCAAGACATCCACGTTCAGTCCCTCGATGGAGGCAGAGAACTCGCACAGTTGCAATAGCCTGCTGACACATCCCTGCGTACTCCTGGGAGCGTCACGCAGTTCGAAGCGCGGGAAGTCACTGAAAAGCCCAAACATGACCTGACGATAGACGAGTCGGTCGAAGGTAAGTTTATTTCCAAACGGATCGTCGAGGACCTCTTGGTATGACATCTTCTCGATATACCGACCCTCAAGCACGTTATCCCTCGATCGTTCGACGAGGAACCCGTCGTTGCTTTCGGGCGTGAATGAACTCGCTCTCATTCGTGTGGCGATCGTCCTCAGTGACAGAGGCCAAACAGCATTGAACCACTTTACGCGTTTCACGCTGGTTCCTCCGGCACGTCACTCAATCTCTCGCTTTGCCTGGCGCGCAATTCGGCAAGGACTGTGCGAGCCGTCTGTTCAATGAGGGTAAGCAGCGTAGCCTTTTCATCCTTCGTCAACGGTCTTAGTGTCGTCGTGTGTCGCCCGTTGACATAGAGAGAGCGCAGAATTTAGCTTTACGGACGTCAACTTCTCGGCACGTGTCGGATTCTCGCGTTGGCCGAGCAGTTCCTGCAACTCTGAGAATCCGTACGTAAGCAGAGAGAGGTTGCTGATGAGATGCTCGCGAGAATCCTGCCCGGAGTAGAAGATCCCACGATTTCGACCAACGGCGTGCAGGACCGAGTCGGTGATGCGTTGCTTGCCAGACATCAGCAGCTCATACACCTCATTGTCAGTGGCGCAATAGTGCAATGGACTCTTAGCCATTTCGCATCCCGATCTCTATATCAGAAAACCGCGTCTTTACCTGGCTTATCGTCGAGAACTCAATTCCATGCAGACGTGCCTTCAAGTCGTCACCACCTTCACATTCGTCCACATGCTGATCGAGGGCCTTGTCGAACAGCGCGGGAGCCGTTGGATGGGCATCAAGTAGCTTAATCTGGACTTCGATCTCTGGGTGTACGATCTGATAGTGGAGCAGATGGTCGAGAAGATAGAGGAACTCGTCAGTTGACTCACCTCTCCCTCGAAAAAACACGACGTACCCCTTTGTCTTTGTTGCAGTCGGCTTCAGGTATTCCAGCGTGATCCAAGGAGCTGTGAGCATTTCAAGTGTCGCGGCACGGGCCTTGTCAGGCTGGACATTGACCTTGCGCACGAGGTTGGGATACGAGAACTGGCAATGTTCTTGCGCCGGAAGGACCCCCTTGCCGCGCATTTGAACGATTTCATATCGAACATTGTCCAGCCAGTAAATGTCTTCAGGACCGAGAACGACAATCTTCGAGCGTCTTGGTGTTTCGAGAGCCTCGTAGTCTACTCCCTTCAGCAGCTGCTTGAAATCTCTGTCATACTCGCCGTCGTGGTTGTATAGAAATAAGAGGCCGCAGAACTCCGGTGATACGTGCTCATGCACAAACGTCCGTTGCCAATCCTCGCTAACCTCTACGCAGGCGAGTGTAATGGACCCCAAAATTTGGACAAAAATCTTCCTTTTCTTAGATGGTGGGCGGCATTGAAAATGAAGGAGAGTCAATGCCCCGAACGCGCAAGAATCACCCGCCCAGCCTGAAGGCCAAAGTCGCCATCGAGGCGATCAAGGCCCAGAAGACAACCACGCAGATCGCCCAAATGTATGGCGTCCATCCGACGCAAGTCGGGGGTTGGAAACGACAGGCTTTGGCCGGCTTGCCGGATGTATTCGGCAACGGCCGCGAGCAGATTCGCCAGCAGGCCGACGCGGAGAAAGACGAGCTCTACAAGCAGATCGGCCAACTGAAAGTGGAGTTGGACTTTCTCAAAAAAAGAGCTGGACTTATCACTTGAAAAACGCCGCCTATGGATCGATCCGCGCCATCCCGATCTGAGCGTCCAACGGCAATGCGAACTGTTGCGATTGCCGCGCTCGACCTACTACTACCAGCCGCGTCCGGAGAGCGCGGAGAACCTGCGTCTGCTGCGCAGACTCGACGAACTGTATATGGACTGCCCGTTCTTCGGCAGCCGTCGCATGGCCGTGACGCTGGAGGTCAATCGCAAACGGATCCAGCGGCTCATGCGGATTCTGGGTATCGAAGCTCTTTATCCGAAACCAAACCTGAGCCGACCGGCGCCGGGCCACGAGGTCTATCCGTACCTGCTTCGTGGTGTCGCGATCGAGCGGCCCAACCAAGTGTGGAGCACCGATATTACCTACGTCCCGATGCAGGGCGGCTTCCTCTACCTGGTGGCCGTGATGGACTGGTTCAGCCGCTTCGTACTCAGTTGGGAACTTTCCAACACGATGGAGGCCGGCTTCTGTCTGGCCGCACTGGAGGCGGCCTTCCGCTTCGGTCAACCCGAGATCTGGAACTCCGATCAGGGCTCGCAGTTCACCGCGGCGGATTTTCTGGCGCCGCTGAAAAAGCGCGGCGTGTCGATCAGCATGGATGGGCGCGGCCGCGCACTGGACAATGTTTTCATCGAGCGCCTGTGGCGCAGTCTGAAGTACGAACTCATCTACCCCGGCGACTTCGCCAGCGGCGCCGAACTGTTCCATGCGTTGGACCACTACTTCCGTTTCTACAACCATCGGCGCCCGCACCAGGCGCTCGGCTACCGCACGCCGGCGGACCTGTTCCCGCGCCGGCCGATAAGGAAAACATCATCGCCATGATGGGGGGCTCTGCCCCCCATGCCCCCCGGGATTTATCGCTGTTTTCTTCCAGAGTGGATGGTTTTGCTTTGGTGGCTCTCAGCGACTGCCGTAAAATGGAGGGGCTTGATAGGAGGATAGGGCAACGCAGGGATGCGACCCGAGCGCCGAATCAAGCCCGGAGTGGATGGCGGCCTTCGGGCCGCCTCCTGGTCAGCCCGCTCCACCATCTAAGGACAGCCGATTTTTTGTCCAAACGATGGGGTCCACCTCAGAGCGCCCGGGCGAGGCTGGCCATTGCGCCATTAACGGCGCCGACACTAATGCTGTTCGTGGCGTAGCTTTTCAAGTCACAGTTGACATAGATCCGGGAACGGGCGTACGGATTGTCGTAAAAGAAGACGACATCGGACGGATGGGTCTTGGTCCTGTGTCGTTCCGCGACGCAGGACCAGTTGACATTCATCGGGCCACTTCGCTGCCAGAGAAACTCTCCAAACAGCTCCTTCGATAGCAGTTCAGCCATATGGGCTAGGTTGGTCGTCTCAGCCATTTGAAAGCACCGAGTATAGCGCAGCGCGCGGTTCGAGGATGCGGGACTAGCACACTGTATTCGCCCCCTCCACTGGGCGTCGCAGCCCCTGGTCCTCGCTGCACTGGGAGTAGGAGGCTCTCGCCAGTAGGGATTCAGCTCGTCTGCGCTTCTTCGATCGCGTGGATGCGCCGCTTACGTGTGGAAACCATGAAGGTTCGTCACGCGAGCGGAACACCATGAGCCCGCTGGGCAGAAGTGTCTTTGTTCTTGAGTCCTGTGTTCAGAAGGACGGTGATCCCGGATGAATGCTTGAGCAGGATCCTAATCGTCGGAGTGCTGACGATTCAGCGCTCCAGAACCCACAAGCGCTCCAAGCAACAACACGAAAGGAACTTTCACATGTCCGCCTACGGCGAATACGAAACGACGCTCTGCGAGCAGAGCTTCCTGGTCGAAGGACTCGTCGCGATGGGTTATACGCCCGAGGTCGACGCTGAGGGTGCGCCGCTGATCGGATACCACGGTGATGAACGGCCGGAACGAGCACACGTCATCATCCGGCGCGCGCAACTCGACAGCGCCTCCAACGATATCGGATTCGTGCGGGGAGCAGATGGCCGGTTCCGAGCCATTCTCAGCGAATACGATCGCAGCATCGGCTATGACGCTCAGTGGCTGGGCAAGGTGCACCAGCACTACAAGGAACAGCAGACGCTGGCGGTAGCGAAGGCGAAGGGGTATATCTTCCGCGGCAAAGAGGTCATCCAGACTCCCAACGGGCCCCAAATCCGCTTGCAGTTCGTCGCGCGATAGGAGGTGCGGCCGTGCAACAAAAGACGATCACCGTGGTCATTGACGAAAACGGCAACAGCTCGGTCGATCTCGACGGATTCGGCGGTCAGGGCTGCGAAAAGGTATTGAAGGATTTCCAGGGTGGCGACCGCGCGAAGGTGGAGAGGAAGAAAGCGGCGTTTTATGCCAACCAGGCCCGCCCGGCCCAGGAGAGACTGCATCGCGGCGGAAGGTAATCTTGACGGCTGCGCGCCAATCGATGCTGCGAAAGGCGATCCATATGCTGTTACACGCGTTCGTTCCGTGGAGCCGAGCAAACGGGCCCGGCTTGCGTTCGGTGGTTTACTTCCAAGGCTGTTCCTTGAATTGTGCCGGGTGCTGGAATCCGGCCACCCACAAATTCCGAGGGAACGAGATCAGCGTCATGTCTGTGGTACGCCGATTCGAGGAGGCAATGGGTTCGGCGGCATTGGAAGGAGTAACGCTCTCTGGCGGCGAGCCGCTGCAGCAGGCAACGGCTGTCGCAGAACTCATCAAGGAGATCCGCGAATCCGTGCCTTGGGCGAGTTTCGGAATGTTCACGGGATACACGGAGACGGAGCTCGACGCCGGCTGCTACGTAACGCGCGCTGCCACGACCGAACGGCATAGGAGCGCCCTTTGGCAATGCATCCGGCGTCAACTCGACTTCGCAATCATGGGGCGCTACCAACGTACCGAGGCAGTTGGGCAACCTCTGAGGACGAGCAGCAATCAGCGGCTCCATCTGTTCAGCAGCCGATACAGCGAGGCGGACTTCGATCTGCAACTCGTTGAGATCGACATCGGACCGGACGGAAGCTCGGTGGTCACCGGATTCCCGGTACTTGGGACACCAGCATAGTTGAGCGGCGACTTGCATGCCGGAATCGACGACCAGAGGTTTTCTCTCAGCCCCCGCAGTTTACGCAATATAGCGACGGCCACGCGCTCTTCGGCCGTCGCAGCAATGCCTGAAAGGAGTAACGAGATGGCCGCCATGACATTGCCTCTCATTGAAGTCGCGAACATGGGCCACGACTTGGCCCAGCGAACCGTGTGTGTGAAGGTCCGGCTGGGCCGGCTCGGCAACAGCCGGAAGGTCAGCAACTCGCAGGTGGAGGTGGACACGGATAAAAGCCTCATCCGTGTTTCCAAACATCTCCTCGATTCCAAGGAACTGCGCGTGATCGCCAACTTCGACGGCGAGATCCGGCGGTACCTTTACGACACATGCCTGCCGTTCGAGGCTGGAATTCACCTTTGCCCTTTCGGCCTGCTGGAGCAACTGGAAGGGAAGATGCGCGAGTTCGCCGATGGCCGGCAGGGGCTGATTCAGGCCTTCCTGATCGCATATCCGGGGCTGTGCCAGGAAGCCGCGCAGCGCCTCAGGTCGCTTTACAATCCCGGCGACTATTCACCCGTCGATCACGTTGCTCAGCAGTTCACGTTCACGTGGCAGTACATCAGTTTTGGCGTACCCGATCAACTTCGTGAGATCTCGACCAGGATCTGGCAGGACGAACGGGAGAAGGCGGCGCAGATGATGGCCGAAGCCGGACGGGAAATTCAGCAGGTGTTGCGAACCGCCATGGCCGAGCTGGTCAAGCACATGCGCGACCGGCTGAAAGACGGTCCCGATGGAAAACCGCTTCGATTCAAGGAGACGACCGTCTCCAACCTGGTGGATTTTCTCGGAACCTTCGATTTCAGGAATGTGACCGACGACGGCGAGCTGAAAGCGCTTGTAAACAAGGCGCGGCAGATGCTCGCGGGCGTCAGTGCGGACGATCTGCGAACTACCGCAGATGTACGGGGCAGGGTTCAACAAGGCATGGCTGATTTGGCTGCCGAACTGGACACGATGATCATCAAAAAGCCGGCGCGGAAATTCCGATTCAGCGAGGAATGACCGCTCGGAGAAAGGAGGCATCAATGGCGCTCGACACAGGATTTGTGGCAGCAGTTTTGGAGGGCATTGAGGGCACGCTCGGCGAACTGATCGAGCGCGTGGAAACGTCTGAGCTACAAGCCAGCTTGGATGTACTTCAGAGCCGGGTTACGGCGCTTCGAGTCTCGATCGAGCCGCCTGCAACCAAGTTGACCGCGGTGAAAGGGCACGAATCACAGCAGCCGGTCGAAGTCTGAGACCTCCCCGTCTGTATTTTGCCCGGCGGCGCCTCATTCGTCCGGGTCAACCTCAACCATGGAGCCGCGATTTCCCTAGCGAGACGTGTCACGGGAGGCGCTCTCTGCGGCTCGAAAACCAACTAAAAGGAGCGATGCGATGCTGGGATTGAACAATGTCCAAATCATCGGAAATCTGGGCGGAACGCCCGAAATGAAATATCTCAACAACAGTGACCACGTGGTGAATTTCTCGGTCGCCGTGAACGAGCGCTGGAAAAACCGAAGCGGGGAGCCCCAGGAGCGAACCACTTGGGTGCGGATCGTGGCCTTCAACGGGATCGGGTCTGCCTGCGGCGAGTACCTGAAACGCGGCGATGCCGTCTATATCGAGGGCCGGCTGCAGATTCGTGAATACGAGGACAAGGACCAGAAGCCGCACACGTCTGTCGAAGTGGTTGCCTCCAGGGTCCGGTTCTTGGGCCGCGGGAGCGGCGGGGACGAGAACCGGCCGGTGCCGGGTCGGCCGGCCGGGAACGCGCGGCGCGGAACGCCGGTGGCAGCAAGCGATCAAAGCGCCGAGGACGTACCGTTTTGAAGGCGGGCAGAGTCCCTGAGAGGCGAATGGAACAATCATGAGCACATCCCAAACTACGCCACCGAGTGGCTTCTTCGCGCAATTGATGCCTTTGCTGGCCGACCGAACTCTCATGGTGATCGTCTCTAAGGCCGACGATCAGAACTTGACACTCTCGGTAGTCCCGAAACGCATGAAGGACGGAGAAAGCTCGGCGCTCGCAACCCCGCTTTGCTGCACGGGCACACCGGAAGAACTTGATCGCGACCTCCCGAGCCACTTGCGGGACTTCGTCGCCGGCCACGTGGCCTTCAGCAATAACCTTGCGCAAATCCAGCGCGAGAGGGACGAAGCGGAAAAGGCGGCGCGTGAGGAACTCAAGAAGAAACAGAAGAGCGGAAGTGCCGCAAAGACCAAGGTCGCAGATGTGACCACAGGCGGGGAGCAGAAGCCGGCTGCGTCACCAACGGCGCTTAGCACAATGAGTCTCTTCGATGCACCACCGGAAGTGCCACCTCAGGCAGCGCCGAACTCAGTGGCGGCCGAGAGGAATGACGGCGGAACGACGACGGTGGCCAATAACAACAACAATGGAGGAGAGCAATGAAAACCACCCCCATGCGGCGTGAATTCTCGTTCGCAGGTTTGAAGCTCCCGGACCCGAATTCAACGCTCAGCTTAGACGATGTGAAGGCGATTCTGGCGATGCAGTATCCCGAAATTGCGACGGCAGTGATCAGCGGGCCGGAACCTGTCGGAGATACGATGCGGTACACCTTCGAACGCGCGATCGGCTCCAAGGGGTAGTCAGAAGTGAACCGGCCGGCGGATGCGATACCGAATTGCAGATCAGGGGACGGCCAAGGGATGGAAGCGAAGACCGGAGTCGGGGGAAGGAAGGCCAATGAAGACGTCCTGGCCGAACTGGAACTCCTGAGTTCAGGCACGCATTTATCGCAACAGACCGTGTTGGAGAGGTGCCGGCGATGTACCGAATGGAGGCAAGCGAGCGGGATCCTCTGCCGTGCGTTGGGCGGCCCGTCGAGGAAGCAGAGCCCGCAACTGACACCGCCCGCCGGGTGGCTGCCGCCTATAGCCTGATGCCCGCGGGCGGCCCGTGCGCTGTTCCACTGCTGAAAGGCATTTCCAACGAATTCCGGTTGGTGGATGGGATCGAACTGGCGGCGACCCTGGCGAAGACGCTCGTCTCAACCGGGCTCGCCACACCCGAGCAGTGGCGCCATGCAGACGGCGATCCATTCCGCTTCCTTGAGCGCGCGTTGAAAGACCGAATCGCCGCTGATGGCGGTTCCGAACTCGAGAAGGAGTTCTTCCTGCGTTTGGGACTGACATCCACTCTTGATCCCTATGGGAACGATGCAGAACATGTGGGCGATGCCTCTGAGATGTTCCTGGTCTTGGAGCCCGATAGTGCTGGCTATGTCGTGATGGGTCCGGCCCTGCGTCTCTTGGGAGCGATACATCCGCGGTTACCGGCCACGTTCTACGATCTGTTTACGGGGTCCTTGAATCGCTGGGTACGTGTGTACGACTATCGCGACGCCTTGGAACGCGTCGAGATGTTGCGGGAGTGGTACGAAGCTGATCCCGAGGGCGAAACGGTGGAGTTGCCGGCGGTAGAAGCCGCGGTCCCGGCCTGCTTACGCCGAGGGCGGCAACCTCTGAAGGAGCGTTTTCTTCGGCGGTTGGTATCGCGGGTGCGCAACAAGCGGGCGCGGTCGTTGATCGAATGTGTGGTCGAACTTAGCCGGGTCTCTCGCCAGGGGAAGCGACCGGATGTCGGCGAACGGGCTGAAGCCCAGTTGGCGGATTCGAACCCGCCGGTTCCCGCTCTTGTTGCCGTCTTCAACAGGCACGACGCAATAGAAGGTTGCTTCGATGAGGAGTGCCAGGGAATGCTTGAATGCCCGCCTGAGCCAAATATCATCATTCCGTTCCGCCCGAATGACCAAAAGAGCGTTCGCGAGGCCTTGCGGCTGCTGGGCGTCGTGTGCGCCGTGCTTCGGCAGGCTGCGCGCTTGATCGCGCTCATGATGGAACTCGCGGAGTAGGGGGAAGCAATGGAGGTCACCGTCGCTGTCGGCGGAAGCAAGAACCTTGTGCTCACTGGGGCCGTTCTCGTCTATCGGGGCGGCCACGAAGCGTTCGCGGTATGGCATGCCGCACAAGCGGCGCCGAAGGGAGGCGCACCGTACCTCGGCGAAGCCGAGCCGCTCACGCTGGAATTCCTTCGCGAGTTGTCGACTGGACTGGGGGTCTACGTAGCGCCCGAGATCCTGCCGGCATGCGTCCTGGTTCGAACCTCGGAGCTTCTGGTGTGGTGGACGCCGGCGCAGCACCGAATCCTCTTCTTCGGCAGGCATAGCGGAGCCGGAGACGAGTTAAACGGCAAGCGTTACCCGGTGCCGCCCCTGGTTTTCAAGGTTGCAGGCGGCAGCTTGTCGATTCGCGCTCTGGACAAGAGCGAACGGCCCGGTAGCAATACGAAGCTGAAGACGGCGCCGTTCTGGAACTGCAACGATTCTGGGGAGGTCTGCCTCGGCACGATGCGCGTTCCGGAGACGCCAGGGGTCGAGGCGATCGAGGGCTGGGAGTCCGGATTTTTTCAGAGTGAATTTACTCATGCCTACGGGGCGGCTCGTTTGACCAATTTTCCCGGTGGCTACCTGCCTCTTTGCCGCCGAATTGCGGGAAGCCGAAAGGCATTCCCCCTGGAGTTCTTGACCGACGCTCGAGAGACGTTACGGGAGTTCGTAGAGCGGAGATAAACCGATGCTGCATACCCTGTCGCCGGAGTTGCTGCACAGGCCGGTGCGCGTGATGGTGGTCGGGTGCGGTGGGAACGGCAGCGCAATTGTCGCCGGTCTGCCGTACTTGCACCAAGCGCTGCTGGTCTATGGTCACGAGGGCGGCATGGAAGTGACGCTCATGGACGGCGATGTGGTCTCACCTACGAACTGTGTGCGTCAGCCGTTCAGCCATGCGGAAATTGGGCATCCCAAGGCTGTCGTTCTCGTGTCGCGCGTAAACCTGTTCTGGGGGCTGAAGTGGCATGCCGTGCCAGAGAATTTCTCCTCGCAAACGAACGTGGACCACGTCGATATCGTGATCGGGTGCGTGGACAGCCGCGCGGCAAGAAAAGCCATCGCTGAAAGAGTAACCGGGCGGCGCAGTTCCGTGTCGTATTGGCTCGACCTAGGGAACCATTCAACGGGTGGGCAATTCGTGCTCGGGCAGCCTTGGAACTGGCGGAACAAACGATCGGCGACTCGACTGCGGACGGTTGCTGAATTGTTTCCAGAGCTGATCGAGGGTTCGCTCGATAACGACGGAGAACCAAGTTGCAGCGCCGCGGAGGCCCTCGAACGCCAGGCGCCGTTCGTCAATCCAGCCATTGCCAATCTCGCGTTGGCGCTACTGGCAAACCTCTTCCGCCATGGCAGAATCTCAAATCATGGTGCCTTCGTCGACCTGGCAGGAGGCCGTGTGCAGCCGCTATCAGTGGACCCACAAGTCTGGCGAGGCCTCCGGAGGCGAGGTCGGAGACAACAGCAGCCAGTGCTTGGTTTGTGCCGCGCCGACTACAGGAGGGTCGAGAACGGTTGATTACGCAGCTAAACGGCAGTACCTCGGATTGATGGGATGGCACTGCCAGTCGCCGTCGTGACCACACCAGAAGTGGCAGGGACCGCACATTTCCTTGCCGCGTTCGACGCCACGGCCAGCGTAATGATGCAGTTCTGTGTGGCGGAAGCGTCGCCTGCAGCACGCGCAAATGCCGGTCTTCTCAATTCTGAGCCGGGTGCGAGGTCCAGTCATCGGGCAAGTACGGGCATCGTGCGTTGAGCTGCCGCACGCCGAACAATGACGCACCTGTTCATTCGAGCCGAAGAGAGCATCGAAGACCGTATAGGCAGCGAGGCCGACAGCTCCTACCACGAGCACTGTTCCGGCAACCTTGATGATCGTCTCCAGCAAGGTGGGCTCCTGCGGAACGGCCGGATCCGAGTATTGCCAGAAAGCTGGATTAAGAGGCGGCGCCACGAAATACGGAGCAGGGTTTGGAGTCATCATCTATGAAGCTCCCCAGGAGGATTTCCGTTTCCGATTCTACCATTCGGGACGAAAGAGGAACGAGCGCTTGGTGAAGCTGCTTGGTGAAGCTGTCAGAATGCGAGACGCTCCTCGCAGACATTCCTGAAGCCACAGGCGCGACATCGAGCCGGCTGATTGTGGCTTCGATGAATCGATCCCCACTCCTGCGATTCGCGGATGTCGTTGACAATCTGCAACAGCTCTCGGCCCGCATGTGGGGTGTACTTGATCCGCCAACACCGGTCCGCATACTCGATGATGCCCTGAGGGGGTGCGCTGCCGACGACGTCATGAACGAGAACGCAGTATGCGGTTAGTTGGGCAAGATCGCTGTCACTCGGACCGGCACGCGGGGAGTTGCGGGACTTGATCTCCACCGGCACAAACCCGTGGCGGGTCTCAATCAGGTAATCGGGCTTGCCGACAAGACCGTGGCGAAGCGACATCAACGAGCGGTGCAAATGATGCCGTGGACCGGCATCCTGCGAGACCATGCGCCCCTCCGGGATCCCTCTCCGCGCCAGTTCCCTGTTGGCGCGGAACCAGACGAGCACGGCCAGCAGAAAGACGACGGCCACCAAAAGAGCAGCGGCAATCATCGGAAGAGCCGAAGGATCGAGAACCCTAACCAGATGAGGAGTAGCAGGGAAACCAGCATGATGGCGCAAGCGACCGCACGCACTCGACGGGTAGTGCGTAACTTCTGATAATGTCTCTCGTGGTATCGGGTCCCGGCCGCGCGCTCCTCGGTGAGGATAGATGGTCTGCCGAGCTGCTGAAGATACCATGCTCGCTTGCAGTAGCACCAGGTCCCAATCTCTGAGGCGGAAATGAAGCGGTTATCGCGGTTCACGATCCTACCTTTCCGATGAGCTCTCAGTTGCGAGCGTATAATCGACGGGCTCGCCGATTCTCTCCCGGAGGTTACGCAGCCACGCTCGTGGATTACGACCATGTGTGACACGGCCTATGAAGCCTAATCGCTCAGCAGCGTTTGCCCGATTGCGACGAATGTCGTCCTTCGGCGTTCGAGCATATTCACGAACCCAGCGCTGGAGATCAGCGGGTCGTGAGAAGATGTAGGTCGCATGGCCCTGTTCGGGAACTTCCACGACCACGGTACCCTCCAGCTCGAACAGATATTCGTCGCGGAACAGAAACATCTTACTGGTGCGCTTGCAAAGCTGAGTGTAGAAGAACGCATCGTAGTCGGGCTTCCATGAGATCTGAGCGATGTCGAAGTCGCTCGGGATCCCGAGGCCACTGCAAATGCGTCTTAATTCCTGGCGCTCGACCGGTTCCCGTTCAACGCGCTCTCTGATGCCTTGGAGGACTTCAAAGAATTGGCCGAAACGGCTGTATGTCTTGCGGGCATTTGCGACGACTTCCTGGATGTCTGCCGGGATCGTGATCTGAACGCGGCTAGGCAGAGCGGTCTCCCAATTCACCAGTTGCCATTCGCGCTCATGTAGTCTGTACTTGTCGCTTCTGATGAAAGTCGCGTCGATGCCGAACTTGGCGCCGACGAGATGCCGCCACTGGTTCCATGTCGGGTCCCAGGCAAGGGGCAGTGACACTTTATCCAAAAGAACCTCGGCTTTACGGCGGGAGTCGCGATAGACCGCATAGGCACCGAAGAACTCAATCTTTCGCAGTAGAGCACGGAATCGCCGCTGGCGACGCTCGGGACTGAATGACAGAATTTTCGTCGCAAAAAATGTCTCGCGATCCGCGGAGAGCCCGCCGGCCGCAATGAGTGAGCCAAAGCCGCCGTATGGAAACAGCGCAGGCGTCTCCGGGTCGCGGAGTAGGGCCTCGTAACAGGCACGGAGTTCAGGATTGGCGAGGAGATTGAACGCGCGCTCAGCTGCGATCCAGCGCTCTCGATGTGCGGGTTCGGTTTGCAGTTCGAGCATTCGCACCTTGAGGGCGAGACGGAGATCGGCAGGTGATGCGGCGGGAGTCGTTTTCAGCAGGTCGAAAAGCGTTTCGTCCTGTGAGCCAGGGTGCCGGCGATTGGGAAAATAGAAGTAGTCACGCACGGCGTTGGCCGGAAGATGGATCCGCTTTATTCCAAGGCGTGAACCGGCAACCTCGGCGCGAACGAAGTAGCCGTTGCGTTTGTCAGCCTTGGGCAGTGTCACGTACCCGATGGATGCGATATAAAGCTCGCTCCGCCTTCGCTCGGGAGCATGGAAAACCCGCAGCTCCTTGCCGACATCAATCGCAGCGGGGTCGAACTCAACTTGATCGGCCGGTTTGATGAAGCCCGCGACGAACCGAGACAGTATCTGTGAGGTGCCATCTGAGAATAGGCAGCGGATATTCGGGGCATCAGCTTGCAACCGGACAACACGCTTGCACACAACGGGCGTTGGTGGCAGGGCGTGTCGCGCGACGGCTGGCGGTTGCATTGCGAAAGTGCCTCACATTAAACGCCGTGTTGGAAGACTGAAGAAGCGCTTTCCACGAGTGAGGACGAAACTCGCATAGCCCATCGCCTCAAGAAGCGCCTCGGCATCGTTGGTGGCTTCCTGGAGGTCAACCGGCAAGTTGATCGATTCTAAAAACTGCTCGGCAAGGCAGTCGAGGCCTTGATCGGCCCCGCAGTCCGATTCTGCGGAAGCGATCATGGCCGCGGCGTCTTCAAGAAGAGCGCAGATGTCAGCGCCGTCTCGCCGGTATCGAGGCACGGCGCCACAGCCCGGGCAAACGGGCTGAGATTCATTCATTTCATCGAAATCCGCCCCACATTCAAGGCAGCGCATAACTCCACTCCGCCCCTAGTCTACGGTGGAGCGGCCGGAGAATTCAAAAGTCTCCGAAAGGGGTCGGCGCCTTGTACAGCCACTCTGGACCCAACTCCTGTTGTTTCTGTCACTTGCATAGACCTTAGAGGATTCGCCAATGCCAGCGCAACTCCTTCTTTTCAACCAGCGGTGGCGCCTGCGCCGCGATAGTTGTCGCCCGGCCGGCGAACCGATCAATCCGAGGCTCTATGAAGTAGCGGAACTCGCCGGCGATCGAGAACCCAAGGACTTCATCCTGACCCACCACTACTCGGCTTCATACCCAAGCGCCCGATTCAGGTTTGGGCTCTACAGCGCCGGCAACTTGGTGGGCATCGCGCTTCTCAGCCATCCGTGCAACGACCGGGTCCTGACATCGGTGTTTCCATTGAACGCATCGGACAGTGTGGAACTGGGGCGTTTCGTGCTCCTGGACTCCGTGCCAGCCAACGGAGAAAGCTGGTTCCTCGCGCGCGTGTTCGAATGCCTGCGCCGCAAGGGGCTGGCCGGCGTCGTGAGCTTCAGCGACCCTGTCCCGCGCAGCGCCATCACGGGCGCGATCGTCCATCGTGGACATTTTGGAATCTGCTACCAGGCAACATCGGCCACATTTCTCGGACGGACCGATCCCAGAACCGTTCGTCTGCTCCCAGACGGCACGGTACTGAACGATCGTGCCATTCAGAAAATTCGCGCCGGTGAGCAAGGCTGGCAGTATGCAGCCGCGTTGTTGGAAAAGTTTGGGGCTTCGCCGGCGTCGGCCGAGAACCGTGCAGACTGGCTGAAGACCTGGTTGGCGCGGCTCACACGCCGACGACGCCATTCGGGGAACTATAAGTACGCCTGGGCCATTGATCCTTGCGCACGCCGGTTCCTGCCTCCCTCACTCCCCTATCCGAAACCAGGAGGGCTCCCCAATGGCTCACCCGTTTCCCTTGTTCGAATCGATTTGGACGCCAAGCCGTGAAGTCGCGGTGACACCTGAGGTCATGGCAGCGCTCACATCGGGAGCGGTTGTGGCCATCGGTGTTTCGGGCGGCAAGGATTCTGCAGCCGCGGCCTTCGCCACGACAGACTATCTGGACGGGATCGGCCATCGTGGCACCCGTGTGCTGATTCACAGCGACCTGGGGCGTGTGGAGTGGCGCCAGTCTCTTCCAGTCTGCGAGGGGCTGTCCCGGGAACTGGGGCTCGAATTGATAGTGGTCCGGCGTGAGCGCGGAGATCTTCTTGATCGTTGGCAGGTCCGCTGGGAGAACAACATCCGCCGTTATGCCCAACTCGAGTGCGTCAAGCTCATCATGCCCTGGTCGACGGCGTCAATGCGGTTCTGCACCTCGGAACTCAAAACGGCCGTGATCAGCCGGGCGCTGGTTCAACGCTTCCCGAATCAGACAATCCTGTCAGCCGCCGGCATCCGTCGGCAGGAGAGTCCGAAGCGCGCGAAAGCGCCGGTCGCGAGGGAGCAGCCGAAGCTCCGGAACCTCACGCAACACACCTGCGGCTTCGACTGGCACCCGATTTTGGAGTGGACTACGCAACAGGTATTTGAGTACCTGGAGCAGAAGCAGTTCCCACTTCACGAAGCTTACCAGGTGTACGGATCCGCGCGCGTGTCGTGTTGTTTCTGTATTCTGAGCTCGCTACACGATTTGAGAGCCGCGGCACGATGCGAAACCAACCACGAAATCTATAGGGTGCTGGTGCGGCTGGAAGCAGAATCGACGTTTCCGTTCCAACCTGCACGGTGGTTGGGCGATGTGGCGGCACACCTTTTGAGCGAAGAAGAACGTTCACTGGTGGTTCAGGCGAAAGAACGGTCGAAGCGACGCGAAGCTGCGGAGAGCCGGATACCGGAGCACTTGTTGTACACCGAGGGCTGGCCGCGTTGTGTGCCCACGCGAGCGGAGGCCTGCCTGCTTTGCGATATTCGCCAGACCGTGGCGTGCGCCGTTGGAATCGAAGTGGACTACACGGACCCCGAACAGTTGATCGGGCGCTACGAGGAACTGCGCGCTGAGGCGGCTTGAAGTAGTGGGCACTGGTTGCGCCCCCACTGCGCGTCGGGTTGCACAGCACTCCCGGGCTCGCCGACTTATCCAACCAAAACAGAAACCGCAGACAGAGGGAAGACAGCCATGCGTAATGTCGAGACCACGATTCTTTCGTACGGTATGGGTGTCGAGTCCACCGCGATTCTCCTGAGGTGGTGCTTGGAAGAGGCCACGAGACCCTGTGCGCTGGATCGGATCGTGGTGATCACCGCCCAGGTGGGCGATGAATACAAGGACACTGGTAGGGACGTGGAGACCTACGTCCTGCCGATGATGCGCCGGCACAGGATCCGGTTCGTTCAAGTTGCCCGCCATGGACACCGGGAAGCAGATGGGATTAGCGTTCTCGACGACTCGCGTGAGCCGATCAAGGTCTTCCTGGACGGCGACTACAAGCTGTCCGACGAACTAAAACGGAACGGAACTGTTCCACAATACGGCGGCGTCCATCGCTGCGCGCTGAAGTTCAAAGCCTGGGTAATCGAGCAGTGGCTTGAAGCGAATCTCCGCGGCTGCGCCCACCACGCGTTTGGCTACAACTCGGAAGAGCGACGGAGAATCGATCAGAGCGAGCACGCGATTCGGGAGCGGATTGCCTTCGGGTTCAATGCGGACGAGGGCAGGCGCATCGACCGCAGCTGCGAATACAACACGCTGACGCGGCGAGCGTTCTATCCACTTTTGGAATGGGACTGGAACCGCGCAAGATGCCTCGACTACATTCGCGAGAAGGTGGGCGTAACCTGGCGTAAATCGGCCTGCGTATATTGCCCGTTCAATGGGTTGAAGGACGGGGCTATCGACCGGCACCTGGAGCATCCGGGCCAGGTCGCCGATGCGTTGGTGCTCGAACACATGAGCATGGCCCTCAATCCGCGCGCCACGTTGTACAAAGGGAAGAGCCTGATCCAGATCGCAGGAAATTTCGGTGAGGAGGTGGCGCTAAACAGTTACCGCGAGAGGATCGAGGCCGTTAAGTGGGCGCGTTACAGAGTTCGTCGAATCTACCAGAGGAAGGGCCAGGCAGATCGGGCCGTCGAGATACAAGATGTGCTTGCCACGGCGTCCGAGGCCCGAGTCCACCTCGACGGGTTCGCAGCGAAACTCGGGCTGCCAGTGGAAGAACTGCGTGGCATTCCTTACGTGTGGCGCCTGCGCAGGAACGAATCCGCCTTTCCGACGCGAGAGGAGTTCTGGACGATCGCCCCTGCCATGGTGGAGGAGAAGGCGCGTGGCGGGATTGCATCGTTTGAGGCGAAGTGGAGCAACCACCAGATGGTTCTGTTCTAGGCCACCCTGTATTCGCCTTTTATTCGCCGCCTGGGCTATACTCTCCTCGTGAGCCGATGGTGCACTGTTACCGTCATCGATCCCGACGGTCGCCGGCACAGCCTGGACCTGCTGGCGGATTCCACGTACGATGCAGCGCACCTCTTCGTGGTGGAAGCGAAGAAGGAGCGAGCCGAAGCACTACCCATGCCCACTCTGGCGACCGTGTTTGAAGTGGTGGCCGACGGCAAGGTGTATCACGTCGCCGGCGCGGCGCTCCAACGCTGGATCGTCGAGCGGCGACAGAAATTGAACGGTCCGAAGGGCTACCTGTTCGGCCAGCGCCCAGGGCTCGTATGACCGGTTCTCTCGAAGCCGGGCACCAGCAGGCACCGACTCACGGCGGCACCAGGGTTTATGGTTGAAGCTGAGTGCCGCTGGCCAGTTCGACCAACGCGTCAACGAGCATAGCTTGATAGCGCTTGCGATGGGTTCGAATCCACCCCTTGACTTCTCGGGGTTGGCACGCAGATTCGGCGAACGCGAGGCTACTGAGATCATCGAGGACGATCCCAAAGTACAGCCTGCCACCCGAATGCGTATCGAGGATAACGCCGGCGCGCGTCATGCCCCATGAGTGC
Organism: Bryobacterales bacterium; assembly: GCA_027459465.1. Classification (GTDB taxonomy): domain Bacteria; phylum Acidobacteriota; class Terriglobia; order Bryobacterales; family Bryobacteraceae; genus JAJYKC01. Next base: position 43,305 of record DAIDIH010000359.1, on the reverse strand, counting down.
TGCAACCACCGCCCGTCAAAGCAGAGATAATATCCGGTTCCAATATTTGAGCAGCGGCCTGCCAACCACAGCCGGGCAGCGTTGTTGTGGCACTGATTCGGGAGACCCCTGACGATTCGAACGCGGGCTTCTTCGAATGTCTGCCCGTGGGCGACCACATCTGGCAGGTATGTATCCGGGGTGACCACAACATCTGAACCGCCGATCGCAAGAAGTTTCTGGCGGAGTCGCATCGCGCGGTTGGCAGCCATTCTCGAAGTTTACTGCCAGCCGAGAACGGGCGCTACCGCGTTCGCAACGTTGCCGTCAGCGCCGGACTTGCCAGCATCACACACCCTGCTTTCCAGAAATGATGACGACCACGAGATAAAACGACAGGAGTAGACAGTGCGCTCAATCGCAAGGCAGAAGCTCGGTTATTTTCCCCTCTCAAGTGAAGAAGCCGATCGTATTCGGCGCTTCCTGGCGTTTGGACAGGAAACAGCAAGCGTCCTGGACCCCTGTGCGGGCACGGGCGCTGCGCTGGCCCACCTTACCGCCGGAGCACCGTCGGCGAGGTGCGCGATAGAACTGGATGCCTACCGCGCAGAAGAGGCCAGGAAAACGGTCGACCAGGTCATCCACGGCAACTGCTTCGACGTTCATTGCGCTGTCGAGTCATTCTCGGCTCTTTTCTTGAATCCGCCATATGACCATGAAATTTCCGAGGGCCGCAACGCCAGAATGGAACGTCTCTTCCTTGAGCACACCTACCGATGGTTGAAGCAAACGGGGGTGTTGGTCCTCGTGATCCCAGGCAGCCGCCTCAGCGAGTGCTGCGACGTTCTAAGCGTCCATTTTCGAGACAAGGCGGTCTATCGCCTGAGTGAGCCGGAGGCAGTTCGGTATAACCAGATCGTGCTGTTCGGAGTGCGGCGCACGCGGAAGGAGCGCGAACAGTTGAAGGAATGGGAGGTTCAGCGCGCCAAGGCAAAGCTGACGGCATTGGGGCGCAATTATAGCGAACTCCCCGTGTTGCCCGATCATCCTGATCGGCAATTCCAGGTACCGCCCAGCGGGCCGGCACAACTCATCTACCGCGGCCTTCCGCTGGATACGTTGGAGGACCTGCTCCCGGCCTCGGCAGCTTATCGCCAGGCAGGGCGAATTTTGTTTGCACCTGAGATTCGGGCAACCGGACGGCCACTGACGCCACTCCATGGCGGCCAGGTTGGCCTCTTAACGACCAGTGGTCTGCTCAACGGAATTTTCGGCGAAGGACCAGATCGGCACGTGGCGCTCTGGGAGTGCGTCAAGGTAACGGACCGATTTGAAGAGACTGACGAAAACGAGGTCACCACGATTCGCGAGCGTGAGCGCTTTACGCAGTGTCTGACCGTGGTCTATGCCGACGGGGCAACGGCAATTCTTCAGGAAGGCAACAGACAGCCATGAAGAACGCGCATCTTCGCATCGGCAATCTGCAGTTCACTAAGGTGCTGCGCGACACAACGATCGACGTGTCGGTGCGGATGGATCGGTTCATCGCCGAAGACGAGTCGGACGGGCGCAGCGCACGCTGCCATTTGCTTTCCGTCATCGGCAACGACCAGGAGATCGGCGCGATTGCGGCGGCAATCTCGGACGAGGCTCGCTTCTATGCGAGTGGTCCGGGATTGAACCGGATCATGGTTAGCATCGGCAAGGACGCCGACGTTTTCCGGGGTTCGATCAGTGTTCCTGGACGTCGGCGCCCCGTGCGGCATCTCGTGGCAGTTTCCGAAGATCTATCACGAACGCGCGCCGGAGGCAATCCGACCGCACGACGGACCGTCTTGTGCAACGGCGACCCTGCTTTTCTGTTGTACAGGCTGGCTGCACGCTTCGGATTACCGGTCTTGCCAGAATGGAGCGAATGGTTCAGCCACGAATTGCAGAGGCATGATGCGATCGAGCCCCTGCTGGGACTCGGGTGCAGGCCGGTGCTCGTTAAAGGAACCAAAAAGCGGTTCCTGGGCTGGATTGGCCACGCGCTGAAGCGCGGTCAGATCAGTATTCCGCCCGATGACCGGTCATCTGTATGGCAGGTCCCGGCGAGTTTCTAGCGCTGAACTCGAACCGGGCACCAACGAGACCGCGCCCTGATTGTATACTCCAGATCGTTCAGATAACCGCTGAACGTAGTCTTCCTCAGGTTCTCGCGCCCCGGCGCCCTCCAATAGGATCTCTGGAGTTGCTCAGTCTGCTAACGGTCCCTCGTGTTCTCCGGAAGCCCTCACAGTCCGCTTCTCTCCATAGGAGGAGTTGTGGGAACCATCCCGAAAGATATCGCAACGTACTTGCGCCAGTTCGCACCGTCGCTCGAAGATCGAATCCTCAAGCAGTTTCCACCTTTGCATGAACCTGGTTCTCCGTTACCAGCCGAATTGAGACGCTTACGGCGAACGCCGTATCCGGCACAATCGTTGGCTATTGCTGGTATCGCTAGGCGCTGGGACGTGGCAACCTCTGCGGGCGCGATAGCCGAATGTGGAACGGGAAAGACTCTGATCTCCCTCGGCGCGATGCACGTACATGCTAAGGGACGTCCTTTTACGGCGCTCGTCATGGTGCCGCCGCAATTGACCATGAAGTGGTGCCGAGAGTGCCTATTGACGCTGCCACGGGTGCGAGTCTTCTTGATTGACGGCGTTCGAAACGGAGTCGGGTCGAATGGACACACCGGCGTGAACGAAGTCCGGCTCCGCAATGGCCGGATCGTTCGGGAAGGAATGCAGACGACGCTAAGCGAGTTGCGGCTTCGCAAGGGCGCGAAGTCTGCGCGTGAGCGGTGGGCGAAACTGTGCGATTGCCCGGCGATTTTCGTGGTGTCACGAGAGATCGCGAAGCTGTCGTACTACTGGCGACATGCCTACGGGACGCCGCATGCCGGACCGTTCAACGGCGCGGTCGTGAATCCTGATACCGGTCGGCCGATACTGACCCAGGACGACCAGTTGCGTCGTGCGGACTTTCGCAAGGCGAAGTATAGCGAACTCGTGTTACCAGACGAGCAAACGAATCCGTCCAAGGCCCGGCGGGCGCTGTTCAGTGCGCTGTGGCAAGCCGATGGCGCGAAAGTGCGCCGTTGCGCTCCAATGGACTTCGTCGCGCGACATCTCAAAGGCTTCTTCGATTACGGCGTAGCTGACGAGGTGCACGAATTGAAAGGCGACACCGCTCAAGGAGCGGCTTTGGGAACGATCGCCTCATGTGCTCGGCGTACTGTAATTCTGACCGGAACCCTGAACGGGGGCTATGCCGACGAACTGTACAACATTCTGTTCCGGCTCAACCCGAGAAAAATGCTGGAGGAAGGGTTCGCCTACGGCGATGCCGGCATGCGGGCGTTTTCGGAGAGCTACGGCGTTCTGGAGAAGGTCACGACAATCACTCCTGCTGACAACGCATGTTCGGACAAGCCGAAGGTGACGACCCGGGTCCGCCGTCGGCCAGGCGCTTCTCCGCTTTTGTTCGGTCGCTTCCTTATGGAACTCGGTGCGTTCGTGTCGCTGGAGGACATCTCCGACGCATTGCCGTCCTACGAAGAGGAAGTGCTCACCGTGGAGATGGACGCCACTCTTGGCGCCGCGTATAAGGACCTCGAGGAGGATATCAAGGCTGCGCTGGAGCAGCACCGTGGTAACCAGTCGGTGGTAAGCACCGGGCTGAACGCTCTGATGCTCTACCCGGATCGACCGTTTCATCTTGGCACCCTGTACGGGTACGCTACCGATCCCGAGAGCGGCGAGCGCGAACGCTTCGTGATTTCAGACCCGCCGGACCTTCCGGAGGATTTGCTGTATCCGAAGGAGCGGCGTCTGGTCGAGGAAATAAAAGCTGAACTCAGCCAGGGCAGGCGCTGCCAGGTTTATGCGGTATACACCCAGAAACGGGATGTCACCCAACGACTAAAGACCATCTTGAGCCGCGAGGGCATTCGCGTCGAAGTCCTGACCACGGCGATCCCGCCGGAAGCACGGGAAGCTTGGTACGAACGGCAGTTGAGGGCTGGAATGCAGGTTTGCATTTCCCACCCGCGCTTGGTGGCCACGGGTCTTGATTTGCTCCAATTTCCGACGCTGCTGTTCTATGAATCCGGCTACTCGATTTATGTTTTAAGACAGGCGAGCCGCCGGAGTTGGCGGATTGGCCAGAAGCAGCCGGTACGCGTGAAGTACATGGCCTATGCGGGCACGATGCAGGAGAACTGCCTTCGACTGATGGGGAAGAAGCTGCTGGTATCGCTGGCGATGGAGGGGAAGTTCGCCAATCACGGCCTGCAGGCCCTGGACGACGACGATGACATGCTGACCGCGATGGCTCGCGAGCTCGTGACGCAGAAGGGCGTCGGTGAAAAAGCTGACGCCTGCTGGCGCGAGGTTCAGCGCGAGCATACTCGTCTTCTGGAAGTGCAGCGTTCCCCGGTAGTGGTCTCGGAGGAGCATGCGGAACACCCCACTTCATCGGAAGAACCGCCGGGATCGCCCGAGCCCGCCGGCCGCGTGGCCGCGCTCATTGAGTTGGCATTGCCGCGGACAAAGGCCGCACGAAGACCTCGTAACGACGCGGACGCGCAACTCTCGTTGGCGTTCTGAACCCGCAACAACACGGATATTCGCAAAACCTGGCCGAATGGCGCCAAGAGAGCCAACTTCGAAAGGAGCCGCAATGGAAAGCAAGGGTCGATTCATCAATGAACTGCCCCCGCAAGGCGAGACGACGCTTCTGGCTGTTGTCCTTGAAAAGGAACTGCGGCCGAAGCGGAATGGCGGTTCGTTTCTCGCCTTGCGCTTCGCGGACCGCACGGGCGAGATCGATGCAAAGGTCTGGGACAACCCGGAACAAGTTTCGCAAGCGTTCGACTGCGACGACATCGTTAAGGTTCGGGGCATAGTCGAGGTGTATAACGAGAAGCCGCAACTCATCGTCAGCCGAATTCGACGGTGCGGTCCGCACGAGTATGCCCCGGCCGATTTCTACGCGTCATCGAGCCGCGATCCGGAGGAGATGCTCGGAGAACTGCAGGGTTTCGTTGCCCTGGTGCAAATCGAGCCTCTACGACAACTCCTGGAAAACATCATCGCCGATCCGGTCATCGCCGCTGCTGTCAAGTCCACCCCAGCGGCGCTGAAGATTCATCATGCGTTTCGCGGTGGCCTGATCGAGCACATCCTGTCACTCTGCAACCTCTCAGTGGCGCTGTGCGCGCATTATCCGCGTTTGAACCGCGACCTTCTGGTCGCCGGCGCCATACTCCACGACTTGGGCAAAGTGGAAACGCTTGCTCCGGCGGGCGTTCGCTTCGCATACACCACCCGCGGACAGTTGATCGAACACGTCACCCTGGGGCTCGAAATCCTGGAGCGACACAGTTCTCGGATGCCTGAGTTTCCAGTCGAACTGAAAACGATCTTGCAGCACCTGATCGTGAGTCACCACGGCGATCTGGACAAAGGAGCCCTGCGGAGGCCAATGCTGCCCGAGGCATTCGCACTTTCTCTACTGGACCTGCTGGACGCGCGAATGGAGCAAGTGTTTCATCTGATCGATTCCTGCCCGTGCGGGGACCAATTCACTCCGTACATCCCTTCGCTCGAGCGGCAGTTGTTCCGGGGCTTCGCTTGCGCCCCAGTGGACCAGCCCAACGAGCGCGATGGAGGTATAGCAGCATGAGCACGGCACTGAAGACGGTCGCCACTGAGTTGGCGAAGGACCTTAGCATTTTCGAAATCGATGAATCGCTTGCGGCCCTGGTTGATGCGGCTGAGGAAGATGTTGAGGCCGACAACGGCGACGTTTCGGACTCGGTAAAGGAGGCGCTGTCGGCTTACGCCGAAGCGTTTGGGTACAAGGTTGATCGAATCGCTGACTTCCTCAAAGCACAGAGGGCCGAAGCGGAGATCGCGCAGCGTGAGGCGGAAAGGTTTCAGGCACGTTCCAAGGCAGCAGAGAATCGTGAAAAGCGTCTGAAGAGCATGCTTGTCTGGTTGATGCTCACCCGGAAGGTGGCGAAATTGCGGGGCGAGCGCAACACCATCAGCCTGCAGGCGAACAGCGTTCCCTCACTTGTCCTCCAGCAAACGACCCGGATACCAGACAGCTTCTATAGAGCGAGGATTGACATCACATGGCCGGAATGGACCGAGGTATTGGAGGCGCTGCCGGAAGGACCATTGCGAAACCGGCTGATGAATTGCGATGGGAGGTCTGTGCAGAAGGACCTGCAGCGGGGGATCCTGTCCGATGCACTCGCGCGCGGCGAAGTAATTGAGGGTGCTTCGCTGATTAAAGGGAACCATATTCGGCTGCGCTGAGCACGGCCCCAGTCACCAACCATGCGAGGGTTGCCGGATGGCCCGCTGGGTTCTCGTAGAGAGCAGATTCAGGCCGGCCTGCTCCGTGGCCGGGGCTACAAGCCATTGACGATCTCAATAGCTCTGGCCAGTTGATCGTCTTGCCCGGCGGCCAGACCGTCTGGCGAGACATCGACCGCCACATCGGGGGCGACGCCATAGCCCTCGAGACTTCGACCTTTCGAAGTATTCCAGCCAAACACCGGGAGACGCAGCCAATATCCGCAACCAACTTGAAAGTTTGAGGCCCCGAGGACGTTGCCGCGTGTTCTGTTGCCGACAATGGTTGCTAATCGATTTTCGCCGGCGAACGCCGCCACCATCTCGGCCGCGCTGTTCGTCCATTCGTTGACGATCACGACGATTCTGTTGTGGAACGGCTGGCTGCCAAGGCCCTGGGTAAGGAGGATTACGGATTTGTCGCGAAACGCGAAGCGGGCCAACGTGAATACGAGTCCGAGCTTGGTGCGAGGCATTGGCACGGCGGGAAGGTCCTGAAGAGAGTACCCAGATCGGAGACGGTGCGGCGTGAGACTGTGTCCGATCGCAATCTCGCCGGAGCACATATAGCTGGCGAGTCGAGCGAATCCCAAGCTCCCGCCGATATTCCCGCGAAGGTCGAGAATGAGGCGGCCACAGCCTTGCTGCTTAAGGTCATGGACTGCACCATCCAGCGCGTTCGAAAAACCCAGTCCAGCGGCACCCGGAAAGTATGGGACTGTGAGCAGCCCGATATTCGGCCCGATCATGGCGTGAACCGGACTCTTCGGTTCTACCATCGGAGGCCGCTGCTTCGTCCCCTTTCGGTGGGGCACATTAACGACGACCCGTTCTATATAGGCGCCACCGCGTTTGGAAATGGTCAAGGTATTAGAATGGCCAACGGTGAACTGTGGCGCCAGAGGCGGGAGGCAAGCTGCGTCGTCTACGGTTTCCAGAATGTCACCGGGCCGAATTTCAGCAATGTCCGCAGGCCCACCTTGAAAGACGTCCAGAAACATCCACTTATGCACACCGTTCAGTGACACATCTCGCAGGGTTGCATTAATCGTGTGCTGCGGTGGGAGTTCGGTGGGAAGCGAATGGTAGAACGCAGTATGACTTGTTTTAAGCTCCGTCAGCAGGGAACGGATCCCGGTTTCGAATGACTGGAGATCGCCTGCAAGCAGTTCCGGAGTCCGCGCCTCCATTCCCGCTGTCCATGCGTCGTAATCGATCCCGGCGATATTGATGTGGTGCTTCACCACGCGCTTCTCTATCGACCGGAGGATTTGCTGCCGCTTTTTCGGATCGAGGACCATGATCACCTTTACCGTGCCGATAGTGAGCCGTCGGCCGTTCCTTCGACGATGACGCCTGCCCATTCGTAGGGCAAGGCTTTTTGGCCGAAGATGCGCAACATATCGCGTTTAGCGGCCGTTAAGGCGGATGCCGCTGATTGCGTCGACGACAGGTGCTGATAGAAGTGCTTCATGAGGAACAACGACGAGTCGTCGTCAACCTGCCACAGAGTAGATACCACCGTGCGGGCACCCGCGAGGAGGAAGGCCCTGGACAAGTTTGCGATGCCTTCCTGACCTTCCAGCGGCCCGACAGCCGTGTCGCACGCCGAGAGGACCACGAGGTCCGCATTCAACCTCAGATGGACGATTTCCGAAGCCTGAAGGAAGCCGTCTTCGCCGGCTTTTGGGTCACTTAGGAGCAGCAGAGCTGCTCTGTCTGGAAACGCGGAATCTGCAAACCCGTGGACTGCGAGATGGATGACGCGATACTCGGCCAGCCGTGCCGACTTGAACGCACTTTCAGTTCCGGAAGCTCCCAACAACAGACGGGTAACTCCCTTCGGGAAGGCGGCTTGTGCGATTCGGACCTCATCAGTAGAAGCGGGAAGGTCGACGAACCGGCTTGGATCGTACCCGCGTGTGAGACCAGACTTGGTCATGGAACTCTGTGAATACGGAATTCCGCCGACAGCCAGAAGCGCATCGGGAGCGCGCGGCGCCTGCTGGTTCTGTTCGCTCAGGAGGTAAAAGATGCTTGCGGAAGGCGAGTAGATGATCGTGCGGGCTTCGACGACGTACCGGCCCGAAGGCTCTCTTAGACCGTCGAATGGTACCAGGTTCAATTGGCCGTCTCGAACGATAATAAGCGTCTGTTTTTGCCGAGCTTCGCGAACGGGCCCAAGCAATACATCGTAGAGATTGCGCGCTTGCATTGCCGAAGGTGCTTTCGCTTTGATGGCTTTGAGGTAAGCTGCAATCAGGCTCTCAATCCGTGACTTGCTGGCTAGGCGGACAATACTGGGACCCGAGCGCGAGATGACGAGGCAATAAGAACTTGGATCAGCGACGACGAATTCGATTAGGGTCACCGCCGCAGGCAGGGCCTGCTGAACTTGAGCTAGTCCGATCTGTTCTCGCGATTTAGCCTTTAGGATACTCACGCCAGGCGTGACCCACCGGCTCTGCTCCTCCATGAAGATCTGATCGCGGAGATTGCGAATTTCATCAGTGGATCGCGCCGACATTAGCTTCAGTCGCAATTGAGAGAGCGTACGTTCTGCTCCTTTCGCGCCGGGCGGAGCTACAAATCCGGCTTGAAGCAAATCAGCTGAGACGCGCCCGCGGGCCTGTTCGATGATCGAGTAGGCTTTCTGGGGGTCTTTGAAATGTTCTGCGACCAAAGCGAAGTGTTGCGAATAGATTTGGCTTGAGGCCGTGATTACAGCCGTCTTCTCCATAGCCGTTGCCTCATTGCCGATCATGGCGTCGAGGAAGGCTTCCGCACGATCGTACACGCGGTCCGCCTCTGCATATCTGCCCTGAGCGATCTGGACTTCAGCGAGTGCCTGCAGACGCTGCGGAAGCGCCCAGATATTCCCGCTTGCCTGTGTAGAAGAAGCTGCCAAGTCAGCAGAGCGCTCCGCCTTTTGAAGATCACCATCCTTACGATAGATTTCGGTTGCCCGTGCCTGCAACTCACTAAGTTGTCGTGTGAGACCCGCCGGACGGCATAACTCTATCGCTTGATCAAGCTTCGTCAATGCCACCTCACGCTCATTTCGAGTGTCGGCTAGATCTGCCCCGAGGCTCAGGGCGGCGGCCTCGTGAGAGACTCGGCCAGTCTCCCGTGCCCGGGTAAGGATCTGGTCAATAACGTGTTCAGCAGAATCGAATTGCCGCAGGCCAATCAAAACCTGTGTCCAGGTTTCTTCGGCAGTAAATTGATCGCCGGAATCCGGCGTCGCTTTAGCAAGCTTTAGGGCGCCCTCAATATAGGGGAGGGCCTGCTGGTATTGCCTCGCCTGTACCAGACCATTTGCCAGCATTGTTAAGAACCGGATCTGGGCGCCCGCGTCACCGGCCTTCGTCGCGGCCGCGAGGGCAGCACCAACATCCTTTCGAGCGGTTTCCAGATCGGCATCGTAAAACGCCGCGATTCCGATCTGAGCAAGCGCCCGATATTGCCATTTGCTATCGCCAAGAGCCTCTGCCAACGCACGTACTTGCTCCCAATCGCGCCGCATTGCGCCGGTATTGGTCTCCGTATCGATGTCGCCCTTGACAATGAGGCAGAACATTCGGAGTTCTCTGTCGTTTTGCAGCAGCGGGTCGTCATCCAAAGACTCCGCTAGCTGCGCAGATACCGTCGGAAGCGCTTGCTGCTCCCGTTCGATGTTTGAGCGTATGCGGCCGAGCTTCGCATAGAGAGCATTGCGCCGGTCGCCCGCGCGAGAGAACAGTTGTTCTGCCTGCGTGAAGGCCGGGGCGGCTTCAGACCAGTTGTAGAGATCCGCAAAATGAAGCGCTCTGGCCAGGAATTCCGTGGCTTTCGGCTGTTGGGCGTAGACGGCTGAGCAGCATGCGGCCACGACGATGATTCGACGCCACGACCGAAAGCGCGGCCTTGTCGAACTCACCCGGGCACAAGACGTTCTACACTCGCTCCGCGCCACCAGGCCCAAGGATGTCATTCTTCGCTGAAACACTGCGATCATTTATTGCCCTCCACCAGTACAGGAAACGTTCTCCAGCTGAGACCGGAGGGCTGAAGCATTAACGTGAAGCTGCCGCGTGAGTGGGCTCTCAGGTCAAGGTCCGCTGTAATCGAAGTGACGCCGCCGTTCAGTCGTCCAACTACATTCATGTCATTCAGCACAGTTCCGGCATGGTCTTGCAGCCGAAGCGCGTACTGCCCCGGTTCCATGCCTAGAGGCAAAAGGAAGGTCACCCGAAGCAAACTCGGCGGGAAATGGATCTGTTTCGGGGGCGTCTTTGCTTCCTCCCCGCGAGTTGGGGAGAAAGAAGCCAGGTCTACGGTCATCGCGAGCGGGGCAGTTGGCAGCGGTTTATTCGTTGAGGGGGACGGCAGCTTGTTCGGCTGCTGCACCTGCGAAATGCTTGTTTCGCCGTGTCCGTGAGCGGACCGCCAAAGGCTTCGCGCAGCGGTGAACAGGACGAAGAGTACAACGAGCGATGCGCCGGCCAGTTCAATGCCGTGGATGAATGAGAATCTGAGGCGAAGCCGGGTATATTCCTCGAAACAGGGAGAGCAGCTAACGACGTGCGAAATCGGCAGATCTCCTAATGTGAGCTTCGGATCTCGTTTTGCCATCGCTCGCAGCGTGGACGAATTCGGACAACCTTCGCGGGTTGGATTTGGACATGCCGTTCTGGCATAGTCTTTCCCGAGGGAGACGACGTCTCGCATCTGCTTGGTCGACATGAACTGGCGGTGGTGCGTCATCAGGATTTCAGCCTCCGCGCTGCCCCTTCAATCGTGCCTTGTGGTACGTTCGGAAGCGCTCCAGGGCTTTATTGATCTTCTTGCGGAACTGGACTTCGGCACTGTGGGCATCCCTATATCCCGTCAGCCGTGCGATGGATGGCCAATCGTAATCCAGCACGCGCAGGTCGTACAGGGTCCGTCCCGCCTCGTCCATACAGGCGCGAAAGATTTCGATGCGCCTAGCGTCATCGAGTTTGCGGTCGAGGTCAATGAATTCTGCCCCGGCAAGGCGCTCGAGGTCGGCATCGTCAACGTAGGTAATGCGCTGGTTCTTTCGTAGCCTCCGAATGGATTCGCGGGCCACAGACCTCAAGAGATACGCCTCAAAGAATTGAATGGACTGGTGGTTGTCCATAGCGCGAGACGCCGAATCCACTGCCGCCTCAAGAATTTCCGGAGCGTCCGTATCCTCAGCGAGGTAGCGAATCACTACAAGGCGCGCCCGTTCCCAGACCCGGTTTGCAGCCTCGATCAATCGCCGGTCTACCACGTTCCCGAGGCTGTCCCGATCTGGAATCCACAGCCTCGTTTGAGCATCTTTCCCCTGGCCCATGGAAACCACCGGGCGGATCAAAACGATCCCCCTATATATAAAGAGGCTTTCGGGCGACAAAAGCTCACCCGAACGTAATTTGCTGTTCTCTATAGACCATTTTCTGCTTTTGCAGGCCGTCTCGCTGGTTGCTTGGGGTTGAGCTTTTGAGTCCTTGAAGCCTCTTGTTCGTTAGGAGACCTCCCCCAGCCTGCACCGGGCGGGGATCCGTGTATGGCGTCAACCAATTCACGGCAGGATTCACGTCGTCCGTTCCGCCTGATCGTCGATTTCTATTCGACAGCCGCGGGGCAGCAAACCCAGTTCAATTCTGAAGGGAATCCAGGTCTCGGCGCCGAGGCAGTGCTTGGGCACGCTCGTACGAGGGTTCAGCGGCGAAGGGCACGCAATCGCATTCGAACGATTTCCCGGGTTGTCAGTACGCTCTTGGGCAGGTTTGAGACGGGGTCGTCAGTACTGAAAGCGCGCGTTCGACAAAAGGGGGCCCCGTGAAGGGACAGAAGTTTGGTCGCCCAAGGGGCAAGACCTGTCGCTGGACGCCGGAGTTGGACGAAATCTTGAGATCGTCCTGGTTGAAGGGAGGATTGCGCGCGGCCAGGCGCGCGATCCGGCAGCATCAGCCTACGTGGTCCAGATATTCGATCAAGAGGCGCGCGGCCGCATTGAAGCTGTGCCGACGGAGAGCGCCACGGTGGACTGACGTTGACGTGAACCATTTGCTTTGGTCTATCGACAGCAATGCGTCGTTGGCATTAATTGCGGAACGTCTGGGCCGCTCTGTTGCCGCCGTCCGGAAGAAACTGCGGGATCTCGGCTACAAGGCGGAGAGCCTTGGCGGGTACAAGGTCAAGGACGTGGCCGAGATGTTTGCGATTGCGCCTGCCCGGGTTCAGTATTGGGTTGTGGAAAAAATGCTGCTAACGAAAGGTGGTCGCATCACGGAGAGTTCACTCTCGACGTTCCTGGTTGAGCATGCAGACAAGATCCAATTCGACAGTCTGAGTGTCGACATGCAGAATTGGCTCCGCGAGATGGGCTATTCAGACGCTCACAACGAGCGGAACGCAGTTGGGATGGGAAGTGAATGACAGCTAATGTGCAGCGCCAACAACATAGTATGCATCGGCGGCGGCCAACCAGTCGGAAAACGGGGGACAGGATTTCGGAGGGCCATGAAACCAAAGATCATGGCATCGCTGATTGTAATGAATGAATCGCTGGTAACGCGGGTGGTGGAGGACTTCAAACCGGAGCGCAGGATACCATCCCTCCGCCCTCGCCCGGGTCCGCCAAATGGAATCGCCTGCGCGGATAAGGTGAGAAAAAAAACGCCGCCCCCACAGGGCGTCAGCTGGCAGCGGCGCCAAGGATCGACAGCGGAATTCAGCCAACACCGCTTCGTCAACTTTATGTCCGGGTTCGGAGACAGCGTCGGCCCAAAGAGCCAACGCCCGAAATTCAAGAGTATCGGCGAGCGCCTTGCTGAAGCGAGATGGCTCGACCGCCCCGAGAGCCCGAACGGCCTGGGCTTTTTCTGTGCCAGGGTCGGCCAGACTTCGGGTGGCGAGTACTTCAGCCGTCCATTGTTCAAGCGTCGGCCACCTTCCCGGACGCGCATGCCGCCAATCTGCCTTCAGCCGTTTCCACGTCGTCCAGGCCTGCTCGACGCGGAGGTCGGTATACGCGTAGTACATTACCGCATCGAACCAGCCCTCAGTTTTTGCTTCAGCAAAGCACGTTTCGGCGACCCACTCCTGAAGCGATTTCCACGCAGGAAGCTCCTCTGGTTCTTGTCGGCTCCAACTCTCCAAGAAGCCGGGACATCGCGGACGCAACTCGGACCGCACGATCTGTGGAACCTGTTCCGCAGCTTCCGTGATGACACGAACCCACAAAATGATCAGGTGCCAGTCCACAAAAGTCGCTGCTGCTTCGTACAACCGTTGCCAAGGCACACGGAGGGCTTGCCGCAGAGCTTCTTGCTTACTATTACGCCGGACGTTGACTACGAGGTTTGCGGGTTCTCTTCTCACCATCCACGACCTGTTTCCGGGGGAGGCCGCTTGGACTGTCGATCAAAGCCTCTATACTTTACCAACTCTCCCGCCGGTTCGGAACGACGAATCGACCGTTGCCACGGACGAACTCAGCATCGGGCACAGCGGGTGTCTTTGCGGTCAAAACGTTCGCCGGCGTGCTGCCACCCTCAGGCGCGTGCGAGAGGACGTTGGAGCGGAATGAGGCCATTCTATGAACAACATGCACGGGCATCAAAACTCTCCGGCGGACCGCCTTGCTGCGGCGCGCCGGCACAGGGATGTGCGCCGGTTTTGCCAGGACAACAGACCGTCCGAATCTCGGGGAAACTTGAATCGCGGTGAATACCGGGAAGTCTTGTTCTGGATATTGCTTCTCGCCAGTTGGCAGCTCTTGGCATCCTCTGGCCCCCGGACCGGCACAATCGGAGGTTTGGGCGCGGCGACATTCCTGGTGTATGCGTGGGTGAACGTCGATAAACTGACAGGCCTGGGACTCGACAAGGCCCGGTGGCGATCAACTCCACCAGCGCACGTTCTGCTCGCCGGCACGTGCGGAATGGTTGCCGGCGCGGTGGTCTTCCTAGTGGGGACTTTGGCACACCAGAACATGAAGCTGGGCCATGAATGGAAGCTCATCGTGCTACAGGTGACGTTGGGACCAGTGCTCGAAGAGATCGTGTTCCGCGGATATCTGTTCGCCTTTCTCGCGTGGTGCTTGAGCCGAATGGACAGCGAAGCGGGCCGAAACCGTTCGATCGTGGGCATCGCTGCCATCGTGTTCGCCCTGGTTCACCTTGCGCAGCCCGGCGTGAGCTGGATCGAGATCGCCTGCATCACTTGGACGGGAACGCTCTACGGTTGGATCAGGTGCCGGTCCGGATCAACAGTCGTCGCTGCTATCTCTCACGGAACGTACAATCTGACGCTGTATGCGACCAGCGGAGCAGTGTTCGCTTTTCGGAAGTAGCAAGATACGCTGTTATTCGTCACTGACAGCGTAGCTGTTGACATTTCGCGGATGTCTTTGCGATTATGGAGGTAACTATTGATTCCGGCATTCGACCGTCGGACGGGCGCTCTGCCAGCGGGCACCCATCGGGCCACGCTTCTTGAGATCAAGGAGCGGTTCGGCTTCACGCCGCGTCGGCGATGGTTGTTGAAAGGGATCCGGGCTGCGGTTGAGGCTTTTTGGGCTGCGGGTATTGAGGAGATTTTCATAGACGGCAGCTTCTGCACCGAGAAGCCGGATCCGGGCGACGTTGATGGATACTGGGTTGAGCCCGACGAAGGTGTCTATGATCGCATTGACCCGTATTGGATAGATTTCGAGCTCGTTTTGGTGCAACACACACGAAAATGGAAGTGGCGCATGTGGGCGGATTATGGGGTCGAGTTCTTCATCCATCCGACCATGCAGGCCAGCCCCCAAATGGGTTTTCCCGAGTTCTTTCGACGGGACCGCGATGGGCAACCTCGAGGAATTGTTCAAGTGGTGAAGGCGGTAAGGCCATGATCAAGAGCGATGCACAACGAGAACGAACGCTTGCCCAGATCGAAGGCTTTCGGCAAGCACTCGCAAAAGTGGCCAGCGAGAAGCCCGGAAAGCGCTCTGCCGCAATTCGTGGGAGCTACGAAGGCATGGTCCGGCAACTCGAGGAAGAATTGCGCGAATACGACCAGCTGAAAACGGGCGAGTTGGAGATCCCTCGGATTGAGCGGTTGGATCAGATAGCGCCCTTCATTGTGAAGCTCCGCATCAATAAGGGTGTTTCCCAGACCGAACTTGCGGGGCGCCTCGGGGTCAGCAAGCAGGTGATCAGCCGGTACGAGGAAAGCGACTATCAGACCGTAGCGGTCTCCAGGCTACAAGAGATTCTGGACGCTATCGGCGTCAAGACCGTGGTCACGCTTACTGCATAGCCCGTCCGCGTCGCCATTGCGAAGGCTGAAGATAGCCGCCCCAGTTTGCGTTCTGCCCCGGTGCCGTCTCCCTTGTAACGTCGGACAATGGACTGAACCCCGATCAGCGTTCATCGCTCAAAATCCCACCAACTCAGCAGATTACCGTTGCCAGGTGCGCCGTTTGTGTGCCGCCACTCCCGTGGAGGTGTCACTATGGCACGAAAAGGCGGGCAGATCGTCGGGCGTGGACGGCGCACGTGGCTCGTGCGTGTATACAACGGCCACGATCCCGAAACCAAGAAACGAAAGTATCTAAACCAGACCATCCACGGAGGACTGCGGGACGCCCAGGGTCATCTCAACAAGATGCTCGGCGAGCGAGACCGCGGCCGGAATTTGGACTCGTCGAAGCAGACTCTGAATGAGTTCCTAGATACGTGGCTGGAGCTTTGCGCCAAACCGCGGCTGCGTGCGAGGAGCTTTCGGGATTACGAAGGCCTGCTCCGCCGATACGTGCGGCCGGCACTTGGCGCAAAAGCGCTCGCGAACGTATTTGCACTCGACATCCAGGCCCTCTACCGCGATTTGCTGGACCGAAACCTGTCGGCTCGTTCGATTCGATATACCCATGCTGTCCTCCGGTCAGCGCTCAAGCAGGCTGTCCGTTGGAATCTCGTTTTGGGGAATCCCGCAGATGCCATCGATATCCCTAGGCGGCATCGGAGCGTTGTTACTGTATGGTCTCTTCAACAGACAAGAACCTTCGTGAAGGCGATTGCCGGACACGCATATGAGGGCCTGCTCGCACTCGCCCTGACGACAGGCATGCGGCCGAGCGAGTATCTCGCGCTCACGTGGAATGATATCGACCTCGATCGCGGAACGGTCAGCATTTCTCGATCCCTCGAATGGCAGAAGGGCGGCTGGCAGTTCGACGATACGAAGCGGCCGCGAAGCCGCCGAGTCGTGAAGCTCCAGGCCTGGGTCGTCTCGGTCCTGAGAGAGCACCGCGAGAGAGGACAAGAAAGGAGTGGGGATGACCTCGTCTTCCGCGCGAAAGGCGGCGGACCAATCCGTGAATCGTATTTTGTGCAGCGCTATTTCAAACCGTTGCTGAAGACCGCGGGCCTGCCCGACGTCCGGCTCTATGACCTGCGCCACACAGCCGCAACTATTTCGCTGGCTGCCGGAGTTTCGCCCAAGGTCATTAGCGAGCAACTCGGACATGCCAGCGTTGCCTTCACCCTCGACGTGTATTCCCACGTGCTGCCGCACATGCAGGATGCGGCCGCTGAAAGAGCGGAAGCCCTGATACTTGATAACGGCGGCCCGCCAAGCCTCGTCCCAACCTGGTAGGCCTCTGCATAGTGCAGCATCGCCAATGAGCATCGACCGCGCGTTGTGAAAGCTAACATCTGCTGTCTCACGGTGGAAGGGGGCGCATGAAGGCAGCACTGGAGCTTCCGGTGCTCGTCGCCGGCGCGCTCGGATTTTTGGCTCTCCGCGCGCTAACGGCGGTCGCCCGACTTTACGATCTAGACAACAGAGGCTACCGCCACCAGCGACAGGTCCTCTCACTCTCTGAGGCGGCAGCTCATCACGTATCACGGCCGCTTACTGGATGTCTTCGAGTCTGAAGAAGCGCCGAGAGAAAACGAGAACGCGACCGTCGTTGCCCGTCGTCGATGGTTGATGGCTGGTCACTGCCGTCCCTGCTGGCGGTGCTGATACGCAGTTCAAGCCATTATCGTGCCACGCAAGGCGACCCACCACACCTCGCGCAGTCGCCATGAGAATAACCAACGCCAAACCGCCGACGCAACCCCTCTAGGGAGCCCCCTCTAGGGAGCGCTCACTCACCTTTCCTGTACCGCTTCAGGCAGGCTGCGACTTCCTTGGGCGGAAGGCGCACGGTCACATCCCTGGAAAACAGCGTCAGCACCGATTCCAGCCGGGCCGCGGTGGCAAGCTTGCAACGGTGCAGTTCGTCCAGTATCCAGAGGACACCGTGCACCTCAATCTGGTGGTCGGACGCAAATTTGCGTAGTTCGCCGTCGCTGCTGAGCAGGATGCACCCCGGATGACTCTCGGCCAGCGCGAACGCGAAGCCATCATGGACAGACAGGTGCGGCACGGTTCGGACGACCTGTTGGGCGCGCATGACGCGTTCTCCGGGCAGGTCGACGACCTTCAACCCGCCTTGCAGGAGAACCTCCTTCTGCGCATCATTGAACTTCAACAGTTCCTCGTCGAACAGCGTATTCGGTATAAGGAACTCGTAGGGGAGCCGCAGAAAAAGCTCCAGCAGCGATCCCTTTCGTAGATCGATGAGGCAACTGCTATCGCTAACGATGATCCGCATCGGCGTACTGCGGACCTTTCAGCCCGGTCTCGACCTCGGAGGCTGGCAGCCGGAGAAGTTCGGTGGCTTTGGTAAGTGAGACCATCCCTTCCGCAAGCGCGCGATAGCAGAGCCGCTCAAACCGGAGCGCCCGCTCACGCCGACCGCGGTGTTCTTCGGCTTCGATTTCCATCGGCTCCTGAGTCCGCCAGCCCCGGGCAATGGACTGGAATGCATAGACCAGGGTGGACTCGCTGATGACCCCGACTTGTCGCAGCCTCATCAGGAGCGCCACGCCGCTGACGCGATAGAGGCGCTTGAGGTCGATCAGCTCCTTATAGCCCAACGCATTGCGGTTCTTACCGACCTCCCTGAGCAAGTGCTCGCGCGGCATTAGAAACGCTCCGGCAAACAGGGTAGCCGCCTTCTCCTCCTCCTTCTCACCCAGAGCGTTGGTGTCGGTGAGGCGGTGCGCCAGTTCATGGGCAAGGGTCAGCCGTCGGCGTTCGAGCGAGAACCGGCTATTGACGACGATGACGGGAAGGTCGGACTGGCCTTCCCCCCGCCGCACCATGCAGGTAAACCCTGACACCCGGTCCGGCAGAGGGACCGTCAGCACCTTCAGGCCCTTCTCCTCCAGCAACTCGGTCATGTTCGGAATCGGATCGATGCCGAGCTTCCATTGCTGGCGCACGTCATTGGCAAGCTGTTCGGCGCCGGCCACCTCGCCCAGATGGACCGGGCACGGAACAGGGCACTGCCACTCCGCGCTGTCGAGGTCGAGGATTAATTCGATCTGCAGGTAACGTTCGATCCATTCGAGTACCTCGGTCTCGACATGGGCGCGATCACGGGCGGTCGTATTCGCCTTGGTACGGAATTCAACGCCCGACAGCGCGATGCCCCCGGTGTCCATCAGATAGCTTAAAGAGACGCCGAGCGTCTTCGAGAGCGCCGAAAGCACGCCGGAACTGGGTATATCCTCGCCCCGCTCGTACTTTCCGATGGCCTGGGCAGTCACCTTGTTATTCATCGCCGAAGACAGTTCGCGCAATGAAAACCCTGCCTTGCGGCGCGCCAGCTTGATGCGATCGGCAATCATGGCATCCTCCTTCGGTTTACGATTGACCAACTTCCATATGTAGTGTAAACTGAATTCAGAGTACGATCAAGATGGTTTTTGAGGAATTTTGGGCCGCATGTCACGAGAAATCAGCAGCATAGGCAATCCTGACGGCGTCGCGCGCAAATGCCGGCTGCCCGATGACGATTTTTCGCCGGCCTGGACGTCGATCAAGGTGTCGGCCGGCGTCCGAGAGCGCCTGCTGGCCCAATCGCTTCTGTCGTTCACGATGCGGCAGAAGCTTCCGTTCGAGCTGGCGCCGCTGCACGGACTGATCCTGCTCACCGGCGCGCCGGGCACGGGAAAAACGACACTGGCGCGCGGCCTGGCGAACCAGATTGCCCACCAGCTCAGCGGCACGAAGACCACCTATGTGGAAATCGACCCGCACGCGCTCATGAGTTCGGCGCACGGCCGAAGCCAACAGGCGGTTGCCAAGCTGTTCGAACAGACCATCCCGGAAATGGCGATGCATGGCGCGGCTATCGTGCTCCTGGACGAGGTCGAGACGCTGGCCGTATCGCGGCACCAGCTGAGCCTGGAGGCGAACCCGATTGACGTGCACCGGGCGACCGATGCGGCGCTGGCGGGCATGGACCGGCTTACACGCGATCACAAGAACGTCCTGCTGATAGCCACAACGAATTTCCCCAAAGCATTGGACAAGGCAATTCTGTCAAGGGCGGATCACGTCGAGGCAATGGGGCTCCCGGACCAGGAGGCCCGCCGCGAAATCATTTCCGAGACGCTGAAGGCCATAGGCGGCGTATGGAAGAGCGTGCGCGCGCTGGAGTCGGATGCCGAGCGTCTCGCCAAAATCGCTGAGGGACTCGACGGGCGGCGCATCCGCAAAGAAATCTTCGTAGCTATCGGGTCGGACATCGAAACGGCAAAAGATCCCAATAAGCTCACGCGGGCGCAAATCGAGTCGGCCTTCAGGCGTTCTTTAAGCACACAGGAGGAAATGGCCCAATGAGGGTTCGGCGCGATATCAGCTCCATTCCGTTACGCTCGGCCGGGGAAACCTGGCAGCAGATCATCGACCTCGTTACCGGCAAGGGATCGAAAGACGTTCAACAGCTCAAGAGTGCGGCGGGCGTAATGGGTTCGATCATCACTGACGAACACCCAGCAGCCCGCGCCATCATGCTCGAAGGCGTGGGCGCGCAGCTGCGAATCTACTGCCGTTACGGCATGAAAGCGGTGGAAGAGGGCGGCAGCGTCGATGCGCTGACATGGAATCCCACGGCGGGAGACTGGACGATGCATGTGCCCTGCGATAACGAGAACATCGCCTGGGTGAAGGAATCGTTCGCCGCGACGTCGCCGCGAGTCAAAGTCTTCGACGTGGAGGAAGCCGACAGGGCGGAAGAACAGGCGGAAACATCGGGCGCGAAGAGCGGCGGTGTGGTCGTGGACTGGAATATCAAAGAGGGGCTTTAGTGCATGGGCACGCACATCCAAACCTTCACGCAGACGCACAGCATCGTCTTCCTCAGCGACAACCTGCGCAACACGCTGCGCGAGGTCATTCGGGAAAACGGCATCAGCCCGAGCAAACTAATGCAGGACTGGGAGACGATCGAGCGCGGCATCAAGACTTGGCTGCATTCTGGCCACCTGAACAACATCGTGGTCGAGTTTTTCCGGCCGCATTTGTCGGTGGCCTCCGCGCGGTGGGAATTCCCCCTCGGCTACGTAGGCTCCGGCGTGGATGACGATATGTGGCTCGACAAAGCCTACCTGCGCCAGCTGATCGCAAAGTCGGCAAGGCCCAGCACCGACTGCACCTACCGCATCCTTCTCTGCACCGATCCCGGTGCCCCGGCACTGTCCGGTTTCACGACCTGCACCTTTCTTTCCACGGACGGCATGTCCGCGCGCCAGGCGGGAACCGTGATCGCGACTGGCCACATGACTGCCGGCGTTACCTACTGGAGGTAGCATGCTCAGCACGACGGAGGCGTTCGAGAAGTTCCGGAAAAGGCTCGAACTGAGCGAGACGGAGAGGAAAGATGCGGCGCGGCGGCATAGCGACGTGCGCGATTGCATCCGCGGCGGCTTCGACGTGAAGACCGACTTTCTTTCCGGCTCCTACAAACGCCACACGAAAACAAAACCGCTGAAGGATGTGGACATCCTTTTCGTGCTGTCGGACACGGAAAAAGGGCGGCGCGATAAGCCGCCCCTGGAAATCCTGGAGGCGTTCGACAGCTGCCTCCGGAAGAAATATTCCGAGAAGGACCAGACGGAGATCTGCCGGCGCGCGGTGACGGTGCAGTTTGAGAAGACGTACTACCCGGAGGACCACGAAGGCAAGGTCCTCAGCATCGACACCGTCCCCGCATTCGAGTCGGGCAATGACGAATACGAGATACCGGATAAAGTGACGGGCACCTGGATCAAAACGAACCCGGGAAAGCACAAGGAACAGGCCACCGCAAAGAACAACGAGATGGGCGGCCATTGGGTGCCGCTGGTAAAGATGGTCAAGGGCTGGAACCGGGCGAACGGGAAGCCCATCAAGCCGTCTTTCCTGATTGAAGTGATGGCTGAGGATCTGGTCGAGCCGCCATTCTCAAGCTACCCCAACGAAGTGCGCAATCTCTTCGCAGCGATGGAGGCGAATATCGGCCGGGAGTGGCCCGATCCGGCGAACCTTGGGCCTCCGGTCTCCGATCAGATGACGCCGGAGCTGGTGACGAACGCCCGGAAGGCGCTTCAGGAGGCACAGCGCAAGGCGGCGCTGGCGGCCAGGGCCGAGCAAACCGGCCGGCAGGGTGAGGCACTGCGGCTGTGGCGTGAGATCCTAGGCGATTATTTCCCGCTGTCGTGAGGAGCTGCACCGTGAATGACTGGTCTCTCATCAAACTGCTGTCCAGCCTGCACGATGACATTGAAGGTCGGCTGGCGATCGCCCGCCGGTCCTTCGCGCATCCCGTTACCAAGGGCGATGCCAGCGAGAAGGTGTGGCTGGAACTGTTCCAGACCTATCTTCCGCAGCGTTACCAGGCGGCCAAGGCGCACGTCGTGGACAGCGCCGGCACCTTCAGCGAGCAGATCGACGTAGTAGTGTTCGACAGACAGTACTCGCCGTTCATCTTCAAATATGAAGGCCAGACCATCATCCCTGCGGAGAGCGTATACGCCGTATTCGAGGCCAAGCAGACCATCAGTTCCGACCTGGTCCATTACGCTCAGAAGAAGATCGCGAGCGTGCGGCGCCTTCACCGCACGAGCTTGCCCATCCCGCACGCCGGAGGCACCTATCCTCCCAGGCCCCTGCCCCACATCTTCGGCGGCCTTCTCACCTTTGAGAGCGACTGGAAGCCGCCTCTGGGCCAGCCGCTGCTGGACACCCTCGGTCATGGCGAAGCTGAGGGGCGCCTCGATATCGGCTGTGTGGCCGCGCATGGGATGTTCGGCTGTGGCAACGGTGGGTGCCACGCAATTAGCCCGGTTGGCAAACCCGCGACGGCATTCTTATTCGAGCTCATCGCGCTCCTGCAGAGCAGCGCCACGGTTCCGATGATTGACATCCGGGCTTACGCAAAGTGGCTGGCGAGCTAACCTGAGGGCGCTTCAAAATATCCTCTTTCCAGCACCTGGCCATGCTCCCTCAGCCAAGCCGTGGCCTTTCCATCGTGGGCGCGGTTGGGCAGAGCATGCCCAAAGGGCTGTTGTTCCTCTGCCAGGACCGCTTTCGCCGGCAGCCTGAGCCCGGCCCTGTTTGCAGTCATGGTGATAGATTATGAGTCTCTGGTCTTCTTGCCTTTGAAGGCCTTGGCCGCCTTGGAGCGTTCCAAACGACATGGCGCCGCAGAAGAACTACCATGGACGCTTTCGAAGTTCGCAGGCAGTTGGTGGCCGACTACGCGGAATACATCCGCGGGTTTATTCATATTCGCGACCAGAGGATCCGCGCTCATGTGGAGAGCGGTCTGGCGTCCGGCTTGCTCTGGCCGGATCCGCTGATCCAGCTTAACCCGGCGTTCGAACCAGGTGATTCGATCGACGAGCTGGTGGAGGCCCGGATTCTGCACGACGAGTGCGCCAACGTATTCCAAAAGGATAAGCAGCCGGGGCCCAATAACGCCGGTAAGGCGTTGCGGCTCTACAAGCATCAGTCGGAAGCGATTCGCGTTGCCGTTCGCGGGCAGAACTATATCCTGACCACCGGAACCGCCTCGGGCAAGAGCCTCGCGTACATCGTTCCAATCGTCAACCACATCCTCCACCGCGGGAGCCGTCGCGGTATCCAGGCCATCATCGTGTACCCGATGAATGCCCTCGCGAACAGCCAGTACGGAGAGCTGAAGAAGTTCCTCTACTACGGTTACCCCGATGACAAGCCGCCCGTGCGGTTCGCCCAGTACACCGGACAGGAGAAGGACGCGCAGCGGGATGCCATCCTTGCCGATCCCCCGGACATCCTTATTACTAACTATGTGATGCTTGAGCTCATTCTCACCCGGCCCGCCGAAAAACGGTTAGTGGAGTCGGCTCGGGGTTTGAAGTTCATCGTCATGGATGAATTGCACACCTACCGCGGCAGACAGGGTGCGGACGTGGCGATGCTGATCCGACGGGTTCGTGATCGGATTGGCGAGGATACTCTGCAGTACGTTGGAACGTCCGCGACCCTTGCCGGGGCCGGGTCGCACGACGAACAGCGAGTAGAGGTAGCCCGGATTGCGTCCAAGTTCTTCGGTGCCGAGGTGCAACCCGAGAACGTAATCGGCGAGACACTTCGGCCTGCCACGGATTTGGGCCCGCTTCACGCAGATTCATTCACTCAGAAGCTGCGGCAGCGCATTATCGCCAGCGACTCACCACCCAGCGATTACGAATCGTTTGTTTCCGATCCACTCGCGGTCTGGATTGAGGCCAACCTCGGATTGAGGCATGAGGATGGTACTCAGCGGCTGATCCGGGCCACTCCAAGGAGCATTTCAGGAAACGACGGAGCGGCCGTCCAGTTGGCAGCGGCCACGTCGCTTCCGGAGGGCCAGTGTGACAAGGTGCTGCAGGAGATGCTTCTCGCCTCCTATCGGTGCTCGAAGAACCCCGACACGGGATTCCCGCCGTTCGCGTTTCGGCTACATCAATTCATCAGTCGCGGCGACACCGTGTATGGGTCGCTGGAACCCGAACAGTCGAGATTCATTACTGTCCACGGGCAGCAATTCGTGCCCGGCGATCGGAAACGGGTTCTGCTGCCGCTGGTCTTCTGCCGGGAATGCGGGCAGGAATACTACTGCGTCCGTGCAGCGAACGCCGGATCGCCTGGCTCCCGGATATTTGAACCTCGTGAACTGTCCGACACGGAAAATGATGGCGATTCCGTCCCCGGATTCCTGTATCTGAGCTCTGATAGTCCGTGGCCGACCGATCTTGACGAACTCATGGATCGTTTGCCTGAAGACTGGCTCGAGGAACACCGTGACGACCGACGGATCAAAAGGAGCCGGAGACCCGACGTGCCCGCCATCGTTCGGATCGCCTCGGATGGGACGGAGGACGAGAACGGGCTGGAGGCGAGCTTCATTCCTGCACCGTTCCGTTTCTGTCTGAGTTGCGAGGTTTCCTACGGTGCGCGCCAGAGATCGGATTTCGCCAAGCTGTCGTCTCTTAGTTCAGAAGGCAGGAGCACTGCAACAACGATTTTGAGCCTGTCGTCAATCCGCAGTCTGAAAAATGAGCCCACCCTCAACGACCGTGCACGGAAGCTTCTCAGCTTCACGGATAACCGGCAGGATGCCTCTCTCCAGGCGGGCCACTTCAACGACTTCATCGAAATTGGACTGCTGCGGTCGGCTTTGTACAAGGCTGTGTTCGAGGCCGGCGCTCAGGGCGTTCCGCATGACGCGCTGCCGGAGAAGGTGTTCCAGGCGCTGAAACTGCCTCTCGATCTGTACGCCCGCGATCCCCAGGTGCGTTTTCAGGCGCTGAAAGACACGCAGGCCGCTTTCCGCGTCGTCCTCGGCTATAGGCTGTACCGGGATTTGAAGAGGGGGTGGCGCATCACGCTACCGAATCTCGAACAGTGTGGATTGCTGGCGATTCGCTACCAATCGCTAGATGAACTGTCGGAAGCAGAAGAAGAATGGAGTGCCTGCCATCCGGCGCTGGCCGGTGCTCTGCCAGCAACAAGATTGAAAGTGGCGAAGGTCCTGCTCGACTACATGCGCCGCGAGCTTGCCATTCAGGTCGACTATCTCGATTCCGCCTACCAGGAACGAATCCGGCAGCAGAGCAGTCAACATCTCCGCGAGCCATGGGCCATCGACGAGAGCGAGCAACTTGAACATGCGGCCATTCTCTTCCCGCGCCAGATCCTGGAGCACGACGACTACGGCGGTTATCTTTATGTATCCGCACGCGGCGGATTCGGCCAGTACTTGCGCCGTTCCTCAACGTTCCCGGAGTTTCACCAACGAATCCCGTTGAATGAAACGGAGCCGATCATCCGGCAACTACTGGGGCTCTTGCGCCTGGCCGGAATCGTAAAGGAGGTGGTCGAACCGCGTAACGCCGACGATGTGGCGGGCTACCAGCTCGCGGCTTCGTCATTGTTGTGGTTGGCCGGCGATGGCACACGATCATTTCACGATCCCATCCGGGTACCAAACGCTCCTGCGACTGGCGGCCGCACCAACCCGTTCTTTGTTGACTTCTACAAACGGGTAGCGCAAACGGCCCAAGGTCTGGAGGCGCGTGAGCACACCGCCCAGGTTCCCGCCGAATTGCGGATTGATCGCGAACAGCGTTTCGCTGAGGCGAAACTTCCCGTTCTGTACTGCTCTCCCACGATGGAACTGGGCGTCGATATCCGAGAACTGAATGCAGTTAACCTGCGCAACGTCCCTCCGACTCCGGCGAATTATGCCCAGCGAAGCGGGCGTGCGGGCCGCAGCGGGCAACCTGCGTTGGTGTTCTCGTATTGCTCTACTGGGAGCCCGCACGATCAGTATTTCTTCAAGCGGCCTGAATCCATGGTGGCGGGCGCCGTCACGCCACCTCGGCTCGACCTGGTGAACGAGGATCTCCTGCGCGCTCATGTCCACTCGATCTGGCTTGCCGAAACAGGTCTCGGTCTGGGTCGAACGCTCAAAGACATTCTCGACCTATCTGGAGACGAGCCCACTCTGGAGCTTCTCCCAGGAGTAATAAACGATCTCGAATCGGCGCACGCGAAGGCCAAAGCCAAGGCTCGATCCGAGCGGGTCCTGTCATGCATAGGCGAGGCGCTTCCGTTCACTGACGGCGATCCAGGCCGATGGCTTGACAAGATCCTTGCCCAGGTTCGCCTGAACTTTGAGCAGGCCTGCGAGCGCTGGCGTGACCTCTATCGCGCTGCTCATGCCCAAGCCCGGCTCCAGGGCAAGATCATCTTGGACGCAACCCGCAGTCCGGAGGAAAAGAAACAGGCGGAACGGCTCCGGCGAGAGGCTGAAGAACAAGTCCGTCTCCTCACGGAAGCGGAAAATGTCGTTCAGTCTGATTTCTACAGTTATCGCTATTTTGCCAGTGAAGGGTTTCTGCCCGGTTATAGCTTTCCTCGCCTCCCGCTCTCAGCGTTCATTCCGGGTCGCCGTCAGACGAAAAATCGCGAGGAGTACCTCTCGCGACCTCGATTCCTGGCAATATCCGAGTTTGGCCCGCGAGCAGTCGTCTACCACGAGGGGTCACGCTACCGCATCAATCGGGTTATCCTGCCCGTCGGCGAGAATCAGGAGATCGCTACGCGCCGTGCCAAGCAATGTGAGTCCTGCGGGTATCTCCATCCCATTGCGTCCGGCGACGGAGTTGATCTTTGCGAACGATGCAAGAACCCGCTTGGAACGCCTCTCCATTCGCTGTTCCGTCTTCAGAACGTCACCACGAAACGCACCGACCGTATCAATTCCGACGAAGAAGAGCGGCTGCGGCTTGGCTTCGAACTCAAGACAGGCGTCCGATTCACGGAGAGCGCCGGGCGGCCCACTCATCGCGTTGCCACGGTTGAGCGGGACGGCGCGATTCTGGCCCGTCTGGATTTGGGTTCGGCAGCCACTATCTGGCGCATTAATCTCGGCTGGCGCCGGCGAAAGAACAAGGAGCAGCACGGTTTTCTGCTCGATACCGAACGCGGCTACTGGGCCACGAACGAGATTGCCTCGGATGATGACGATCCCGATCCACTTTCGGCGCGAACCATGCGAGTGGTACCGTACGTCGAAGATCGCCGCAACTGCCTGTTGCTGGAACCCGCGGGCAAACTCCCGCCTGCAATGATGGCGTCTCTTGCCGCTGCCATGAAAGCTGCCCTGCAGGTACGATTCCAACTCGAAGACAGCGAATTAGCAGTGGAAGCCTTGCCGAACGAGGACGAACGCCGACTCATTCTTTTCTACGAAGCAGCGGAGGGTGGAGCGGGCGTGTTGCGCACCCTCTTGGATGACCCTGAAGTACTCCAGGATGTCGCGCGCAAGGCACTAGAGATCTGCCATTTCGACCCGGTGACCTTTGAGGACCGAAAGCGGGCACCTAGAGCGCGGGAAGATTGTGAGGCGGCCTGCTACGACTGCCTCATGAACTACGGCAATCAGCGCGACCACAAGTTGCTGGACCGCAAAGCGATTCTGGAACTGCTCATTCAGATGTCCGGTGCTCGCGTGATCGCGTCTCCCGTTCACCAACCACTCCATGAGCATCTGGCGGGGCTGGAACGTCTCTGCGAAAGCGGCCTCGAACGACGCTGGTTGCACTACCTGGAAGCCGCCAGTCTGAAGTTGCCATCAAAAGCCCAGCCGCGCATCGACGCATGCCACGCCAGGCCCGATTTTCTCTACGAAGACTGCCTGGCGGCCATTTACATCGATGGGCCTCCGCATGATTTTCCCGAAAGACAAGCGCGCGACCGCGCCCAGACTGATTCTATGGAGGATCTCGGCTACACCGTCATTCGCTTCGGTCATGAAGAAGACTGGGAAGCGCGAGTCGCACTCTATCCTCAGGTGTTCGGGAGACACTCGTGAGCTTTGCAGTCGGATCGCTGGTGAAGGCCAGGGGCCGGGAGTGGGTCGTACTCCCCGAATCCGCAGAAGACATGCTTATCCTCCGGCCCTTGGGCGGCACGGACGAAGAGATCGCTGGTGTCTACCTTCCCCTCGAAGCAGTCGAACCCGCACGATTCGACCTCCCCGATCCGTCGCAGGTCGGTGACCATCGATCCTGCCGACTGTTGCGCGACGCGGTTCGCCTGGGCTTTCGGTCGAGCGCGGGCCCGTTCCGCTCGTTCGCCCGCCTTGGAATCGATCCGCGGCCGTATCAGCTTGTGCCTCTGCTGATGGCGCTCAAACTCGATCCGGTGCGGCTATTGATTGCCGACGATGTGGGCATCGGAAAGACGGTGGAAGCCTGCCTGATCGCCCGTGAGTTACTCGACCGCGGCGAAGTCAAACGCCTCGCGGTTCTCTGTCCGCCTCAACTTGCCGAGCAGTGGCACGCCGAACTCCGTGAGAAATTCCAGATCCAGGCAGAACTCGTCCTCCCAGGCACGGCTGGCCGCCTGGAACGTAATTGCCGGGTCGGAGAGTCCCTCTTTGACATTCACAACTTCGTAGTCGTGTCGCTGGATTTCATCAAGAGCGAGCGGCGGCGTGACGAGTTTCTGCGCACGTGTCCCGAACTGGTAATCGTCGACGAAGCCCACACCTGTGCATACGGCGGCGAAGGCCGGGGCGGTCGTCATCAGCGCCACCAGCTCATCTCTGGTCTGGCCGATCCCGCAAAGGGTCGCCACCTAATATTGGTGACTGCAACTCCTCACAGCGGCAACGAGCAGGCATTCCGGTCGTTGCTCAAACTACTGCATCCCGATTTCGCGAACCTCCCGGAAGATCTCACCGGCAAAGGGAATGAGCAACACCGCCGCCGCCTTGCTGCGCACCTTGTGCAGCGCCGGCGGGGGGACATCCGCCACTTCCTAAAATCCGAGACTCCCTTTCCGGAGCGCGAAGACGCCGAAGAAACCTACAAATTGACCGACGAATACCGGCGGCTCTTCGCCAAAGTGCTGGAATATGCGCGCGAGACCGTGGCGGCCACCGGTGGCGCCACACACCACCAGCGGGTCCAGTGGTGGTCGGTCCTTGCCATGCTACGCGCGTTGGCATCCAGCCCCGTAGCGGCCGCAGCGACGTTACGAACTCGCGCGGCGACGCTGGATACGGAAACTGCCGAAGAGGCCGATGAACTCGGCCGCCGCACTGTCCTTGACCTGCTGGATGATAACGCGGCGGAGGCGATGGACGTCGTTCCGGGCAGCGATACGGTTTCTGAAGCAGGTGAGGACGTTAAGAACCGTCGCCGCCTGCTCGAGATGGCCCGCGAAGCCGAAGCCCTCCAGGGCGACAAAGACGCCAAAGTCCAGAAAGCCATTCGGATGATAGAACTCCTGTTGCGCGATGGCTTTCGCCCAATCGTGTTCTGCCGCTTCATCGCCACAGCGGAATACGTAGCCGCGGCCCTCCGGACGAAACTCAAGCAGGATGTCGACGTCGCCTCGGTGACCGGGGAGGTGGCTCCTGCCGAGCGCGAGTTACGGATCGCCGCTCTGGCAAAATCGTCGAAGCACGTCCTTGTGGCCACGGATTGCCTTAGTGAAGGGATCAACCTGCAAGGCGACTTCGACGCCGTACTCCACTACGACCTCTCGTGGAATCCAACGCGACACGAGCAAAGAGAAGGACGCGTAGACCGCTACGGACAGCCCAGCCCCAAGGTACGGGCGGTGACCTACTATGGCACCGACAACCAGATTGACGGGATCGTGCTCGATGTTCTTATTCGCAAGCACAAGAAGATCCGCAGCTCGCTTGGCATCTCTGTGCCCGTGCCGGTGGATACCGAGCAGGTCATCGAGGCCGTCTTCGAAGGACTGCTGCTTCGGCAAAAACCGCGAAATCAGGACCAGTTGTTGCTCGGTTTCGAGGAGTACTTTCAGCCTCAAAAGGAGGCACTCTTCGAGAAATGGGAGGCCAGTGCCGAACGGGAAAAACGTTCGCGTACCATGTTCGCCCAGGAAACGCTAAGCGCCAATGTGGAGGAAGTTGAGCGGGAACTCGCGGCGGTGCGGTCGGCCATAGGATCTGCGTTGGACGTCGCCCGATTCACGAAGGACGCGTTACTTGCGCACCGGGCGGTGATCAGTGAAAACGGCGTTGTGAAGCTGGATGTGGCCGAGTGCCCACGCGCGTTGCGTGAGGCGCTGCGTTTGCGGAACGGCGATGCCAAGCATGGCATGTTTTCAGTCCGTTTCTCGCCGCCAGTGCGGGCGGGAGAAATCTGCCTTACCCGCACGCATCCGATTGTGGAAGGACTCGCGGCGTACCTGATGGATACCGCCCTCGATTCAAAGCTGGATGGTATCGCCCGGCGCTGCGGCGCCATTCGAACCAGCGCGGTCTCGCGTCGCACAACGGTCTTGCTGCTCCGGTTGCGGTATCACATTATCACCCGCAGAGGCGCCGAAGAGATCCCGATGCTGGCGGAGGACAGCCAGTTGGTCGCGTTTGCCGGATCGCCAGCCAATGCCGAGTGGCTTCCAGGCAGTTCGGCGGATTCCCTGATGACTGCCGAGCCCGGAGCAAACATCAACCCGGACCAGGCAGCGGCCTTCGTTGCCAGGGTAATTCAGGATTTCCCGGCCATCGAACCTCATCTTAACCGATTCGCTGTCGAGCGTGGCGAGGAACTCCTGGCAGCACATTCGCGTGTCCGAATCGCGGCGCGATTGCAGGGCGTCCGGTATCGGGTGGAACCGCAGCTTCCACCGGACGTGCTCGGCGTCTATGTCTTCCTGCCCGCCGTTCAAGGAAGCTGATCCGATGCAGACCCGCTCGCGAGACCTCTTCCTCACCGTTCGCACGGAAGGCGCCATACTGCCATCGGACCTTCTGGAACGAATCGCCGCCGGCGATCCGGATCTTGGTGGTCTTACGCCGGAGGCATATCATTTGCCGGCTGGTGAGAAGATTACCGAGACCACCAACCGCGCATGGAACCGCCTACTCGCAGCATGGTCCGGTTTTCGCACTGCCAGTGAGAGACTGCCATCCAATGACGCCGGCACCACGCTTACGCGCGAGAAATGGCTGTTGCCGGTTTTCCAAGAGTTGGGTTATGGCCGGCTGCTCACGGTCAAGGCCGCCGAAATCGACAGCAAATCCTATGCCATCTCTCACGGCTGGCACCATACTCCCATTCACTTGTTGGGCTTGCGGGTCGACCTCGACAGACCGTCACAACGCGTCGCCGGCGCCTCCCGCAGCAGTCCGCACAGCCTGTTGCAGGAATTCCTGAACCGATCGAAGGATCATCTTTGGGGCATCATCTCAAACGGACTGAAGCTCCGCATCCTTCGCGATAACGTCAGCCTCACGCGTCAGAGTTACGTTGAATTCGACCTGGAAGCGATGATGCTAGGTGAGTGCTATTCCGACTTCGTCCTCCTATGGTTGTTGTGTCACCAGTCGCGGGTCGAGGCGGAATTAGCTTCCGATTGCTGGTTGGAGAAGTGGTCGCAGTCTTCCCGTGAGCGAGGGGTTCGGGCGCTCGAGCAACTTCGAACGGGCGTCGAAGAGGCGATCACCTGCCTTGGCCGGGGATTTCTGGCGTATCCGGCAAATGGTGCGCTTCGGGCGAGGCTACGCTCAGGTGATCTCGACGCGCAGGATTATTACCGGCAGGTCCTCCGGCTGGTCTACCGCCTGCTGTTCCTGTTCGTCGCCGAGGACCGGGCCCTGCTGCTTCTTCCGGGAGAGGAAAGGGAAGCCGCGCGTCTGCGCTATGTCCGTCACTATTCCACCGCCAGGCTACGCCGTCTGGCTGAGCGCCGGAGTGGAACCCGGCACGGAGATCTGTACGTCACGCTGCGGCTCGTGATGCAGAAGTTGGGTTCCGACGTGGGCTGCCCGGACTTGGCATTACCCGCGCTCGGCAGTTTCCTGTTTTCGCCAACGGCCATGCCCGATATTGAGCGCTGCGATATTGCCAATCACGACCTGCTCGATGCCGTACGCGCCCTGGCTGTAACCGTAGCCGACGGCGCCCTGCGGAGCGTTGATTACAAGAATTTGGGGGCCGAGGAACTTGGGAGCGTCTACGAGTCTCTATTGGAACTGCGACCCGAATTGAACGTGGACGCGCCATTGTTCGGTCTGACCACTGCCAGCGGCCATGAGCGGAAGACATCCGGTAGCTACTACACGCCCACTAGTCTGATCGATTGCTTGCTCGATGCCGCACTGGAATCCGTCCTTGACGAAGCGTGGAAAGCACCGGATTCCGAAGCCGCGATTTTGAAGCTGAAGGTCGTGGACCCAGCCTGCGGTAGCGGCCATTTCCTGATCGCCGCCGCTCATCGTATTGCGAAACGTTTGGCCGCCGCCAGGACCGGTGACGAGGAGCCCTCCCCGGACGCGTTACGCAAGGCGCTCCGGGACGTGATCGGGCACTGCATCTATGGGGTTGATGTGAACCCAATGGCGGTCGAACTGTGCAAGGTCAATCTGTGGCTGGAGGCTCTCGATCCCGGCAAGCCGCTTTCGTTCCTGGATCACCGAATCCAATGTGGCAACAGCCTCATCGGCGCGACGCCGGCACTCCTGAGCGCTGGTATCCCCGACGAGGCTTTCGACCCGGCTGAAGGCGACGACAAGAAGGTCTGCCAGCGGTACAAGAAACTCAACCAACAGGAGCGGTTTGGGCGCCAGAGTTTGTTCGACGAGAATCTTCAGCCGTGGGACCAGTTGGGCAACTTCGCAGCCGGCCTTCTCAGTTTGGACAACCTGTCTGACGACACCATCGAAGGCGTGCGCCAGAAGGAGAGGATTTACGAGGAAGCAGTCCGGTCAAGCGGGTATCTGTTCGGGAAATTCTGGGCTGATACTTGGTGCGCGGCCTTTGCCTGGCGGAAGAGTGGCAACACTACGTACGCCATCACGGAAGAAGTGTTCCGCCGCATCGAGCGGAACCCGCATGCAGTCGATCCATGGCTGCAGACGGAGGTGGAGCGACTGGCCAGCGCATACCGCTTCTTTCACTGGCATCTGGCGTTTCCAGACGTATTCTCGTTGCCCCGGCCCGGTGAATCAGCTTTGAATACCGCGACTGGGTGGAATGGCGGTTTCACCGTAGTCCTGGGTAACCCGCCTTGGGTGCGGCAAGAGACGCTCAAGGCCGACAAGAAGTTCTTTGCTACTTTCGAGTCTTTCCGGAGCACAGCGGATTCCTCCGTTCTATTCCTGGAGCGCTCATTGACAGTGACAGCCGCACGGGGTCGGGTGGGAATGCTGACGCCGAATAAATGGTTCCGCGCGACCTACGCTGAAGGGCTGCGGGAATTACTTCGAGACCGCTCTCGGCTTTTTCTGCTCGTGGATTTTGGGCACTCCAGAAACTTGTTCCCGGCCGCGGATACTTTCCCAGCGGCAGTTGTGTTTGAGCCTGTGCCAACGCGCGTACCCGACGACACGACTCTTAGTTTCGTTGAAGCTCATGATTCGGAGCGTGAGAAATTTGGCTTGCCGGAACTGATTCGGACCAAATCCATCCTGGTCTACCACAGGGATTTGCGAAGCGACCGATGGCAACTCGAAGGCACGGCAATAAGCCGCCTGCTGGATCGGTTGATGGCTACCGGACGGCCCCTTGTCGAGTACGCAGGCCGCCGGCCGATCCGCGGGCTGTTGACCGGGCTGAATACAGCGTTCTACCTTGACACTGCGGCCAGAGATCGGTTGGTTGAAGAAGATCCCAATTGCACGCCTCTGCTGAAGAAGTTCTTACGGGGACGGGATATCAAGCGCTGGACCAGCGAATGGGGTGACCAGTGGCACATCGTGATCCCATCCAGCCAGAACCGTGTTTGGCCTTGGTCAGATTCAGCGAATGAGTCGGCAGGCGAGGAGACGTTTGCTACGTGTTATCCGTCGGTCCACCGGCATCTGAAAGCCTTTGAGGAACCGCTTCGCAAGCGAGCCGACAAAGGCAGGTTCTGGTGGGAGCTCCGGCAGTGTGATTACTACGAGGCCTTTGACGGTCCGAAGATCGTTGTTCAGTGCATCGCATACTTCTCTCAGTTCGCTCTCGACAGTGAAGGCCACTACGTAAACAACAAGGTTCTGTTCGTCCCATCTGAAGACTTGTATTTGCTTGCGATTCTAAACTCGCGAGTGGCCTGGTGGGTCATCAACCGGACCTTCCAGCACATGAAGGACGATGGGGTTAGCGTCGATGTCCAATTCCTCTTGGCGCTGCCGATACCCGACGCAAAGGTGTCACTTCGCGCCGAGATAGAGTCCCTCACCAAGCGCTTGCTCGATCTGTCGCAATCCTCGGTGACAAGTGTTGCCGAGGAATCCGAGATCGAGATACGCCTAAATTCGTTGGTCCAGCAGGCGTTCAATCTCACGCCCGAGGAGGTCGACGTTCTGGAGCGCTCTCTGCCGCCGCGCGACCCGATTGCATTGCTGCCGACTGGAGCAGCCGTGAAAACCAGTGGTGTGCCCGCGCCTGTCGCAGAACCGATCGGGGTGCCGAGTTTGGATCTCGTGGCGAGCGGTGCCTGGGCCACCCCGCCGGGAATTCAACCCAGCAACTTCGTCCTGCTTGCTATAGCCGAAGTTCTCCATCGTTTCGGCGGACCCATCGATCCCCACCGCGTCTGGATGGCGGTCCACTTCATGCGTAATCCGGCCATGGCATTGGCGTTTCTCGATAAGGCCCGGTTGAGGGACTGGGTTCGCGTCATCGGCCCCGGAGCACAGCCTATCCAGAAGAACGTCATTGATATCTCGCGGTTCAGGCGAGGCGCTACGGATCAACTCTGGGGCGATGCGATTATCTACCTCAAGTCCATAGGAGCACTGGTGGAATCCTCGGGCCTGTGGTCAGTGACGTCCAAAGCGCCTGCGCCCGCGGACGAGGAATGGCTTGCCGGAAGGGCAGACATGGCCGTTCAGGTGGCCTTGCAGCTCGCCGATGAACAAGAGACGGAACTTCGGCTCGCCGAGTTCCTGCGGAGCGTCGAAGATGGCACGGCAAGAAGAGCTGTTTCTTAAGCCCGAACTGACGATCTCAGTTCATGACTCTCGACGAGAGCCCCCTCTATGGGTTCGACGGGTTGTGCTGTGGGCTCAGCCAGGCGAACCAATCCGAGATGTTTCTTTTCGGCGGGGACTGAATGTGATCTGGTCGCCCGACCCTGGATCTGGTGCCGCCAGCGTCGGACAGAATGCCGACAGCGGCCATGGCGCGGGCAAGACGCTTTTTTGCCGCCTGTTGCGATACTGCCTGGGAGAAGCCACCTTTGCGAGCGAGGACCAGCGAAGGACGATCGTCGCGAAGTTTCCAAACGGGTCAGTCGGTGCGGAGATCCTTATCGGCGGAACAGTCTGGGCAGTGATTCGCCCCATCGGCCAGACACGCCGCCACATTGTCCGGCGAGAGGGCCGCCTGGAGGATTTGGCGGAATCAAAGGAAGCCGCCACCGGGATCGCGCCTTTACTCGAGGCCCTCAGCAGCGTGGTTTGCCCGCCCACACTGGACGGCATTGTTCCGGAGCTTTGGCAAGATACCGCATGGCTCTTCGTCCTCGCTTGGCTGGGGCGCGATCAGGAGAATCGCTTTGACCACATTCTCGATTGGCGGCACGCCAGATCGGAATCCGGATCGCCGGTTTCATCTCTCTCCAAGGATCAACTCCTGGCTGGCGTACGTGCCTTATTAGGCATTCTGGACGACGACGAGATTCGCATAAAGAACGACCGCCAGCGCATTCCGTCCAAGCGGCAGAACGCAGACCGTGATCTGGCCTACTTACGGCGGCGGATCGAAGAACTGCGCGCCGAGTTGCTGCGTCGTGCCCAATTGGCTCAGGACGGCGCCGTCGGTGGACCGCTCGACCTGGCCGCCCTTCAGTCGCTTGCCGAGGCGCAGCTCCGGGCCTGCCTGGAAAAGGAGACGGCCCGGCCGTTTGCCGCGAAGATCGCCGAAGCCTGGACCGAGCGGGATCGGGTGCTTCAGGAAAGCGCGGTCGTCGACGAGCAGACTAAGAAACTGGACGCCAAGGTGGAACTCACGAAGCAGCAGATGCAAGGCTTGCAAGGTGAGCGCACGGATTTGAAGGTGAAGGAACTCCGAGAAACGCATGGGGACCTCTGTCCGATTTGCTTCGTGCCGATCGACCTCGCTCTTGCTGACGGCTGCACGCTATCAATAAAACGGCGCGATTCCCGGAGCGTGGCGGATGAAAAGGCGGAACTCGCATCCCGCATCGAAGGTTGTAAGACCGTCCTCGATCACTACTCGGTCGAGGCGAAGAACATGAGGGCTCGCATTTCCACGCTTCGTGCGAGGGAAGACGCGCTCGAAGCACAGATCAAGGATCTGGAGAACCTGGCGGAACAGCACCGGGACGCCTGCCGGCGCCAGTCATCCGACGCGCGGAGGTTCCAGGATGATGTCGGCGAATTCGCCGACCTTCAAGACAAATTGTCGAAGGCCGAAGGCGCTATCCTCGCCCTTGATGATCGCGAGAAGGAACTTCGGGATCAGCAATCCGCTCTTCGCGACCGGCACTCCGACGTCATGCGCCGGTTCAATGATCTGTACGTCTTCGTGAGCCGCGCCCTCCTCGGCAGCGATGTAGAGTCGTCGATTGACCTTACCGGCCAGGGATTGCAGGCACGCGTCCAGGTTGGCGGCCAAGCCATGGAGTCGCTGAAGACGCTCGTCTTCGACATCGCCGCGATGCTGATGAGTATCGAGGGACGGGCCGGAGTTCCGGCATTTCTAATTCACGATAGCCCGCGGGAGGCAGACCTCGGCGAGTCAATCTATCACCGCCTCTTTAGGTTCGCAGCCTCTCTTGAATCCCTCTCCGCGCAGCCGCCGTTTCAGTACATCGTCACGACGACTTCAGATCCGCCGTTGGAAATTCAGAGCTCCGCCCGCCTGGTCCATAAGCTCTCGGGCTCGTCCGTAAACGACCGCCTGCTTCGCTGTGACCTGGGCTGAGATGCCTTATGCCGCCGAAAAGACAACGAAGTGATTCGCGACGTGCACTTGAATGTCGCTGAAAAAACGTTGATATGACTCAACGGTACATTCTCGACGACCAGGACCGCGATCTCCTGCGCGCGGCAACGGCGCTGTTGAAGAAGGTGGCCGCGGCCGAGTTGCTCCGCCCGGCAGAATTGGTGAGCATCGCAAAATTGCAGCATGTACTAGCCGCGCTTCCGCGAGTGACACCTGATATCGAAGTCAGCGTCCAGGTTATCGGGCCTCGCAGCAATTTTGGGGAAATCGAGACCTGGCACTACTGGGAAGTTGCCGTAGAAGGAGAGCGGCTGTCCATTTCGAGCGGCGGCCATTTCTATCGGCCCAGTACGGGCGGCGACAGCTTCACCACCATGACTTGGGAGGCCATACCGGAAGAGAATTCAGAACTGGACGACTACCGCGAATCCCTGTGGATGGTGCCGGATGTCCAGTCATTTCCAGTGGGCGTCGTAGGCATCGATTTCGCTTGCGGCGGCTACAAGATTGAGGTCACTGACGAAGACAACCCATTGCTCGAAGTCGCTGAGGACGACGAGAACGGTGAGGACGCGGAACCGGACCTTGAGCCGGAAGAAAAAGGGGCCGCCAAAGTCGAGGAAGCCGCAGACGACGAGGATGAACCAGTCATTCAGCAACGGTTGTTTTCACCAGAAATCGAGCGGAGCAATCCCATTGAACTTTACCGCCGCGACCAGATGATCGAGATTGCCGAGAAGGACTGGCATACTGCATTGCTCATTTTTCGAGAGATGGGCTGGGAGCCGGCGCGTCCTCTCGAAGCCTACGCCCATCCGCTTACTTTCATCAAGCACAACGAGGGTGAGGCTATGCAGCGGGCCGGTCGTTCGCTTCTGGTGCGGGTGCAGGACGAATCGCTTCTGTCCCTGATGCGAAACGAGCCGGTCGCCTCGCCTCCAGTGCAAATGGATCTCGAATTGTTTTACAGATTGACTGAGTTTGTCGGGGGTGGTGCATTCATCGTCGGCCAGCCGGGGTCCTACGAAGATGCGAGAACAAATGATTTCTAGCGACACGTAATTGAGATCAAGGAGGCCGGCAATGCCACCTCTCTGATGCAGGATTTCAGCAAGGTATTGCTGGCGGCCGGCTGGCCGCCTGATGCGAAGGTATTTAGCAACCAGGTGCCAGGCCAAAATCACAGCACGGAGGCAAATACTTCTTTTGACTGAAAGCCGCCCAAATCGCAGTGGGCATACTGCAGAGATTCGATCCGTCGCTTGCCAGCGGGCGGATTTCGGCGGCGTGCGAAAGCTCCGCCTCTGAGCAGTGCCGCCAGCAACAAGTTATGCGTGGATCACAGCGCGGGTCGCTCCTTCAATACGCTTCAAAACTGGCAGAACGTTGGCTGTCGGGATGCGCGCCCGAGGTTGCCGATGACTTGCATGATTGCCACGGCGCTGAAGCGCGTTATTCTCTTGGGTGATGGGGAATCCGGCGGAAGAAAGAGCAGTATTCGAGGAATTCGTTGCAGCGGCCCCTTTGTTTGCTGATGCAGCAGTCCGCACCTGGTCTCAGCCGAAACAGGACCCTCCGGATATCGATTGCCACCTGGTGGACGGCCGCAGGATAGGTCTTGAGCTGACTACCTGGCTTGATGAGGGGCAGCGCGGCGAAACGTGATGAAGCTATTGAAGTGTCACTGCGGCAAGCGTTGAACCCGCCTCGCGCCAACAATACGGAGCACTTCTTAGCGATCTGGATTTATGCGAAACGAAAGCTCCAATCCGCTGATGCCCAGCAGTTTCGGACGGAGATTCTCCAACTTGTCACGGGTCTCGATCAGAAATGCAACACGGACCCTGGATTGCGGTCCCCGCAGGGTTTCGCATGGAACGACTTCAGCCTGTTTCCAGTCCTTGCTAAATACCTTGATTCTCTGGAATTTCATCCCCGCATGCCAACAGTCGCGCCCACCATGGAAAAGGGCAAGCTCGGCTGGCTAACCGTCGAACCCAGGGGCGGGCCGTATTCCCCAGATGATATGGTGGACGCGCTGTGCGATCGTGTGCAGGATAAGATTGCGAAGTATCCGTCGAGGCCGGGAGGGATGGCCGAATTCCATCTGTTGGTGCATTACGACAAGGCGCGGGCATACAACTCGCCAGTGATCGGAATCGATTTCGGGTACGCTGAGGCAGTCCGGGCCGCGTCGTCGCGAATCGGCACTGCTGTCGGCGCCTTTGACCGGATTTTCGTTTTGGTGCGGAAGGATGATGGCGAGAAGGTATTTCGCCTTTTTCCGGTCTAAATTCGTCGCCCAGGTGCCGTTAGAGCAACATGCAATTGTTCAAGTTCGATGACATACTCGAATCGCTAGACAGGTTGGACTCTTGGCTTGTTTCTCTTGGAATACAGCCTAAGATCGATCGTTGGCATGAGGCCGCGAAGATGGTGCGGAAGGCGCGGACTGAAAGGGAAAAGGTCGAACGCGGAGGACCGCGTTCGGTGATCGACAACTACGTGCACGGCCTGTTCGAGGCCATGGAGGCACTCGAGGTTTTTCGCGCGTTTTCTGGCGAGCGTGCCCCAGCGTTGAAAGAGAAACTCGAACGCGCTCTTTCTGGTCCAATCGCTCCTCCGGATGAGCAACCCAAAAACAGCACCGGGCGAAACGCAATGTTCGAGTTGTTCCTGGCAGCGTATTGGAAGAACCGTGGAGTTCCAGTCGAGCTCGGAGAGCCTGATGTTCTAATTCGTCTCGGTGGTATCTCATTTCTGGTCGAATGCAAGCGTCCGTTCTATGAAAGCAGCGTGTGGCCAAACATCGAAGATGCAGCCCGTCAATTAGGCAAGGAACTCGACAAGCCGGGAAACGAAGATGCGCGCGGGATCGTCGCAATCTCACTGAGCCGTGTATTTACACAAAATGATCTTGTCTGCTTTGCGAGTGAAGATGAAGGCCGGCCGTTTATCACTCAAGAGCTTCTGGCGATCGTGGCCAGACATCATGAGGCCTGGCGCATCAAACAATTCTTGAAGTTTAATGCTCGGATAGTCGCGGTGATGTTCCATTTAGCGGTTCCCTGGGATATCGGTGGGGAGCGGCTCGTTCATGCAGCGAGATCACACTTTGTGCAAGCGGGACAGGATAGGGAAGGGTGGCGCTTGCTGTTAAAGGAGATGGGGAGCTTATAGGTCTCAGTTCACACCGGTGGATTTGTCGCCGGGCGGCTTGCTGCATGTGTTGTCCCAAGACAACGCGGCCGCGACATCCTTGCCGCGGATCGCGTGTGCGTAAAGGCCGTTTGTACGGAGAAGTGGCCCAGGCGCGCGGCTACAGTCGCCAATCCACACTGTTAGCCAGCGCTACGGCCGCATGGCTGTGTCGCAGTACGTGGAGCGATGCGCCCTTGAAAAGCCACCGCCTTACAGAGGCGCGAAGCCGTCGCCGAAACCGAAGTCGGCATCAGCAGCGATCCATCCGGATTGATGAGGATCAATCCCAGATTGCTGCGATACGCGGGGGCCAAAATTGATGGCGGAATTTCATCCTGGCGCAGCCGATGGGCTTGGACCAGTGACCGGAAGCGCGGCTGCACAATCAAGACGAAGCCTCATTCTGTGCCAAGTGATAGCATCACGAAGATGGCCATTTATGAAAAGTCGACGCGCGCGCTCATGCGACAAATGGTCAATGAGATGCCCATTGCGGCGGGTCAGGTGATAACCAAAGAAGCCGTTCTGAACTGGTTCGCAACACGCTATCCGAAGATCAAAGAAGGGACCGTCGCTGCGCACTTGATCCGACTCTCAACGAACGCGCCGAGTCGCCTTCACTACTATGCGAAACCAGGGGAAGATGACGTCTTCTTCCAACTCGACGACAGCCACTTCCGGATTTACGACCCGGCCACTGACCCGTCGCCCATCCAGCGCGGATCTCCGAATGCCGACACCGTCCCGCCTGCGCCGGACTCGCAAATCGAAAGCGCAGATGAGACGGATGCCGCTTCATTCGCGTACGAGTCGGACCTTCGGAATTTTCTATCGAAGAACCTGCATGTCCTCGAACAGGGGCTGCGGCTCTACGAGGAGGAAGGAATTACGGGTGTGGAATTCCCCGCCGGCGGCCGCTTCATCGATATCCTGGCCCTGGATGACAAGGGAGCCTATGTAGTAATCGAGTTGAAGGTTTCCCGTGGATACGATCGTGCCGTGGGGCAGCTGCGGCGGTATATGGGGTGGATTGCCAAGAACCACGCCGACACGGGCCAAGCGGTCCGGGGAATCATAGTAGCGAGGGAGATCAGCGAAGACCTAGTCCTGGCTTGCTCTGGGCTCTCGGACGTCTCCTTGTTTGAATACGAGATGTCCGTGTCGGTGAAGAGGATAGAACGTTGATAAATCAGAGCCTTCTGCCATCTTCTCCCAAGATCGGACCGTCCGAATACTGGAACAGCAGCGAGACGAGGAAGGCG
Organism: Bryobacterales bacterium; assembly: GCA_027459465.1. Taxonomy (GTDB): domain Bacteria; phylum Acidobacteriota; class Terriglobia; order Bryobacterales; family Bryobacteraceae; genus JAJYKC01. The sequence goes on along the minus strand of DAIDIH010000359.1, from coordinate 1,635 downwards.
CAACGCCTGTACGTCTCCTTTTGCGAGCTTGCTGCCTCAGCACTTGATTACGCCGAAGGACTCAGCCTGCTCAGACGGGACGAGCGACGGCAGGGGGCTGCCCGCCTCAACTGGGCTGGAACCGCCTTCTATTATTCGCTGGTCCACTCGGCTCGGTTTCTGATCTTCACTGCGGTCGGCGATTTCCCGACGCAACACAACAAGTTAGCGCAAGCATTGTCGATATCGCATTCCGGCACCGTCTCGACGGACTGGCTAAGATCGTTTGCATCAAATGGAAACGTATCCAGCGCGACGAAAATCAGTTTTGAGCACCTGGTCGATTATTGGTCGAGCGGTGTTTCGAAAGGACCAACGGCAGCGATGTTCAACTGGTTTGCTGATGCGCTGGCGAGGGCCAAAGCCCTGCGCAATGAGAACAACTACGAAGCCCTTCTGATAGCACACGAGTACAATCACTCGTACTTGGGCAACTCGTTCAAGCGCCTCGCCACCACGATGGAAAGAGTCGCAAAAACGGCCTTGGCGGCAGTCGTTGGCTGCTATGCGCACGTGCTCCAACCCGGACCTTTGATTCAACCAGCCGACGCAAGCACAATAGGAGATGCTATGGCGTCATCGGAAAACGGAGAGCCCGATGACGGCCGATGGCGAAACCTCGAAGCCGCGTTCGTTCGACATTACGTCGAAAATCGTATTGTCGAACCAGCCAGGAGTTGGTACGGCACGGAAGCGTTTGTCGTGAGCAATGCGATCGTGGTGCTTATGGCTCCCTTGCGCACCCTCCAGATCACCGGCGAACTCGATCTGATGTCGTTGGAAGAGTCGGTGAGCAACGACTTGTTCGCGCCGAAGACCGGCCTGATGGATAAGTTCATCAGGAAGATGACCGAACTCCAAGAAGCCCTCGATCAAGCACCCGCCGTGCATACCGCCAATTTTGCCGGCACAAGCACAGAGGAAGGCTAGCCCATTACTGCCGGGAAGATCAACGTCGATGAACTGGTCGCACGCCACTTCGCCAGTTTCTTCCGTGATCGACTTCCGGCACCGCTGAATTGTGCCAATCAGATGTAGGCTGACTGGTGGTCAGCCAGAATTGGCAAAAGACTCGCAGCTGGTGATGCGTGTGTGTGCAGGAAGCGTGCCGGACGTAGCCGAGGTTCCGCTCAGTACGTACGCAGCAGGAGAGGAAGTCGGGTTCCGCTGCCGGGTACAGAAGAGAATGCCAGGGTCCGAACAAAATGGGTGGGCAGTTGGGTGGGTCGATTTCAGTGGCTTCACGATACCGCGTTGCAAATGAAGGGGTAATCAGCGGGCCGAATGGCCGGCCGCCTGGTCGACACCCAGGCGGCCAGCTTCGGTGGTATGTGCACACGTGCAGGGCACCCCGTCGGCATCTGCCGCTGGCGTCCTGATCCGGATCCTATGCTGGCTAACCCAGTCTGTCATGTTGCACCGGCCGGTGTTCCGTTTCACCGGTTCTCGGGCAACTTGTTTATCGCCGGGGACTCTGGGGCCAGGAACGCTTCGCCGGGCGCAAGCGGTCGTTGAACGGCGTCTTCGAGATTGCCGAGCGCCGGCTGCGAGCGGGCCAATGCGTCGAGCCGCGCCCGCGCTAGTACTGAGAGCTGA